>JAUIHO010000183.1 GCA_030432035.1 Phycisphaerae bacterium
GACTCTTCTAAACTATATGGTCGCGCACAGGTGCCAGTTGCCAAGACTCGAAGTGCCGATACCGTAACTATCCCTTGAGCCGCCGGAATGTTGCAATACGCCATGCTCGAAGCCCAATAGTTAACCAGGCGGCGGCGTGGCACTACTTAATAACGAGCCTTTGTATCAAAGCCACAAACCGAAACAGCTAAAATGATTCGCGACCAACGAATACCCGACCTGGTATTGGATCCCCTGCAAGTGCTGGAACAAGAGATGGAAAACATCCGTCGGAATCTCGGCATGCCACTTCGAGAATTGACGCGAGCAAATCGCTCGCAACTAAGGCTAAGAAAGCCATGGTGGTTATGGTTAAACCGTTCCGACGACCTCAACATTATTTTTCGACATCAGAAACGGTTAATTCGTGAGGGGATCGTAACATGGGGCTATGCAATTCAAGTCAACCAAATGATGTTTGAAGTTGGCAATGGGAATTGCCCCGGGGAACTGGTTTATTCACTTACGCTATCAGAAGCGGTCACACCGTATTACTTGGCGGAGATATCCGCACGTCTTTATGCACTTAAAGGCACCAACCCGATGGAACCGAGCCTTCAGGGTATTGCGCACTATTTAACCGACGAACTCATTCGTGTTTACGGGCTTGCTGTGCCCGATCAGCTTAGCCCGGAACTGCCCTGCAAAATCTCTACCACAATGTTTTTTCGAAAGCACTTACCCCAACGACGATTCATTACCCCGTTGATGCCGATTCTCGTTTGCCCAACCGAACCACATATCGCGATGCCGCTTCCTGAATTCTTTTGGACGCCCAAACTTCGACACATTTTGCTCCATCATTTCGCTTAGCGAGAAATTGAGAAGCGTCTTTCGCCCCGGTTCCCGTTGAAGGGGATCGAACTGTTGCACGATTACGAAATTTGCGAGGGTAATAACTTATTCGCCGCGCCTTGCAAGCCTAAGCCACCTTGCATGCGCGCCTTAATTCACTCCAATTCAAAATTTGCGCGCGTTTGCACGAATTCAATTCCCTCATCTACTTTCTGAAGCTCAAGAAAGGGAGTTTCAGAAGCCGTCATACTGTCCCGCCACCTCCGTCTCCCCCCCATTCGCATCCCCTTCCCCCCTCTGCTACACTATCCCCACCAAATTCACACGTGTCGCCCCGGCCGCGTGGCGTTCGTCGCGCGGGCGTTTGCAATCGCGCGGGGCTAAGTCCGACTGTCGCGCTAACAGCGCAGAACCATTGGAGGCATTTCTGTATGGCTATTGCACCTGACGCTCAGGACATCGATATTAAATACACCAAGTGCTTTATCAACGGCGAATGGGTCGATGCCGCCTCCGGCAAGACGTTCGACACGATCAACCCCAGCACCGGCGAGCCGATTTGCGCCGTCGCCGAGGGCCAAGAAGAAGACGTCAATCGCGCCGTGGCCGCGGCGCGCAAGGCGTTCGACAACAGCGCCTGGTCGCGCATGAGCGGTGCCGTACGCGGTCATCTCATGTATAAGCTGGCCGACCTGATCGAAGACAACATCGAAGAACTAGCCCGCCTCGAATCGCTCGACAACGGTAAGCCGTACAGCGATTCGCGCAACATCGATATTCCGCTGACCATCGCGTGCTATCGCTACTATGCCGGTTGGGCCGACAAGAACCACGGCAAGACGATTCCGATCAACGGACCGTTCTTCTGTTACACGCGGCACGAACCTGTCGGCGTGTGCGCTCAAATCATCCCGTGGAACTTCCCGCTGTTGATGCAGGCGTGGAAATGGGGACCGGCGCTGGCGATGGGCAACTCGATCATTCTCAAGCCCGCCGAGCAGACGCCACTGACGGCGCTTTACGTAACACAACTCGCCGCCGAAGCGGGTTACCCCGAAGGCGTGATCAACGTCGTGCCCGGCTTCGGCCCCGGTGCCGGTGCGCCGCTCGCCGCCCACAACGATGTCGACAAGGTCGCCTTTACCGGTTCGACCGAAGTCGGCCATAAGATCATGGAGACTGCTGCTAAGACCAACCTCAAACGCGTCACGCTCGAACTCGGCGGTAAGAGCCCCAACATTGTGTTCGCCGATGCCGATATGGACGCCGCCGTCGAAGGCGCGTTTTTCGCGTTGTTCTTCAACCAAGGTCAATGCTGTTGTGCCGGCTCGCGTCTCATGGTCGAACAATCGATTCATGGTGAGTTTGTCGATCGGCTCGTGAAGAAGGCCGAAGACCGCATCGTGGGCGATCCGTTCAGCGATAAGACCGAGCAAGGCCCGCAGGTTAGCGAAGAACAGTTCAATCGCGTGATGGGTTACATCGAGTCGGGCAAGAAGGAAGGTGCCGACATGCGTTGCGGCGGCACGCGTGTGGGCGACCGCGGCTACTTCATCAGTCCGACCGTATTCGACAACGTTAAAGACGATATGACCATCGCGCAGGAAGAAATCTTCGGCCCAGTGATGAGCGTCATGCCGTTTAAGGATATCAACGATGCCGTCGAACGCTCGAACCGCACGTCGTATGGCCTCGCCGCCGCCGTTTGGACCAAAGACATTCAAAAGGCGTTGAAGATCAGTAACGGCGTTCGTGCTGGCACGGTTTGGGTCAACTGTTACGACGTGTTCGATGCAGCCGCACCGTTCGGCGGGTTTAAGCGCAGCGGCATCGGTCGCGAACTGGGTGAATACGCGTTGCAGAATTACACGGAAGTGAAGACGGTCACGATGAAGATGTAGCCTGCGTGCGTGGGGTGATTGCGAAAGATTGCAACCCTCACCCCTTCCCTTTCATTTCGAGGGAGAGGGAGTTGACCACTCGCTTACGACCCCACGGCATTTAACCCGTGCGTACTTCTTAAAGACACCGGCCCTCGGGTCGGTGTTTTTTTGCGCCGCCCTCGAAACCACTGGGCCTTCGGTGCATATCATCGAGTATGGGTGGTTCGAAATGGAAACAACTCATGTACGTCGACATCACCGGTCGGCGCGTACGCGCCTTTCCGCTGTTGCGCGAATTCGGTGACGCCAGGTCACAGCATCACGCCTACAACCACGCCCAACGAACCGTGATTCGCAAGCATCAAGCGGCCGCATTGATGATCGTTTGGCTGTCGTTGGCAGGCGGCAGCGTGGCGCGGTTTGGACCGGCACCATCATTGGCCGCGTTGATCGTGTTGCTGGGCATTTCGATCTGGCTGCATCGCAAGTCGAGGGTGCTAATCGAAGCCGAACTTGAAGCCTATCTATTCGAGCGCGCGACGCATTGTCACGCCTGCGGTTATAGCCTGATCGGAAACCAATCGGGCCGATGCCCGGAATGTGGAACGGCGTTTTCCGACGAGCATCGACGTCTGATAAACCGCTGGGCCGAATTGTCGGACGCAAACCTCAACCCGCCTCCCCCCGCCACCGATAACGACGACAGCGGGCGCGACGCCGCCCCGGGAGGCCTATTGCATGAGCACCAACGCGACCATCGAACGCCGCCGCGAAGTCCGACTGGCCAGTGACGACGTGATCCGCTGGAAACACCCCGGCAAGTTTGAAGATTTCAAAGGCTGGACCATCGACCGTTCGCCGTCGGGCTATGGCTTTATGGTCAAAGCCGAGCAAGCACCCAAGATCGGCGAACGCATCAACATTCGCCGCTTCGATCGGGATCGTTGGGATATTCTTGGCGATGCGTTTCGCGTAACACGTTCCGAAATCGTGACCGACGAACTCACGCTCGTTGGGTGCGTTGAAGACGATGCCATCGGCGAGAACAACGAGCCGAAAATTGAATATCCTTGGTAGGCGATGAGCTTGCTATAGGCGATTGAAAAACTCAATAAAAAAAGGCGGGACTAGTGCCCGCCTTTTTTATTTTCACGAGTTCTTGCAATTAGGTGATTAATCGATCGCTGATTCTATCGCCGTGACTTCGTACGACACTTCATTCTTACCGTCGAACGCCAGCGTGACCGTCCCGCCCTTCTTCGCGCCGAGGATTTGCATTGCGATCGGCGTTTGATAGGCGTAGGTTCGCGTATCCGAATCGGAATCACCCACGCCCATAATGCGAATGTCGAATGGTGCGTCGCCGTTGGCAGGTTTCAGCGTGATCTTCTGACCGACACTAACATGATCGGCAGCGATCATCTCGGGTTTGAGAACCTTTGCGATCGACAGCTCGCTATTGATCTGCGCCAAGCGTGCGCGGAGCAAGTCGCGTTCTTCGAGGGCGTATTTGTATTCCGAGTTTTCGCTCAAGTCGCCCAAGGCAGCCGCAGCGCCGATGGCGCGGGCGTTTTCGGGCATCTTCACGTTGACGAGATCGTCGCGTTCCGATTCGCGCTGACGCAACCCTTGCTCGGTGAAGTACAAGACCGAATCGTCTTCCCACATGGTCTTTTCGACCTTGACGTAAATATCGGGGAAGGCACGCGTGAGGCGGTTGAGCATTTCGCCCTGCACGCTGGGGCCGAGGCCTTCGGCGCGCTCGATCTGACGGCGTAGCGTTTTAGCCAACGCGAGGTTGATTTCGCTGAGCACGCTCATGTACCGCGAATAACCCTTGGCCGACAAACCGGCACGCACGCGAGCGCGCATTTCGTTTTCGGATTGGCCGCCTGCCTTACCCTGCGAATGACGCGCGGGGCCGCACATGGCGAGTGCTTCATTCAGAAGTTCCAAAGCGGCGGGCAGGTTCAGATCCGTTTTAATCGACGGGCCCTTCCAAACCCACATAAACGCGTCGGTATAGCGACCGGGGTCGGCAATAGCGCGATCGATGACCGGCTTGATCAATTCGCCCTTACCTTCTTTTTCGATGCGTTTGATGATGCTGTCGATTTGACCGGCGGGAGCGTAGAGAATCAGTTCGGCGAAGACTTCGGGCCATTTTTCCGGCAACGAGCGCTCGATGCAGTCCAAGGCGAGCGGCCAGAGGCGGGCATCGGGAATGCCGGCGACTAGCTGCACAGGCTTATCCGCCTTTTCCAGCATCTTACCGGCGAGGCCCTTTACCGAATCGTCGATCGGCAGTTCCTCTTTTTCGATGCGTTCGATGACGAGCGCCGTCGCGAACGCATGGCCGCCTTCTCCATGCTTTTGGTAGCGTTGGACTTCGCTCTTGATCGTGAGTTCGAGCTTCTTGATGAAGCCTTCGTCGGGCTTGGTGCCGCGATGGGCCACTTCGCGCAGATAGTTATCGAAGATCTCGAGCCAATGGCGCGGCGTGGTGGCGTCGGAGAAAGTCGCGCCGATCTCTTGCTCGGCCGTTTGCCCCACCGGATCGTAAATCAAAAACGTCGGCGACCGTCCTTCGACGCGCATGTGTTCGGACTTTTTACAACCGGCCCGCACCTTGCTCCAGAAGTCGGTCCACTTCTTGGTATCCATATGTTTGGGGACGAGGAGCAATTTGATCTCGTCGCGGTCGATCTTGTTGCGATAGGAGCGAACGATGCCCTCGGCAAGCTTGAGCGGGTTGGCTTCGATCAAATCGCTGATCTGCTCGGGATGCATTTGCTCCATGACGTGGAAGTTGTGTTCGTCCACCACATCGAAGTCGGCGACGAGGTCTTTCAGCGGCATCGTCTTGGTGCGCCGCCCGACCTTTACGACGGCTTCTTCTTCGTCGAGATCGAGTTCTTCAATTTGACCGGCGGTATCGTCGGTGCGGTCGAGCAGATACGCGCCTTCTTCGAGGCGTAGTCCGACTTCGAGGAAGCGCAGGGCACGGCGGACGGACATACTGCCCTTGAGGCCGCTCTTATCCACCCAGGTATCGAGCTTGGGATGTTCTTTGTGGGTTTCGGTGTAAAGCTGGAGGATCTCGTCGCGCAGTTGCTCGCCATCTGGCAGGCGGAGCAGCAGGCCGCGACCGAGGCGAAGGGCATCCTGAGCGGAATGCTTTTCCTTCATGGTGGAGAGCCACGCCCAGCCCATGTCTTCAGCGAGCTTGTTTTGGCCCGCATCCACCACCTTGTCGATGACGGGCAGCAACTGATCGGGCGTTGCCGATGAATCCCCAACTGCCTTGAGCCATTCCGACTCCAACCCATCCCAATTCTGCTCATCCGCTTGAGCGAGCATCGTATCTACTTTCATGAGCCGATCGCAGCCTCCTCTTGGGTATCGAATCTCGCATTCTCGCCGGAAAACGCCGACCTGTCGAGGCTTAACGCTTCCCGCACCGCTTCGACGACCAAGGGCCACCAAAAAGAGGCACTCGGTCGGACCGAGTGCCTCCTGCTGGTTGCCGGGTTCGTAAGGTTGGGCCGTCAGTTAGCGAATGCCCCAATCGAAATCGATATCGAAGAGCACCCGAAGCGGGAAGGTGAACAGGAACCCAAGCAAACGAACCGGAAACGTGAGAAAGTTTTCGAACATGGCACAACTCCTTGCAAGAAAGCGAGGCCCCAAAACGTCATGGCTGACACCAGCCAATTCCGATGCTTCGCCTATGCGACGAAGCAGATTGCAGTCCAACTCAACTTTCCGGAAAGGGCTACGCGAAACGCGTGTGGACGATAGACCCCAAGCCGGAGGTGGGATCTGATGGGAAAATATAGTCCGCAGAATTGGCTAGGTAAAGGAAAATTCCGTTAGGTTCGAGCCACCGCCCACCCACGCCAAGTAAGGAGGAACTCAGCGTATCAAGCGGTGATGCAAGTTTGGCTAGCCACCGAGTTTACAGGCATTCCGACCGAAACGATCGCTAGACGCGGCGTCTGCGTTACCCCTGCAGATATGCCCCTGTTGCAACGCTGGCCCCTTACGACTGACGCATGCGATCGATCAATCGCTATCGGCAAGACCAACGATTTGTTGCCCGGTAGTTTGCAACGCTGTCGGCACCTTGTTCGCGACACCGTGCATCCGAAGAAAATTCTGAATCAGGCGCGGGCCATCTTCCGACAAGATCGACTCGGGATGAAACTGCAATCCGAAGATTGGCATTTCCCGATGACGCAATCCCATGATAGTGCCGTCTTCGGCGCGGGCCGTTACCTGCAATGGGTCGGGAAGGTCATCATCCTCGACCGCAAGCGAATGATAACGCGTAACGCAGGTCGGACTCGCGACGTCGGTGAACAGACCGGTTCCGTCGTGATGCACCTTCGACGTCTTTCCATGCAACGGTTGAGCCGCTCGACGGACGGTCGCGCCGAATGCGGCGGCAATCGCCTGATGACCGAGACACACGCCGAATATCGGAATCGCGCCACCGAATCTTCGCACGACGTCAACGCATATCCCCGCATCCTCCGGTCGCCCTGGTCCCGGTGATAAGACGATCGCCTTCGGGTCTAAGCTATCGATCTCATCGAGTGTGATCCTGTCGTTACGGCGTACGTCGATCTCGCTTGTCGCGGTGCCGATGTATTGCACGAGGTTGTACACAAACGAATCGTAGTTATCGATAACGAGTATCACGCCCGCCCTCCCGCGGCGCGGATCGCACGCAACATACCGCCGGCTTTGTTTAACGTCTCCTGATATTCCGCTTCCGGATCGGAGTCTGCCACGATGCCCGCCCCCGCCTGAATATGTCCGACGCCGTCGCGCACGACGATGTTTCGAATCGCAATGCACATGTCCATGTCGCCCGTCGCGCTAATGTAACCGATCGCGCCTGCATACAGACCGCGGCGAGTGGGTTCGAGTTCGTCTATGATTTCCATCGCGCGAATCTTGGGTGCGCCAGACACTGTGCCCGCTGGAAAAGCGGCGTCGAACAAATCGAACGCGTCACAATCATCGCGGAGCATGCCGCCGACGTTCGAAACCAAGTGCATCACGCGTGCGTAGCGCTCGACTTCGAGTAGATTCGTCGTTTGAACCGTTCCGAATTCGCACACGCGTCCGAGGTCGTTGCGGGCGAGATCGACCAGCATGATATGCTCGGCACGTTCTTTCACGTCTGCGCAAAGTTCGTGTTCTAGAGCGATGTCTTCGGTCAAATCGCATCCGCGGGGTCGCGTACCGGCCAAGGGCCTAACGCGCGCTTGGTTGCCACGCTTCTCCGCCAGCAGTTCGGGCGATGAGCCGAGCACCTGAAAATCCTCAAAGTTCAGGAAATACATGTACTGCGAAGGGTTGGTCTCGCGCAGGCCGGCGTAGAGATCGATCGGTGGTACGGCAAGATCGAACGACAGACGGCGCGAGATAACCGATTGAAAGATGTCGCCCGCGAAGATGTATTCCTTGGCACGTGCGACGGCCACCTTATAGGTTTCGCGGTCCATACTTGCGCGCAGCGACGGTTCGTTGACATCGTCGGGTTCGCCGGCTGTCGTCGCGTTCGCGTCAGCGTCGGTTTCAGAATCCGCGCGTTGCAGCGCCGCGAGTATTTCATCGCGCCGCGCTTCGTTGGCAGCCGCGCCGATGAGGACCATTTGTGCGGTATGCTCCTGATGGTCGAATACGATCAACTCGCTCGGCAACATGAGCCGTGCGGCGGGGATGTTCAACTCATCAGGATTGGTATTCGGCAACGCTTCCAAAAAGTTTACGTAGTCGTAGGCGAAGAAGCCGATCAGCCCGCCTGCCAATGGCTCGATGCTCGGCAACGGAGGCAGCGTTTGCAATAGCTCGCGAAGTACATCATTTGGCGTCCGCCGGTCAATCCGCGATTCCCCGTTGCATGCAATCACGATGCCCGAGTCATTGATTTCAACGAGCGCCAACGGACGGCCGCCAAGGAACGAATAACGCCCCCGCGTGCCGTCGGTCTGCAACGATTCGTACAGAAACGTGGCGCGTTCGTCACCGTAAAGCGATCGATATACGGCCAAGGGCGACGCGTCTACGATTGCATGCGCCTCGTGCATCACGCGTTCGGCAGTCGGATTTACAACCGTCATGCGGGCACCTCTGCCGCTAAGGCCGCCGTCGTCATGAAGGGTGGATATTCGATTTCGCGCATCAACGCTTCTAGGTCGTCAAAGTTCAACGCCTGTCGCGCATCGCACGCGCTTTCGTTGGGGCATGGATGCGCCTCCACGAGCAGACCGTCTGCATCGGCGGCGAGTGCTGCCCGCGCCAAGGGAATCACCAAATGCCGATCGCCGGCGGCGTGGGACGGGTCGACCAAGATCGGAAGATGGGTGCGCGCCTGCAGTGCGGGGATCAACGCCACATCGAGCGTAAAACGGGCATGATCCACAAACGACCGAATGCCACGCTCGCAAAGAATCACGTTGCGGTTGCCTTCGGCCATTACGTATTCGGCGGCGTGCAGAAACTCATCGATGGTCGCGCTGAAGTGACGCTTGAGCAGAATCGGACGATGCGAACGCCCCGCCCGCTTTAACAGTTCCACGTTCTGCATGTTCCGTGCGCCGATTTGTACAATGTCGGCTGCCGATTCGACGGCGTCGAAACATCCGACGCCGGTCGCCTCGGTGATAAACGCCATGCCCGTTTCGGCGCGGACGCGTTCGAGAATATGCAGTGCTTCTTCACCGAGACCTTGAAAATCGTAGGGCGAGGTACGCGGCTTAAACGCACCACCGCGCAGAATCGAGACGCCCAATTCGGCCAGCGCGACTGCCGTTTGCATCATCTGGTCGTACGACTCGACGGCACAAGGGCCGGCGATCACAACCGGCAGATCGCCACCGACCGTGTTCCCGCGCACATTGATGGCCGTACCGGCAGGATTTACGGCGCGATGGGTTAGACAATGCCCCGGCTCGGTGGCAAACACCTCATTAACGCCATTTAACTCAGCAAACGCTCGCGCTAAACGGACGTCATGCTTTCCCGGCACCACCAAACGCAAGGTAATTTCATCCGAGAAATCGACGAGTGACATGCTCAACTCCTCGGCCCTCTTACGGACCATCGCAACATCCGCTGGGGATGCGTTGTGGTTCATCTGAACAATCATGGGGTATTTCCTTCGGTGGCGGCAGCAAGATCGGCAACGACCTCCGCCAAATTTTCCTGATCTCGAACGGCGCGAATCAATCGGCTACCGACGACCACGCCGTCTGCCAATTGTCGCAAAGCGGCAACTTGGGCCGGCGTCGATATGCCGAACCCAACGGCGACAGGTAAATCGCCAAATGTCTTTATTTTTTGAAGGTACGAAGCGATATGATTGGGTAATACATCGCGTGTGCCCGTAATACCAGCAACACTAACGGCATAAACGAAGCCATCCCCCGCCGTCATGACGGCTCGCAATCGCGCATCAGTGCTGGTCGGCGCGACGAGGTGAACCAACGCGAGTCCCTGGTCGCGGGCCGCTTTGGCCCAAAGTAGCGCTTCTTCCAAGGGGAGGTCGGGCACGATCAGCCCGCAGCAACCGCTGGCCTGCAAGTCGGCCATCAACTCGTCGCGACCGTAGGCCAGCAGCGGATTGATGTACGACATTAGCACATACGGAACCGTTAACGGCTCGTTCTGCAACGCGGCAATCAACTGCGGTAACTCAAATCCATTCTCGAGCGCGACGTTGGCGGCCTCTTGAATCAGCGGCCCATCCGCAATCGGATCGGAATGCGGAATCCCGATCTCGATGACATTAGCGCCCGACGCGGCGGCGGTTCGAATATGCTGCAGCGAATCTTCGAGCGTGGGGTAACCCGCCATCAGATAGGTGACGAGGGCGCACGTATCATCGTCGCTGCGCGCATCAAGAGCAGAGCGCAAACGCATTGCGCCGGTTGTTATCGTTTCCGTGGTACTCACGAGAGGGTCTCCAGAATGCCG
>JAUIHO010000001.1 GCA_030432035.1 Phycisphaerae bacterium
TGGTGAGTCGGAATTGTCGCCAGCTACGGGCGGCCGTCATGAAGCGTTACCTTAGCGCGATGGAAGCCGCCAAAGCCTAACGCGCCGCCCGACGATTGACACGCGGGAATCCTCGCGACGCCCAACGCCGGTATGAGGTCTGTTTATTGGTGATTTGGGTACCGTACGGTTTGCGCTTACCACGCGCTGGTCGGCGGCAACAGGACCGGCAAACACTGCGGACGGACCGCGATCTCAAACGGGGCCGATTCGATCGAGTCACCATCGCCGTGAGCGGGCACCTTGTGATTGGTTTCGATCCGAATTTGTCGGCATTGAAATCGCTGGAAGGGAAGATCCGTCAAACCGACCGATACGTCACCCATTTCGGGCTCCGCACCAAACGCACTCGCCGTGACGGCCCCCACCGCGCTCAATCGTGAATCGCGAATGATGAGCACATCGAGCAAACCATCATCGGCTTTGATGGATTCAGAGAAACGCAAGCCGCCGCGACCAATGCGGCCGATATTGGCGACCATACATGCGACGGCCTCACCGCCGAACTCGGCGTCGTCCATGCGCCAACGAAATGCAATCGGCTGCGCGTCGCGTATCGCATCGAGCGTGCCGAGTACATAACCGAACCAGCCAAGTTCGTCCTTGCGATCGCGCGTCGCGCCGACGATGGCCGCCGCTTCAGCGCCGACACCGATTCGAAGAAAGTATGCCCGGTCGCGCAACATCATCGCGTCGATCGACACGCGCCGTGCATTTGACGAACACGCTAACGCCGCCGCCTCGGACAATTCGAGCGGCACGCCCAACTCTTGCGCGATGACGTTACCCGTTCCACCTGGCAACAGTGCTAAAGGTTTATCACCGCCGAGCAATGCGTTCGCGACTTCGGAAACGGTACCGTCGCCACCGTATACGGCGACGACGTCGGATGTTTCAGCCGCGCGTTGCGCGGCGCTGCGCGCGTCTTCCGCAGATTTGGTGACGTGCACATCCCATTCGGCATTTGCGGCCGCAAAGGCGCGGTTCAACACGGCAAGCACCGGCTGATCCTGACCGGACGCGGGATTGATGATGCAAAATATCTTCACGCCGCGCTTTGTACGGCGAAGCGCGATATTAAGTCAATCGCTAGAGCGGCGAATGACGTTTAATTCTGGTTAAAGCGGAGAAACGATGTAGTCAACCGGTATCCATCAGAGACGCCGCCGTGTAATTGGTATCAAGACGTCAGTCGATAAGACGATCCTATCCATCAACGTAAGACGACACGAACGCCCCTACGCCACCGTCACGATGTTCTGAAAGTCCATCGTGTGCCCGGGAAACACGGTCGACAGATTGGTGTTGCCGGCACGCTTTTGTAAAATCTCACCGAGCACATCGCGTGAATCGATCGTGATCGGTAGATCGATCCCGTCCTCCAACTCAGAAGGGTCGAGCCCAACCCAATCGGCATACACCTGTCCGCCGTTGACGCCGCCGCCGAGCACGAACATCGTGCCCGCAGTACCATGATCGGTGCCCTTGCTGCCGTTCTGTTGCACACGGCGGCCAAATTCGGATAACACGACCACAGTGGTGTTGTCGAAGCGAGATCCCATGTCATCGCGGAACGCGATTAGCCCATCAGCAAGCGTTTGCATCTTGAATGCCATATCGCCGTCGATTGGGCCTTGGTTACCGTGATGATCCCAATTGCCTAAATCGATGCAGGCTGCTTCCAACCCGACATCCGCCTTAGCGACGCGCGCGATCGTTTCCATACCCCGACCGAAATCGTGGTTGGGATACGCGGCACCATTCGCAGGTCCACTGTAACCAGCTTGCAGACTGCCGATGAGATCCAGTGTGCCGACAGTTGCTTCAACGCTCTTCTTAAGAACATCTACGCTGTTGCTATACACCGATTCCAGAAACGGCATGCGCGTGGCAGGGAAATCCCAGTTGCCTTCCAAACCAAACGCATCGATGTCATCCATCACCACGGCCTGCGGCGCACCAAACAAGGTCGTCGGCATGTTACCCTGCGGTGCCAACGCCAAGATGCGGTCAGCCGGCGACAGATTCCGCGACAGCAAATGCCGCCCCAACCAACCAGTGCTGGTTCCGGGGTTAACCGTGCCGCGTTCGATCAAGCTCATTGCGTTAAAGTGAGAGCGATCAATAAAGGAGAACCCTGTGTTGTGAACAATAGCGAATTCACCTGCGTCCCACATCGGTTTGAGACCGGCCAGAGCCGGCGGTAAACCGAAAAAACCGTCCAAGTCCGTTGCCTTGTTGGTTGACATCGACGACGGATCGGCAATCGCCAGCGACTGTCGCACCGTGTAATAGTCGGCGTCACCAAACGGAACGCACATCGTCATGCCGTCGGCACCGCCGCGTAGGAAGATTTGAATGATCAAGTCTGACGACGAATCGTGGCTGTCTGCAAACGACATCTTCGGCAACCAAGTAGGACCGCTTAACGCCCCTAACGCACAAATACGACCCGCCGTGCGCATGAAGTGGCGCCGCTCCGCCCTTCGATAGTCGTCACATGCTTGGTGGCTTGATTCGCTCATGTTACTTTTCCATCTCGAATAGTAATGGCAACGAGATAATTTCACTGGCCGCCGACCTTAAACGGTCTGATACGACGGGACCGTAAGCAGCATCCCGAATAGCTCTGCGTCACCCGACGCAGAGCCATTGCGCACGTTATTGGAATAGTTGATCAATGCGGAGCGTTCGCTCGACGACATGCGCCCCATCAAGTACCGCTCGTTCCAATAATCCACAACCTGCGCCGGATCGGTGTTCACGCCGGGTGCCAGTGTGGCTGACAACGGTAAGTTAAGACCCGCCAGTTCGCCCTTCACCAGCTTGTAGGCAAAGTTCCAGCGATCCAGCATGCCACCTGCCCAAAATGTATTATCGAGCGGATAGCCGTCGGGCGTGATCCATGCGTACGGGTAATGCCCCATATCATCGAGAACTCGATCGATCGCGGCGTTGGAATCCATTGTGGCCGAGGTTTGCCGCAAAATGCCCGCTACGTAGTGAAGCGGACGTTTGAGCTGTGGCGTCGCCTGTTGCAGATTCTCGACCGATAGCACAGCCCGCATCGTCTCTTGAATGTCGCCGTCCGATTCGTAGAAGACTTCGGCGACGGCGGAGACCATGCTGGTCGACGGATTATCCGTCACGAAGTAGGTCAACAAGCGGCGTGCGATATGAATCGCCGTATTCGGATGGCCCGCCAAGTGATCGAGGACGGCTTCGCCATCTTCGATCCCACCGCCCGACGGAATCGGCATTCCCATGACCAGCTTGGAATTGGGATCGTGCAACGACGACACAAAGCCGAGTTGAAACATGCCATCCGGCGGTTCGTTGGTCGCGTTGCTGACCGGTCGCCACCCCGTAAAGGCGCGGGCGACATTGACAATATCTTGCAAACTGTAACCCTGATTCAAACCGACCGTGTGCAGTTCCAGCAGTTCGCGAGCATAGTTTTCGTTAAGGGCGTTCCACGAACTGCTCAAGTTATCGAGATACACCGTCATGGCCGGGCTTTTCGCGACGGCGTGTAATAGGTCTCGAAACTTGCCGAACGCGAACGGTCGAATCACGTCGCGTTCGTACTGAATCGCCTGATATCGAACAAAGGGCGTTTTGGCGGCTTGGATATTAAAATGGTCGAGCCAGAAATCGACCATGCGCTCTTGCAGCTGCCGTCGGCTTTTGACTGCTCGAATCAAGCGCGCCTTGGCGAGATGCGTGAGAACGTTGTTCCAAGCCTGCGCGAAGTTGGTCTGCAGCAATTCGGTCGGCGTGGCCGTCAACGTCCAAAGCGGCGATAGTAGCGAGTTGATCTCGACATCATTCTCAGCAATCAAGCCGGGATTGAGCTGCTCTTCGAGATATGCTTCGTAACCGATCTCGTCGTAGCGCGCTTGTTCGGCTTCCGTCGCACCAAAGCTCGTACGATTTAGAAACAATGCCTTGAAGCCTGCCGGTAACCCTGGCTCGGTCGGTTCAATCGGTTGCGTGGGTTCGGTTGGTTCGACGGGTGCAACCGGCTCAACGCCACCGCCGCCCCCCGGATTGGTCGGGCCCATCGGCTGACCGCCATCCGGCGGAATCACCGGCGGCAAGACGTCCGTTGCACAACCGGCAGCCACTGCACCGGCACCCATTGCGCCCATGAAATTGCGACGCGACATTCGTTTGAAAATCGATTGAGTCTTCATACCACCCGTTCCCTACAGATAGACTGGCTTCCCCAGATTTAAGCTACGATTCATGTGACCGGTTGGGCAAACCGATTGCGCGGATGGAGGACGTCAGCAGCATTCAGCATACGTCCGATACGGCATTTGGTTTGAAATTATTGGATGGGATGGTCGTGCAGCCACCCGGCGAGTCTTTTCAGACCTGCCTCCACCGAAATCTGCGGCTCATAACCAAGATCGCGCCGCGCGGCGGAGATATCGAACCAGTGGGCGGTCGAAAGTTCGTGCACGACAAACCGCGTTAGCCGCGGTTCGCGTTTGATTCGCAATCCGCCGTAGATCAATTCGAGCATCGTTGCGACGCTCAGCGCCACGCGCTTGGGCACCGACTTGGTAACCGGCGGCTTGCCACCCGCAGCGAGAATCGCGTTAACCAAATCCCAAAGCAGCCAGGGTTCGCCGTTGGTGATGAAATAGGCCTTTCCCGCGCAATCTGCGTCGGGAGCGAGACGGTCGGCCGCGCACAAGTGGGCGTCAGCCGCGTTATCGATATACACCGAGTCGATCTTTTTATTGGTGCCGCCGATGCGCCGAAGGGCGCTTGCTCGCTGCAAGATGCGCGGCACGAGATGGTTGTCGCGCGGCCCCCATATCAAATGCGGGCGCAATGCGACGGTCGCGAGTCCGCTGCTGTTGGCGGCGAGGACGGCGCGTTCGGCCTTGGCTTTGGTCGCGGGATACGCCGTGAGATACGATTTGGGATACGGCAACGATTCATCTTCGCCTTCGCAATCCCCCGGATGAAACACGACGCTGGGCGAACTGGTATAGACGAGTTTAGGCACATCGCATTGGCGTGCCGCTTGGAGGACGACCTCGGTGCCAATCACATTGGCATTATGGTAATCCTGATACGGCCCCCACACGCCAGCCTTGGCGGCCACATGGAAGATGACATCAACACCTTCGCATGCCTTCGTTACAGCCGTCGCGTCGGTTAAGTCCGCTCGGATCGTTTCAATGCCAAGCGCTCGAAGCTCGGGATAATCACCACGCGCGATCGACCGCACCGAAGCGCCGCGTTTCAATAGACGTTCGACAATGGCGCGCCCGAGAAAGCCGCCGCCGCCCGTGACGAGTGCCCGTTCACTCATGACGCGCTTTCGTCGGCCTTTACCTCGCGCATCATGACCGTCGCGCCGCCTTGCACCTTTTGACCAACTTCTACCGTAGGTTCGTAGCCGGCCGCGACCGGCACCACGAGATCGGTGCGCGAGCCAAATTTAATCATACCGAAGCGTTGGCCGCGTTGTAGCGTGGTACCCTCGCCTGCATGACAGATGATGCGCCGAGCGATGAGGCCGGCGATTTGTCGCACGAGAATCGTCGCGCCTTCCGCTTCGGTCTGCATCACCAGCGCGTTTTGCTCGTTGTCGCGCGCGCTGTTCGGGTCGCGCGCGTCGAGGTATTGCCCCGGCGCGTAATGAATAGCCTTTACCGTCGCGGCGCACGGCGCGCGATTGATGTGCACATTAAAGACCGACAAAAAGATGCTGACGCGCCAAACGGGTTCGTCGATCTCGGACGTCGCGGGAAGTCGTTCGACATGCGTGATCGTGCCGTCGGCGGGCGAGACCATGATGCCGTCTTCCTGCGGGATGATGCGGTGCGGGTCGCGGAAGAACGCCAACGTAAAGCCGAGGAAGAACGCCGGCACAGTTGCCGCCAACCACCACCAAGGCGAATGCGTTACTGCCGCCCACACAGCCAGCGCCAACAACGGTCCCAACAACAACACCGCCAAGCCTATTTCTCGAAATCCATCGCGTGCAATTTTCATTAACGATCCAAGCGTTATCGTCGCAAACCCCTTCGGGCCGCATCGAGGTTGGTGCAAAATTCGGCACGCTCGTGCCGGGGGCCTTCATAATCAGGGGCAACCCGGTTTCGGTCAAAAAACTTCAAAATTGGCGGTCCGACATTAGCGTTCATGCGTGTTACCTGCTGCACCGACCGATTTCGCAGTTGGGTCGGTATAATGGGAGCCCGTGTGTTTTCACAAACGAACCTTGTTGCATCGCCTCGCCTTAGGAAGAGATTACCTTATGAAATCCGTTACCCATGCCCTACTCATTCACACGTTGCTCATTGCCGGTCTCGTATGCCTGACTGGCGGCCAATGCGTTTCGGACACCGGCATGATGGGGCCGCCGGGGATGGATGGAATGGACGGCACCGATGGTATGGATGGGACCGACGGCAGCTTGCGCGTCTATGGCGATGGCTCCGCCGGGGATAAGGTCGTGAGCAGTGATGAAAACTGGAACGACGACGCGACGGCACCGACCAATCTGCAATTCTCCAGCCTAACGATCGAAGAGGGCGCGACGCTGACCGTGCCGAGCGGCATGACGATTCGCGTAACCGGCGATGTCACCAACAACGGAACGCTGTTGGTGCGCACCTCGGCCGACGGCGGCTTTGCCGGGCTCGACGGGCCGGGCACGAGCGGCGATTTGTCGACGCAGATCACGGCACCCGATTCGGGAATTGGCACGCGCGCCGCCCAAGCTGGGGAGCTGAGCGACAACACCGTCTTCGCATTGGCAGGGCAAGGCGGCGAAGGTATTAGTGAATTCGAGTCACGACAGCTTTTGACGGTCGGCGTGGTCGCCGGCGGTGGCGGTGCGGTGGGCGGTGACGACACCGACGGCAGTACAACCAGTAACGTCGGCAGCGCCGGCGGCGGCGGTGTACGCATCTTGGCGATGGGAACGATCACCAACGCCGAAGGTGCCGTCATGATGGCCGACGGCGGCGCAGGCGCGGGCGGTGGCGGCGGCGGCGGTCAGATCATTCTCGCGTCGATGACGGCCGTGGTGAATGACGGCGACATCATGGCGCGCGGCGGCGATGGCGAAAGCAGCGATAGCAACGAAGGCCCCAGCGGCGGCGGTGGCGGCGGTATCGTGCACATGCTCGCGCCGATGGTGATGAACGATGGCACGGTCGACGTTAGCGGCGGTAGCGCGGGCGGCACCAGTACCGATGTAACGAGCGGCACACGCCAAGCGGGTGGCGGCGGCGGCGCATCCGGCGGCGACGGCGGACGCGGTGGCAACGTGCCCAACGGCGGCAGCGTTACGCCCGAAGCCGCAGACGACGGGCAGGATGGATTCAGCTTAGTAACAGAATTGGACCCGACGAGCTTGCTGTAAAGCGATCTTCAACAACGAAAATCAGGTCAGCAACAATCACCGCAGCGTTTCGCTTCGTAGCCCATTTAGCCCACGGCCAATGGCCGTGGGCTAATGTGTTGAACCACACGTAACGATTCAATTTGAATTTCGACGTTTTGATTTTTTGACGTCTATCACGCCATCTGTTTGCGAATCGTCATATCGAATGAGCGCACCATGCTGTTGCGCAAATAGATGCCGATCAGAAAATATATCAGCGCCGCAACAAATGCCGAGATAAACGCGACGAAACGACAGGTCGTGTAGTTAACCGTGGGCTGGCCGAAGGTCGTCACCATCGTATCTTCCAGCGCCATCTTGGGGGCCAACGAAATCATGCAGGATGTCACCGGGCCGAGCGGCATGAAGGCTGCCGTTAGCGCCGCGCCATCGCTCGAACCTTTCACCGAATACGCGCAGGTCGATAGACCGGCGATAACAGCGATGACGATGCCCATGCTGGTGAACACGGCCCCCATCGTGCGTTTGTTCTTGATCGAATAGTTCAGGCCGATCATCGCGCAGAAGGCGGTGAACGCGAGGAACGTCGTCGGCAGCATCAACAGCGCTTCCGGGTTGACCACGTTCTCACGACCCGAGCCGCCGAGCTTTCCGATCAGATCGACGATCACGAATAACATCACCGTGAGATATGGCACGAGCAGCATGGGACCGGCACCGCGCACCAAGCCCCAGGTTTTGCCGGTGATGATGTCGCGACTCGTCAATGGCGTCGCGAGCAGCAACTCAATCGTGTTCGATTCTTTCTCGCGCGTCATCGATGTCGCGGCGGCTGTCGTCGCGACGAAGAGCGTAATACCAAACTCGACGGCCACAACACCGAACAACGCCACGCGCGTATCGGCGATGGATAACCACTTTTGCAAGTACGCGATCAGCAGCACGATGCCGACCAACACGCCGGATGACATCAGAAAAATGCGTGACGCCTTACCGCCAGTGGATGAGGCACTGGTAACCGACTCGCGCCAGGCGATGGGGTTCTTGCTAACCGTGCGCGGCGGATGGCTGCGTGCATCGACGGCGGGTTGGTTCGGGTCGTCGTCATCCTGCGCTTCATTAATGGAACTACCCGCACCCATCGCCTTACCCCGGAAGATGCGCGATAGGAACGTCGGTTCACCTTCGAGAGCGCTGCGCCGGACGAAGCCGAAACTCGTCGCCAACAGCACGCCCGAAATCACAACGCTGAGACCAA
This sequence comes from Phycisphaerae bacterium, assembly GCA_030432035.1. GTDB lineage: Bacteria > Planctomycetota > Phycisphaerae > UBA1845 > UTPLA1 > ECT2AJA-110-A. Next base: position 8,676 of record JAUIHO010000001.1, read on the forward strand.
TGTAGCAATACTGCGGAAAGGCGAGCAGATACTTCGCGATGAAGCCGTAGTGCGCGACCGTTTCAATATCGGGCGCGGGGGTTTCGCCGAGCACGACGTTTAGTGCGAGGAACGGATGAAACGCTGCGAGCCAGCTCATGCGCTCGATGCGACCCGGAGCGCTAAGCGCTTCGGGCGGAATTAACAACGACCACGAGCCGAGCGCGTAAACCGTAATCAGGTAAATCGCGATCGCGAGGTAGAACGTAAAGATCGTACGACCGGTACCGATTTTGATAACGCTGATCGAAATCGCAATCGAGCCGGTCAACATCGCCGTTGCCGCGGCGAGGCCCATCGACAGACCGATCTTGTCACCCGTTACACCGCCATACACCATGATGATGCAAAAGAGCGGAATTGACGCGAGCAGCAACGCGAAAACGAAAAACAGTCGGCTAAGCAGCGACCCCAACACGATTTGGCCGTTGGTGAGCGGTGTGGATAGCAGAATGTTATACGTCTGGGAATCTTTTTCTTGTGTAATGGCCGAAGCGGCGAAGACCGGCGCGAGGATGCTGACCATGGCGAGTTGAATCAGCGAGAGATACTTGAACATGTCGGCGGCTTTTTTGGCAAACTCGGCCAGCGAGCCTTGCGAACCCGCACCTTGCATGCCCAAGACGCCGAAGATGGCCACGACTGCCAAGACTGCAAGATAAATCACGCGAATCCAAAGGTGGCGCGTGCGGCGTCCGCCCGATTGCACCACGCGCACCAAGATCGGATTGTTGGGGATCAACCGCCAGAACCAAATCCCCAGATCGCGCAGTACCGCATTCATTCAACCCACTCCTTGCTCGGCGCTCCGCGATTACAGCGGCAACGCGTCGAGGCCCTTTTCCTGCATGAGTTCTTCGACGCGGCGGCGCGCTTGCAGGCGCTGACGCGTAGTCGGCAAGCGCTCGATGCGTTTCTTGAGGTCGATCGTGATGTCTTCCAAGGGTTGCTTCATTCTCTCGAATGCCTGATCGAGCTGGAAATCCACCGGCCCTTGCGAGTACTTGGCATCGAGCGAGCGATTGAGCCGCGCGGCGATGCGATTTTGCTTGAGCCGCGCCCACCATTCGTCTGTTTGTACGCGCTCGGCCTTCTTTTTGCAGGCGTCGAGGATGCCATTGGCGGCCGTTTGTTGTTCTTCATCGAAGTCGTAATACACGGCGGCGTTGGTGACGTAACGCTCCCAATCCTGCGTATAATTGATCTGCCAGCGGATGCTGCGCTCCACGCCTTGTCGGGCGCGGCGCATCTCTTTGGTCTCGTTCGGGTCTGCGTTTTCGTCGGCTTCGTCATCCTCGCCGCCGCCGGGCGCATCGAAGAACGGGTTCGCACCGTCCTTCACTTTGCCGTCGCGCCAATCGTTCATGCGCTTTTCGAAGACAGTAAGCCCCGCCGTTAGCGCCGTCATATCGGCGGTATAACGCAGCCGCTGTTTGAGAGTCATCACCTTGCCGATGTCTTTGGCCGATTCCGTGAAGAAGCCGCGCAACTTGGGGATAAACGGCGACATCTTCTTTCCGAATTCGACGGCGTCTTCTTTTTTGAAAGAGCCTTCGTTCGAGATCATCGAAGCCATCATCGATTCGATGAGGTCTTGGCCCATCTCTTCATTCTCGTGGGCCAACTCCATCAGGTTTTGCGTAACCGCCGTGCGAATCTTTTCGACCTGCTCGTCCTCCAATTCGTAGCGCTGCTTCATCTGCTCGGTCATGCGATACGTCATCGCCCGCGCAATCGCCGGCGTAAAGCGCACGCCCATCGAGGTCGGCTGTTCATATAGCTCGGGGTCGATCTTCTCGCTTTTTTCCGCAGACTCGGCGGCATCGGCCCGCAAGACTTCTTCAGCCGCTTTCACGTCTTCGTCTTGCGCCCGCACCGTAACAGACAATAGACCGATGGTTGCAAGAAGTACGACCGCAATGCGTTGTGGTTTCGTCATTCACATTCGACGCAGATAGAACAGGCGCCGCCTCCTGATAGTCTTTACAACGCAATCTCGATGTGCGTCTTACTGAACGATTCCTTTGGTGAACCGCATAAACGCGGTTTCGAGGTTAACTTGCTCCTCATTGAGGGCCTTGAGCGGCAGACCGTTTTCCAATAGCGCCTTGGCCAAAAAGCCGAAATCGTGGATATCGTCGGTGAGTTCAACCAGCAATCGGCCGTCATCTTGCTTGACCTGTTCGACCTTGGGTAGCGCCTTGAGCACGCGTTCGGCGGCGTCTTGCTGCGGACCAACGCGCACTTCGACGATGGTGCCCATGCGCGTTTGGGCCACGATCTCGTCAATCGTGCCTTTAAACAACAAGTCGCCGCGTTCGATGATGCCGACTGTCGTACAGAGTTCGGCCAACTCGTGCAGAATGTGTGAGCTAATGATGATCGTCTTACCCATGCGGCGCAGTTCTTTGAGCAGCTCGCGCATTTCAATGCGTGCGCGCGGATCGAGACCGGACGCGGGCTCGTCGAGGAACAACACCTTCGGGTCGTGGAGCAACACACGCGCGACGCTTAAGCGTTGCTTCATACCGCGCGATAAGCCGTCAACCAACGCATCGCGTTTATAGCTAAGATCCGTCAACTCCAACACATCGCCGACGACGCGTTTGCGCTGGTCGCCTTGAATGTTGTAAGACGCCGCGAAAAACTCCAGATATTCCTGCACGACCATGTCTTCGTATGCACCGAAGAAGTCCGGCACGTAGCCGATCAACGGTCGAATCAGTCGCGACTCATACCCGACGGTATGACCGCAGACTCGCGCTTCACCCCAGGTGGGTTGCAAAAGCGTGGCGAGAATGCGAATCGTCGTCGTCTTACCGGCACCGTTGGGGCCGATGTAACCGAAGCACTCACCCTCTTCGATAGTGAGGTGCAGGTTCTTCAGCGCGGCGAGTTTGCCGTAGCGTTTGGTCAGGTTGATCGTTTGGATGATCACGCGGAATACGTCCTTTAATGGCTGGGCCGACTAACGGCGCTCCACCGGTATCATAAAGCGATATAACGTCAGCGAACTGCCGGGCGTTTCGGCGATGCGGTCGATTTCCAACCGGGCCTTGGGTGGTGTACTGGTGAAGCCGACGAGTATAGCCAAGTTTTCCGTTAGGCGATGGCTGCAATCCCAACCGCGCGCCAGCGACTGTTTGTAAAACGCCGCTTTTTCAAAATTTTTCTGAAGATTGAAAAATGAGAGCAACAAGTACGGTGCGTGGATTTGATCGACTTTGATGTCCTCGCGTCGATCTTGCAAGGCCGGACCTGTCAGGCCCCAGTTCGAGTCGTTGCGACACTTCTTGAGCACCTCGGTCACCGACAGGTCGATGGTATTACGCAATTTGGGGTTGCCGTCGGAATCGAGCTTGTCCGAAAGGTACAACTTATCGAAGAACGCCTGCCCCTGCAGAATCGCCTTATCCCCGGTTTCGGCAAAGTTGCCGATGGGCACGCCGATGGTATCGATGTTACCGCTGCCAGCGACGAGTTGATCGACGTAAAGCAGGTAGCAGTCGCGCAGCTCAAAGCCGAGGTTGTTACGAAGAAAGCTATCTTCGGTGAATTCTCGTTTGCCCGTATCGTAAATCAGCCGGGCATCGAACGAGCCGCCCAACTCACCGTGCCATTCGCCGATGAACTCTTTCAGCGTAGCGCGGACGGGCACGGCTTGCAGGGCTGTGGCCGCTTGGGCGTGACGGTACTTGTCGGTGGCACTGAAAGTTGACTCGGCGAAGTTGCCCGTCGGCAATGTCGGCAAAACGGCGATCGGACCGTGGTCGCGGTTTGCAGTTTCATATCCGACCGGCAAGCGCACATCGAGTTGCGTATATTCGTGGGCCTTTACCCCGAACAGGAATGTGCCGTAACCATAATTGTTGTTGGCATACGCATCGACGACGCCGGTTTGGGCCACTTGCGTGCTGAAACCGCGCAACACCCACACCATGCCGGTGCCGATGAACGTGCCGACAAACCCGGCGACGGTAAAGACGAGCCAGCTATGACGCGTAAGGTCTTTCTTACGCAGATATAGGTACGTGCCGAAGGTCGCGACAAATGTATACAACGCGGCAAAGGCAATTGCGAAGAACAGATACGCCGCCGTGACACCGCTGAACCCGATTTGCCGCAAGACCTGAGCGAACAAGTTATTGTTATCGCCTAGCAACATGTTCCCTTGCACATCCGTCGGGCGGGCGCGCGGCAAGCCGAGCAACGTACGAGCGACGAATCGATCGATCACATCGCCGTAGCTCTCACGGTCGCGCTCGGCGGATTCCGACGAGCCCTTGAGCGTTTTCTGCGAAGGTTCCGGAATCAGGTCGGTCAGTAGCGCCGTGCTGACGATAATCCAACCGCGGCCCATCTCGCGACGAAAGAAGAACGCTTCATCTTCCGGATGGTCGGCGGGAAAGGGTTTGCAATCGTTGCCCAAATCGACGAGGCAACGCGTTAGCGGATTGCGATCGTAATGCTTCTGGTAATCTTCGCGCAGGTACTCGCGCGAGAGCACGTCGAAAAACCGATCGGCGTTAGAGGTTTCCTCCACGCCGGTGAATTCCAAGCCGATCAGATCACCCGCCGGATTACCCTGAAACTTCTGCCAGTTGCTCGCCACCGTGATCAGTAGACGACCGCCGCGCTCGACCCAGTCGCGCATGGCTTCGACTTGGCTCGGTCGCAACGCGGACGGATCGGCATCGCGCCAGATGAGCACATCTAGCGCATCCAGACCGCTGCCACGCGTCGGCAACTCGCGCGGCGAGAAGGCGCGCACGTGCCGCTCGTTGAAGAACGTTTTTTGAGATTCGTAACGACTGTTTGCAATAAACGTGACCTGTGGCGGCAAGCCTTCATCCGTTAACACGCCGATCAACAAATGCTCGGGGGCCGGTTCATCCAAAATACTGCCGACATCCAACTGACGGAGCGGCACACCGGCGTCGGAATAGAAATCGACCAATGCGCCGTCATCATCGTAAAGGCGGATGGTCAGGCCCGGGGCGCGGGAAAATCGCGTGTTGGGCATGAAGTAGATTTCAAAGGACTTCCATGTGTTGTCGGGCTCGACCACGACGCTTTCGAGCACCGACACGACCACGTCGCCATCGCGATCGATCTCGCTCAGGCGCAGGTCGCCGTTAAACGGCTCGGCACCGCGGTTGCGCAGTTCGACTTCAGCGAAGCTCATGCAGCCGCGTCGGGCGGCGTTTTGCCCACCGGCAAAGAGGCCGACGCGCACCAACCGCGCTTCGACTGCCGCTTGGGCAGGCAACGCCGTCGCGATCGTGAGGAGCCCAACGATAATCAGCGTTCGTCGCGTCATGAGATTTCCGTCGGCACCTTGCGAGCGCCGAAGTGTGATTACGCGTAAGACGGCTTACGGCTTTTCGGCATCACCGCAGGCGCACACCAATTCGCCACAACCGGGGCAGCCCTCGGTGAATTTGCGCAGTGCGTCCTGCAAGTCGATGCCTTCGACGTTGGCCAGCGTGACCAACCAGGCAAACACGTCGGCGAATTCGCCTTCTTTTTCGGCGCGATCGCCATTGGCCAGCGCCGCGGCCAATTCGCCAACTTCTTCCATGAACCAGAGAAACGTACCCGACGCCCCGCGCTTGCGATCTTTGGCGGAGTACATCTTCTCTATTAATTCCTGAAACTCACGAACGTGCATGGTGTTCCAGCCCTTTCGGCAAATCGCGAATTCTAACCGGGCGGCAACCTGTCGACTAGGCAATCGCTACCACGCGTCGCGCGGCGATGACATTGGCGTAATCTGGTATTCCGACCATCCGTGGACTTATTTTACGACGATTTGCCGCCGCGTGTTCGCCCATTATTGAAACGCGGGCACGCGATTTTTGTCGTCTATCGGATCGGCCTGCTGTTTGCCGCCCAATGCCGCGGCCCGTTCGCGATAGCGCCGCGCCGATTCGGCATCACCCTTGCGGCTGTACATTTCGGCCATGCCTTCGAAGCCGAGCGCTTCGGTCGGGGCGAGCTTGGTCACCGTTTCGTACTCGCGCAAAGCCGCGTCGAGCCGGTTGACCGCCGCATATGCATCGGCCAGCGCGCCGTGGATTTCGGCGTTGAACGGATCGATCTGTAGCGCCAATTCCAGCGTGACTATCGCGTCTTCCCACTGAGCGGCTTCGAGTTGCAACTTGGCAAGGCGACCGCAAAGCTGCAGATCCTCGCGCGTGATCGAGAGCAGCTTTTTCAAATTGTCGCGGAGGGCTTCTTTATCGTCGCGCCGTGTATAGATAGCCGCCAGGCGACGATAGCTATCCGGGTCGAGCGGGTGGCGCGCCTGATACTTCTTTAACAGCGCGATCGCCTCGGGCAGTTGGTTATTACCTTGTTCGACGTACGCCATGTACTTTAGGGCCAGCGCATTGTCGGGGGCCTGTCGTTTCCATCTGCGGATGAATGGCGTGGCGGATTGCAAGAGCGTGGTGCGCTCAACCTCTTCGGTTGCTGCGAGCATGCGCATGATGAACAAGCGCGACGTGACTTCCAGCGCCAGCACGTTGTCCGTGTCTTTCGCCAAGCAGGTTTGGGCCGCGAGCAGCGCGCGTTCGGATTCACCGATGACGAACTCGGCCCGCGCCAATCGCCCGAGCAACTCGGCCGAAGGTGCTTCGCTCTCGCATTGCTTCCGCAGCGGCTCAACGTCTTCTTCCTGCATCCAGGGCAAGCCCCAGCTATCCACTTGCCTCAGCGCCCATGCGGCAAAGTCTTTATCAAACGTGGCGGTTTCTATATCCAAGACGTCGCGAAACGCCGCATCTTGCGTTTGCCCCTTATCGAACGCCTTGAGCAGCGCGCCGACTTTATCGCTGCCGAAGCGTTCGATGATGTATTCCATCATCCATTCGCTTTGGGCATAGGCCTGCGCCCGCGCGCCGGGAAACGGCGGTCGCCAGAATCCCCAAACGATGTTTTCCAATGTAAACAGCTTCTCGCGCCGCGTGGCCGTCGTGAGCATATCCATGCGCCCCCACGAGCGCGGTCCGGGTTCTTCAAGCACGGCCAATCCTTCGGTCATCCAATGCGGGATGCGATTTTGCGTAGCTGCGAGCGTGACCGTGTGCACGAATTCGTGGCGCAAAACGTCGGCCCAGTTGTAATGACCGAACGGTGGCTGACCTCGCGGCGTGAGCATGGCGATCACCGGTCCGGTACACGCGCCAATGGTTGCGATGAAGCCACGATGGGCGATGCGCAGGCTGAATCCATCGTGCGATGGGAAGATTTCGATGATGGTCTTTTGCTTGAGATCGATATCGTACTTCGTGACGAGTTCGCCATAACACGACTCGAGCATGTCGGCCATGTACTCCACGGCGATGCGGTCATCGCCTTTCTTAAATTTGAACACGAAATGGTCGGTCTCGTGCGTATCGAACTTTTCGAGTCGGTCGAGCAAATCGAGCACACGGTAGGTGCGCTCGTTAAAGCTATCCAAGGCAAAGGCTTTTTCGAGGACGGGTCGGGCTTCGGCCTCGCGACCCGATTCGAGATAGAGCAGGCCCAGCTCGACCTGCGGAATCGGATGCCAATGCCAAGCCTCGGCGGCGCGCTTCAACCATTGCGCAGCTGGCTCGTACTGACGAGCAGCGGAAAGCGCCTTGCCGACTTCCAAATAAAACGCGCCGGGGCGTTGGTTGAACGTTTTGCACCGTTGCAACAATTCTTCGATGCGCGCTTCGTTACCGAGGCGATCTTCGGCGGCGGCCAAGAGGCCGAGTGCTTCGGTCGATTCCGGATTGCGCTGAAGCGCTTTTTCGGCGAGTTCTCTTGCTTCAGCGAAGCGGCGCTCGACCATCCGCGACTGTGCGAGGAGCAATCGTGCACCGACATGCTCGGCGTCTATTGCCAATGCCGCGTTGGCTTTCTCTTCGAGTGCTTCGAAACGCCAATCGGCCAGAAACGTGCGACCAATGCCGACCAAGGCGTCGGGAACGTTTGGATTGATGGCGAGGACGGCTTCGAACTCGGCCCGCGCGTCGTCTTGGTTGTCGCGATCGGCAAGCAGGTGGGCCGCCGCCAAGCGAGCGGGCCAGTATTCCTTATCCAGATAGTCGAACGCTTCCTGATAGACCTCGCGCAGGAGATGGCGAATGCGCGCGACGAGATTGGTTTGCGTGAGAATCGTGTAACGATAAAAGCCGCGGCCGAGAAGCGTGAGCGCTTCGGGCGTATCGGGCAGCGCTTCGTCGGTCATCTTGAAATCGAAGATCGAATAGGCGCGGATGGCAGATTGGATATCGCCGCGCGCTTCGTAGACCTGCCCCAGCGCCCATTGGGCCGTCAGGCTTTCGCCATCGGCGCGGACGGCGGCTTGCGCGTGGACGAGTGCATCTTTCGATCGACCCAGATCGAGCAAGACCAGTGCCATCTCGGCTTGCCATTGCGGGTCTTTCTTACCCTTGTCGGCAAGCGTTTCGAGTCGTTTAATGGCCGACGTCGGTTTACCGCGCATGCGTTCGATGTATGCGGCGTAGCAAACGGCACCCAAATTCTTGGCGCGGTCCGCATGGTCTAAAAACGCCAATGCTTCGTCGTAACGACCGTGCAGGAAGTGGTCGCGTGCGGGTTTGAGTGAGGCGGGAGGCGTGCCGTCGTACGCGACGGTGGGTGCGGCGATGCAGAGTGTGACGATCCAAGACAACAAGCTGGAAACGGCGCGGCGATTCCAAGGTGTGTCGCCAAATCGTGCAGATAGATTCGCGGTCTGTAGACGGCTCATTCGAATATTGTATCCGGCCCTGCTCGGTAATTCATCTAAAGCCTATCCATAATACCAAAGCGTATGTCATCGGTTGCAACGTTTATTCGCCGAATGCCTCGGTAAAGAAGCCGCTATAGTTATCCAACAGGTCGAATTGGAAATAAAAAATGAACGCGTTGGCAAAGATGGCCAAGAACGCCATCAGCAGATGCACTTCGGCCGGTACTCCGATTTCGATCGTCGCGCCCAACGAACTCGTCATAATAATCGCGACGATGCCCAACATGCTTAGCTTGATCGCGCGGGACTTATACTTCTGCAGCCGTTCGCCAAAGCTGATATCCAAATCACCCGCCTGAATCGCCTGCGCCACGATCTTCTGCTGCACGGTGAAATACATAAACAGCACGATATGAATCACGCAGGTGAAGAACGCCGCCAAAAGACCGAGCAGAAAGTGGCGCGGATAGCCATCGGGCCCCACCACCAACAGGCCGGTCGTGGCCGTGGTCGCAAGCAGGAATATGTCGGTAATAATGAAGATTAGGAAGCTGGCTTTCATCGTATTGCCAAAAAACAAACTCGGGGAAGGTTGATTGCTGACGCCGCGCTATTCGTACCGCAACGCTTCGATAGGTTCGAGGCGGCTGGCGCGAAACGCGGGATAAAAACCGAAGAAGATACCGGTGGCCGACGCAAAGCCCAACGCGACGGCGGCGATCCAGATCGACACTTGCGTTTCGTAGCCGCGATAGCTCGTAAGCAAGTGGCTCGCACCCCAGCCGACGAAGATACCGATGATACCGCCCAGCGTGCACAACATGACGGCCTCGATCAAAAACTGCATCAGAATATCGAAGCCGTGCGCACCGATGGCCATGCGTAAGCCAATCTCGCGCGTGCGCTCGGTCACACTGACCAACATAATGTTCATGATGCCGACGCCACCGACGACCAGCGCCACGCCCGCAATCATGCCGAGCAGCCATTCCAACGATTCGCTTGATTCCTCTTTGAGTTGCGCCGATTCGCTGGTAGCCCAAACGCGAAAGTCGTCCGGATCGTCCGGACGCAGGTTGTGTCGTTCGCGCAAGAACGATCGCACCTGCCGCTCGGCGGCCTTAGGGTCGATGCCGTAATGCGCGGCGGCCAGCATCGTTGACGAAATCTCGGAGCCGGCGATCTTTTGCTGAAACACCTTATAAGGAAAGATGATTTCGTCGTCATAGTCGCGCGCGCCGCTGCGGCCTTTGAATTCGAGTACGCCGATGACTTCGAACCGCGCGCCTTTGACGGTGATCTCTTCGCCGACGGGATTGATCGAGCCGAACAATTCCTTCACCACGGTCTGGCCCATGACGCAAACGGGGCTAGCCGTTTCCTGATCGGCCTGATTGAGTTCCCGCCCCCAAGCGACTGGCCAGCGACGAATGTCGTGATAGTTCGGAAACACGCCGCGCACGCTGGATTGATAGTTGCTGTACGAACTTTTCACCTGCATGCGCATCGTGTTGCTGGGCGTGGCGGCGCGAATCAGCGAGCAATTTTCCATGATCGCGTATGCGTCGTCGCGCGTTTGGTTGGGTTTGCGCTCGACGTTGCCCTTTCGCGCGCCGCTCTTGGCGATGCCCCACGTGCCGATCCACATCCAGTCGTCGCCCATGCGGGCGATTTCCTGTTCGACGCGCGTCTTGGTGGCCTGTGCCATGGCGACCAACACGATGACGGCACCGACGCCGATGACGATACCGAGCATGCTCAGGCCCGTGCGGACCTTGTTTTTGCCCAGTGAGATCATGGCTTCGGCGATAAGGGAGAAGATGTTCATCGGTTTTGGTCAGCCGTTACGCTTTGGGGCTTTGTCCCCCAGCCCCAGAGGGGCAGGGGCACCTGAGTCAGTGACACTCGATATTGTGTTACCCAATCACATCGTGTCCGGGCATCAGTATGATGCGCCCGCTTTGCGAACATGCACGTAGGGTTCTAGCAGTCGCTCGGGTACTTCGGCATCTTGCACGACGCCAAAATAAATATGGTGATCGCCGGCGGTATAGCGACCGTCGAGGCGGCAATCCATCCAGCCGACCTGATCGGGAATCACCACGCCGTGCGGTACATCCTGCGTAGCCAAACCGGAAAACGCTTCTTCGTCCGGTTCAAAGCCGCGACCGAAGTGCTTAAACATTTGCCCCGGTTGTTCACCCAACACGTTAATCACGAAGCCGTCGGCCTCTTCGATCAGCTTTTCGATCGGTCGCCCCTTCTTCACGCCGACGCTGATCATCGGCGGTTCAAACGAACTTTGTTGCACCCACGATGCCAACATGCCCGTTCGGTTCATGTCGGTACGCACCGTGAGGATGGCACAACCACTGGGAATTCGACTGAGCGCTTGGGAAATTTCCGGCAGCATGTCGGCCATCTGAGCCCCTCCGAGCGGACGGCATGCCGTCCGATATCTTTCGTTACTTGTTCACTTCGCGACCGAGCAGGGTCTCGATCTTGTCCACTTTGCCGGTCAGGCGACCGCCCTCTCCCGCACGCGCGTCGATCTTGACCGAGCATGTGATGCGTTCGCAATCTTCGGACATGCGCTGGTAGCACTGTCGAATGACGGCCATGACGTCGTCCCATTCGCCTTCGATGCACGTGCCCATCGGCCCCAAACGATACGGCAAACCCGAGTCGGCAACGATATCGATGCTACGGGCAACGTATTTCGAAACGGATACACCCTTATCGAGAGGCGACATCGAAAATTCGACCAGGACGGACATGAGCGCACCTACTGAATCGCGAACGAGACATGCAATTCTAACAGCGCAATCAAAAATCTGCGAAGCCGCCGCCATTGCCTAAAAAAACGAGTAAAGCGCGTCGGTCGATACCCGTACGCCGCCGGCGCTGCTTCCAACGGCGCGGGTTGGCTTCATAATGCGGCAATGCAGGAAGCAAAGCCACGACACTCTCCCATCGCCGCGCTCGCGGGCGTGCTTTTTTTGGCGCTGGCCGTGCGTCTGCTAGTCGCAATGCCGACCGCCTGCATCAGCAAGGACGGCACTTGGTTTATCGAAATGGCGCACAAGCTCGCCGACGAGCCGGTGCGACATATGCAAATCGAAACGAAACAGCCCGGGTTGTCGTGGGTGTATCTCGCCGTCGGTCGCGTGACGGGGCATATGTCGGCCGCGACGACGCCGGTCGAATGGCAAAGCCTCGGCGTATGGATCGCGGTGCTCTGCGGTGCGGGTGTTTGTGGATTGATTTTCGAATTCGCGCGGCGGTTGTTCGACGCGCAGACGGCGCTGATTGCCGGGCTGTTCGCCGCCGTGTGGCCGCAAGGCGTTGAGCTGTCTGCCGACGCGCTCTCCGATATGCCGCACCTGTTGTTGTATCTCGGCGTGTTGTTGCTCGCTGCTTCCAACGGCGCGACGGCAAGCAAGCGTGCACTGCCTTACGTCGGTTTGATTGCGGCAGGATTGATCGGTGGGCTTGCGTACTGGATTCGGTTGGAAGCGATCGGATTGATGCCGGCTGTGGTTTGTTGGCTGCTTCTCGTGTCGAAGCAAACGTGGAAAACACGGATCGGGCGATGTGCATGTTTCGCGCTCGGGTTTCTGATTCCGTTTTTCGCGTTTGCCGCACTCACCGGGCGATTGCTGTTTGTTAAAACACCGACAATTACGATGATCGAACCCGACGCATTGCCGCATGCTTGGCAATGGGCGCATATGTTTCCATTCTGGCAGACGCCGGGGCGCACTGTTGAAGCGTGGGCCAAGAGCGGGCGCTACATCTTCGCCATCTTCTTTTTCGTAGCCGTGCTTTGGAAAGCCGTGCCGCGCGGTGAGAATCATCTGAAAAGACTGTGCGCGTGGCTGATCGGATGGCATCTGTTACTAGTCATAGCGCGAGTGTCGATGCACGGCGAGTTGAGTACGCGGTACCTCGTGATACCGGCAGCACTGACGATACCGTGGGCGGCGGCGGGATTTGTGGGATTGATACGTGTGTTAGCGGCGCGGCAAAATCCCGCGAACCCAAACTGCGTCCGACTATATTTGATCGCAGGCTTTGTATTGGTCGCGGCGCCGATGGTTCCCTACTTGTTGCGACCGATCAACAGCACGCGCATGCCTTATCGTGAAGCGGGACTGTGGCTGGCCGAACGCGCTGCGGCAGATGACGTCATTATTGCGAGCGATGTGGATCTAAAGCAGGCCCAATTCTATGCGGGGCGGATGTATCCCAATGATGAGAAGTGGCGAGTTGGAAGCATCGACACGCTTGCGAACAACGACATTCCTCATTTGTGGATTACATTTATCGAAGCGAAGGAAACAAGCGACGGGCCAACGGCGACACCGACCGACGCAGGCGCGTTCGACAAAACCTTCACCGACGAGAATCGACCAAATGGAAAGCAGATCGGCGTGCGGCGAATCCGTCGTTAATTCAGGGGCTGCAGATACTTCGTTAGCATGATTTGCTTGATGGCGCTTTCGATTGCTTCCAAGACGGCGGGTGAACCGTCGGCCGTATCGCCCGGTTGAAAATCCGCCGCAGCCAGCCAGCTTCCGACAGCAGTTTGACATGCCGTGGGAAAAATCAACAGCACGAGATGTTGTGGTTGTAACGTGGGCGCGTGTGCGAGTTGCATCTCAATCTTGCATGGCGGAGGTGTATCATCGGCGTAGCCTGAAAGCGCTTGATAGTCTGCTTCTGCCGCGTCGCGCTGCTGCCGCATGAATACCATACAGTCGCGTTTTTTCAACGCTTCAACGGAAATACCCACGAGTTCCAGCCGCCCATCTTCGGCGACGCGATGAATGCGATAGAGTTCGAGCGATTCACTTTCTGCGTTTTCGATGAGCGCAAGGGCTTCGTCGACGGCGAGGCCTTCGTGGCGTTCGCCGCCGCAATGAATCACAAATTGGCCCGATTTTACCTTACGCATTCAGCATCCGCTCTTCGCTCAATTCCCCTTCGGCATTAGCTTTACGGCTTGGCGCTTGCCGCGGCGTAGCACGTCGCCTTCTTTGATCGCAATCGGCTCTTGCTCGGCAGCCAAAGCGTCGTCGTTTAACTTAATCCCGCCTTGCGACATCAGGCGGCGCGCTTCGCTTTTGCTCTTGGCGAAGCCACATGTCACGACGAGCCCCGCGCGATCGAACATCAGTTCATCCCCATCGACGCTATCTGCTGTGACGGCCATCTCATCAATATCGTCACGCAACTCGCCCTCGCGCATCACTTTTTGCCAAAGCTGTTCTTCCTCGTCGGCCTTGGCTGCGTCGTAGTACGTCGACACGATTTGCTTGGCTAGGCGAACTTTGGCATCGCGAGGGTGCGTCTTGCTGCTATCGACAATCTGCTTAATCTCTTCCGCCGGAATCTCCGTCAGCAGCGTGTACCATTCCTGCATTTGCTCGTCGGCGATGCGCATCGTCTTGCCGAACATATCCTGCGAGTTTTCCGTCACGCCGATGTAGTTGCCGAGCGACTTGCTCATCTTGTCGTGACCGTCGAGCCCACGAAGAATCGGCATCACGATCACGATCTGCCGCGGCTTGTTGTACTTCGCCATCAGGTCACGTCCGAGCAGGTTATTAAACGTCTGGTCGGTGCCGCCCAATTCCACATCCGCGTCGATCGCGACCGAGTCGTAGCCTTGCATTAGCGGATACATCAGCTCGGTCATAATGATATCCACTTCACTCTTCATGCGCTCCTTGAAGTTTTCGCGCTGCAGCATCTGTGCGACCGTGATATGACTGGTTAGTCGCAGGATATCGGCCAAGCCCAACTTCGATAAAAACGTGCTGTTGTAAACGACTTCCAACTTGGCCGGGTCGGTATCGAGCACGTGGCCGGCCTGCTGAAAGTACGTCTCCGCGTTGGCCTTGATCGTCTCCTCATCGAGCGCCGGCCGCGCCTTGGTCTTACCACTCGGGTCGCCGATGCGCGCGGTGAAGTCGCCAATAATCAACACGGCTTTGTGCCCGCAGTCTTGAAACTGTCGCAGCTTGCGCAGCACTACCGTATGCCCTAGGTGAATGTCCGGTGCCGTCGGGTCGAGGCCCAACTTCACGCGCAACGGTCGCCCCGCCGCCGCCGCTTTTTGCAGCCGCTTGTGCAGGTCGTCTTTTGTGTACACCTCCGCAGCACCGCGGAGCAGTAAATCCATCTGATCGTCAATACTTAGCGTCGTCGTACTCATCGAAATCGTGTTCCCGAAAAAAGTTTGCCGCAGTATAAGCGCTCGCCATGAATCCGGTGAGTAGCAGCGGCTGGTATGTTGGTGGGGACGGCTTGGCGTTGCCGAGATGTTCGCGGTGCTTACGCCTGCTTCAACAAATCGCGGATCATACGGTCATAGATCGACACGCCCGTCGGAATGACGTCGTCGGCGAAGTAATAATCGGGTTGGTGAAGGCCGGGTGCGTGTTCGCCGATGCCGAGGCCGAAAAAGTTGATCGGGCAGACCGACGCGAAGTGCCCGAAATCTTCCGACCAACGGAACGGCCTCTCATGTGCCTGGGCAGCGACGCCCAGCGACTCGCATGCCGTGGCGAGATGTTCCACCAGATTCGGGTCGTTGACGGTCTCGGGGAAGTGGTCGCGCCAGCAAAGTTCCACATTTAGCCCGCACTGTTGGGCGCATTCGTAAACGATCTTCTCCGAATCGGCGCGCAGTTGATTCAAATCCGTCGCCGAGGCGGTTCGCAACGTAGCGTAAATGACGGCCTGCCCCGGCGTGCTGCCGAAGGAAGGTTGGCCGAGCGCCGCATGGGTGATCGTTACCAAGCGCGGGCCGCGCTCGCCACGCTTATCCGTGAGCTTCGGTAGCATGGAAAGGATGTCGCGCAAGCAGCCCATCGGCGACAGCGCGTTTTCCGGATGGGCGGCGTGCGACGCTTGGCCGCGCAGGAAGATCTCCATACCGATCGACGTGCACGCAAACGTGCCCGCTCGATACACGACCTGCCCCAGCGGAAAGCCGGGTAAGTTGTGTATTCCAATCGCCATGTCGGGGCGGATTTCGCTGAAGCGCGGATCGGCAATCACGCGCAGTGCCCCTTCACCCGTTTCCTCTGCGGGTTGAAATAGCAACACCAATCTTCCGCTTGCCGGTCGATCGTGACTAAAGAGTGGCGCAAGGCCGGCGACCATCGCCATGTGACCGTCGTGACCGCACAGATGCGCACAGTCGGCCATCATGTCGCCAAGCGGCGCGTTGTCTTTGGCTTCGAGTTGCAGCGCGTCGAGTTCGCAACGAACGAGCACGGTCGGGCCGACAGCGTGACCGTTGAAGATGGCCGCGACGCCCCAACCGCCGATGTTTTGCAGAAGGTGATCGGGTTTGTAGGCACGAAGGAATGTCGCGATGACGTTGGCGGTGCGTATCTCATTGCCCGCCGCTTCGGGACATTGATGCAGTGTGCGCCGCAACGTCTCGAGCATAGCGTTTAACATCATGGCTGCATCCCCCCTTGAGCGTCTCGCGGTCGCTCACCCATTTAAACGTACCTTATATTACGCCGCGCAACGGCGTGTCAGGTTAACAGGCAGTTGTGAACGTCTGTTTATATGACCTAGACTTGATCGGTGCTTACGACGCCGGGCTTTCGTCCGATTTTCGGCGACTGGCAATGGCTACTTGGCCGGATAACAACACGATGGCCAATAAGTTTGGAATCGTCATGATGCCGTTGAGCAAATCGCCCCACGCCCAAATAGCCTTGGTGCCAGCCGCCGCACCACCCAAGATCGCCAAGCAATACAACGCGCGATACGGCTTGCGCACCGACGGGCCGAACAAATACGTCGCGCATTGTTCGCCGTAGAACGACCACGATATGAGCGTGGTTAGACCGAATAACAGCGATGATACGGTAACCACCGGCGTGCCGTAATCACCCAGCGCCTGTCCAAACGCCCCCGCCACGGCGGCGGTGGAATCGTCGCCACCTTGCCAAGCCCCGGTGACCAGCAGAACCAAACCGGTCGCGCTGGCAACGACTAATGTATCGAGAAACACGCCCAACATGGCGATGCGCGCTTGTAGGGCGGGGTCTTTGGTTTTGGCGGAAGCATGCGCAATCGGCACTGAGCCGGTGCCGGCCTCGTTGGAATACACACCGCGCGCGAGGCCGTATCGAAAGGCTTGTTGCACACCAAAGCCCGCCGCACCACCGACGCCTGCCATCGGCGTAAACGCATACTTGAAAACCTGTTCCAAGGCGGCGGGAATTTCTTTCGCAAAGACCACCAACACGATGCCTGAGGCGACGAGATAGATCACGCCCATAAACGGCGTTACGAATTCCGACACGCGACCGATGGTTTTGATACCGCCGAGAATCACGGCACCCGTTAGCAGCGCGACGAGAATGCACGAGTACAACGGTTTCATATTGAACTGGGCTTCTAATGCCGAGGCGATCGAATTGCTTTGAATCGTCGTCGTGGCGAGCATGGTCTTGGCCGCTAAGCCGAAGGCAAAGAACGCCGCGACCCATTTCCAGTGCGGCCCGAGACCGTCGCGCATGTAATACATCGGTCCGCCGACGAAGAGTTGGTCCGTGCCCTTCTTGCGATACTTCACGCCCAAATACGATTCGGCGTACATCGTCCCCATGCCCAATACGCCGGAGACCCACATCCAAAACAATGCGCCCGGTCCGCCCGACACAATTGCCGTGGCTACGCCTGCAATGTTGCCGTTGCCGACGATGCCGCCGACGGCGGTTGTTAACGCCGCGATGGGCGAGACGTCGCCGTCGGCGTCGTCGCGTTGACGGTTAAATAGCGAACCAAACGCGCGGAAGAAATCGCGAATCTGCACGGCACCCAGCCGCACGAAAAACAACACGCCAGCCCCCACCAGCATATATAACACGTAGGGCACCAATTTATCGCTTGCTTCCTTGATGTATTCCGTCACGACGTCGGCTCTCCTTCCGCTTTATTTGCTATCGCGTTTTCGAAACACAGCCTTGTCGATGCCGTATTGCTTGAGCTTGCGCAGCAACGTGCGCCGGCTGATGTCGGCCAACTCGGCGGCTTGGTTCATTCGACCGCGACATTGACGTAAGCATGCCTCTAGATAGTCGCGCTCAATGCGCTCGACGCTGGGGCGCAGATTTTCTTCGAGCGTTTTGCTTAAATCGATCTCGCCGCGCGGTGAGGCTGTTGCATCTGCTGAGGAATCTTCTGTTGTCGTTTCGCTAGGCTGAGCAGCCCTGCGAGTTTCCGCTCGCTTACCACGTTGAAACGGCAGCAGCTTTTCGAAGTGATCGGCCGTGACCTGCTCGTCGTGCATGTGGGTCAACACCATGCGTTCGGTGAAGTTTTCGAGCTGGCGCACGTTGCCGGGCCAGTCGTAGGCCAACAGTCGATCGAGAAACAAATCGCTGACTTCCGGGCGTGGCACGTCGTACTGACGCGAGAAGTCGCGCGAGAAATGGCTGAACAAAAAGATGATGTCTTCCGGACGCTCGCGCAACGGCGGAATCTCCAACCGAATCACATCGAGCCTGAAGAATAAGTCCTGGCGAAACTTATTCGCTTCGACTTGCGCTTCCAAACGATTGCTCGTCGCCGCGATGATGCGGACATCGACCGACACCTCCGTATGCGCGCCGACGGGGCGCACCGTTCCTTCTTGTAATGTGCGAAGCAATCGATGTTGCGCTGCCGGTGCGATGTGACCGATCTCATCGAGCATGAGCGTGCCACCGTCGGCGTGCCGAAACAGACCCTCTTTATCGCGAAGGGCGCCGGTGAATGCACCTTCGACGTGGCCGAATAGTTCCGAGTCGATCAGTTGCTCGGAAACAGCGGCGCAGTTCATCGCGACGAAACGACCTTTGCGTTTGGACAATCGATGAATCGCGCGGGCGAGCAGTTCCTTACCCGTGCCGGTCTCGCCAAGGATGAGCACAGCGGCCGACGTGCCGGCGATGCGAGAGACGACATCGAACATGTCCCACATGCGGCGGCTGCGCGACAGCATGCCTTCGAAGACGGCGGCGCGATCGCGCTCGTAGCCGATCTTGGCTGCACGCGGCATCAATTGTTGCGACTCGATCACATTGAGAATGCCGCGGGCGCAGATATCCGGGGAGCCGGTGAGGAAGACGTCTTTCGCCCCGGCTTGCAGCGCCGTGCGTACAAAGTTGGTGTCGGCGCCGTGGCCCCAAACGATGATGTCGACCAGCGGCCACGTCTCGCGGAGACGGCGAATGGCAACGCCGACATCGTGCTCGGCGAAGGCTTTTTCGCTCAGAACGATGGCGCGGGCGTCGCGCGTCAGCTTCGGTGACAACAGCGTGGCCAGGGAAAGCTCGGTTTCGACCTGCAATTCGAGTTCGGCCAGCGGATCGGCCAGCCGAGGACAATCGACGAGGATTACTAACGATTGGGTTGCGGATGGTTCCGCCATACGGGACACCGTAGTCACTTTCATATTTTGAGTCAAATTGTTTACATTTTTTGAGTCCCATCTGTCTCATTTATGGGTACCAGAGCTCGATTTCCTAGGGTTTCCGGATGGCACGTCGCTTGCGTTATGCCCCTCGGAGGTTAATTGTGATCGATTTTTATCGTACTCAAGGATTCGACATCCCCGATCAGCCGCTCAAGGCCGGGATTTTTGGTGCCAGCGGCACGACAGGCGTCGAAACGGCCCGTTTGCTGGCCGGTCACCCGTGTTTCGAGCTGGTTTTTGCCACTTCTCGCGAGTTTGCCGGTCAGAGCCTACGCGTGGTTGATCCGGCGGCCCCCGACTTTGAATTGATCGCCCCCGAGGCGGTCATGCTGGATGGCGTCGATGTCATCTTCACCTGCCTGCCGCATGGTCACTCGGCACAATGCGTCGAGATGTGTCACGAGGCCGGGCCGGTCGTCGTCGATCTATCCGGCGACTTGCGACTGCGCGACGCGGCATTGCATGACAAAACCTATGGGTCGGAACGCAATCAGGACTTAATTGACCGCTGCGTTTACGGCCTGACGGAAACCTTGCGCGAGCAGTTGGCTGGCGCGAAGATCGTTTCCAACCCCGGTTGCTATCCGACTTGCGTCGGGCTCGGCATCTTTCCGTTGGCACAAGCCGGCAAACTCAACGGCACGATCGTGGCCAACGCCGTCTCGGGCGTGTCGGGTGCCGGTCGCAAGGCCAACGCGACGACGCACTTCTGCTCGGCATATGGCGATGTGCGCCCATACAACGTGGGCCGCAAACATCGACACGTTGCGGAGATGGAACAAAGCCTTGCCGACTGGATGGCTGCAGACGCCGGCAATATCAATCTGATTTTCAACCCACACCTCGTGCCGCTCGAGCGAGGCATGTTGGCGACGATGGTCGTGGAACTTCCGGGCATGTCGCTCGACGAGGTTTACGAGCTATACGCGGAGCGCTACGACGCCGAACCCTTTATCGACTTGTTGCCAGCGGGCGAGACCGCTCGCATTCGCACAGTCGCGAACACCAACTTGGTTTCGATCGGTTTGGCCGAAGCGGGCGAGGGGCACTTCGTTATTACTTCCGCGATTGACAACGTATTGAAAGGTGCTGCGGGTCAGGCGCTGCAGAACGCCAATTTGGTTTTCGGCTTGCCGGAAACGCTGGGTTTGGGCGCGACGGTCGCGGCACCTATGAAAGAAATGGCAGGGGCACAGTGATGCGCGCAACACCACGAATTGTGATCAAGGTCGGCGGCGCACAAATTTCGACCGACGAAGGCCTGGCTCAACTGTTGAGCTTCGTGCGCAAGACGACGCAAGCGAACCAACAAGTTGTATTGGTGCACGGCGGTGGCAAAGACATCGGACGCATCCATCAACAACTAGGCGTACCGTTTGCCACCGAATCGGGCCTGCGTGTGACGTCGGACGAATCGATGGAAATCGTCACGATGGTGTTGGCAGGCCTCGTGAATAAGCGTTTGGTATCGATGTTCGTGAATGCGGGCATCAACGCCATCGGTGTTTGCGGTTCAGACCTTGGCATTATGCGATCCGAACCGATCAACGCGGAACGTCTCGGTCGTGTCGGCGGTCCGCCCAAGGTCGATGTGCAAGCGCTCGAAACGATGATGCAGCACAGCGATATCGCGGTCGTGTCGCCGGTTTGCTTGGGCGACGACGGCGGCTTGCTCAACGTGAATGCAGATATGGTCGCACAGTCGGTGGCCATTGCACTACGAGCCGACCAACTCGACTTCGTAACCGACGTAGAAGGCATTCGCGCTGAAAACGGCGTGTTGCGCAAACTCGATATCGACGGCCTGCGAGCGCTACTCGGTGAAAGCGTTGTGACCGGCGGCATGATTCCGAAGGTGCAAGCGGCACTGGGCGCGGTTACCGGCGGCGTAGGTCGCGTTCGCATGGGGCATTACGAAAGCCTCGGCGGCAACACGGCCACGGAGGTGTGCGGATGAGTGCAACCGCACCCGCTAAACAAAACGTAACAACGCACCCTATGGTCAACGCCGCGCATGACAACCTCGCGTTGGTTTATGGCGAATGGCCAAACACCGTCTTTGTCGATGGTTGCGGTTGCGAGTTAATCAGCGATCGTGGCGAGCGTTTTCTGGACATGACCAGCGGCATCGCTGTGACAGCACTCGGCCATCGATCGGCGATCGTTGAAAACGCATTAAAGCGCGCCGCCGAAGGATTAACGCACACGTCGAACTTGTACCTGACGTCGCCCGCCGTCGAATTGGCGACGGCGTTGTTGAATCGCTCTTTTGCCGATCGCGCTTTCTTTTGCAACTCCGGTGCGGAGGCGAACGAAGCGATGATCAAGTTCGCGCGATTGGCTGCCGGTGAAAGCCGAACCAAGGTGATTTACTTCGATCATTCATTCCACGGTCGCACGTTTGGTGCGCTGTCGGCAACGGATAAGGACGCGATCAAGACGCCCTTTGCTCCGTTGGTGCCCGACTACGAACGCTGCCGCTTTGGTGAGACGACGGATTTTGCCAAGATCGATGAAACAACGGCATGCGTATTGGTCGAGCCTGTGCAAGGTGAAGGCGGCGTGCGACCTGCAACGAAAGAATGGATGCAAGCGTTGCGTCGTCGTTGCGACGAAGTCGGCGCGCTGTTGGGCGTTGACGAAGTGCAATGCGGATTGGGCCGCACGGGTAAATTGTTTGCCCACGAGCACTTTGACATCACGCCCGATTTGATGGCGTTGGCGAAGCCGATGGCCGGCGGATTGCCCATCGGCGCTGTGTTGATGACGGAACAAATCGCAGATTCGCTACATCCGGGTTGTCACGGCACGACCTTTGGCGGTGGGCCAGTGGTTACCGCAGTTGCGTTGGCTGTGTTGAATGAAGTTGCTCAACCGGCGTTTCTCGAAAACGTGACCCACAAGGGCGCTTTCTTAAGGTCGCGTTTAGAAAAAATTCATTCCAATCTGATAGAAGAGGTCAGAGGAATGGGGCTGATGCTGGGAGTACGCGTCAACATCGATCCAAAACGCGTTATGAAATCAGCGTGGAATCATCGGCTGCTGGTAACGACGGCCGGCGCGGATGTCGTGCGTTTCTTACCCCCATTGAATGCGACCGAAGACGATTTGAACGACGCCGTTGAGCGTTTTGCCACCACTCTCGCCGAGTTGGAACAAGCATGACACGAGAACAGATTCATCCATCACCGAACGGCCCTTTCACCATCGAAACGGCCGTGGCCGACGATCACTTGCCGCTCATCGAGTTGCTAGCAAAGACAGTGCCCGACTGCTCGCCCGAGACGGTTTGGGAACTGCCGTGGTCGTGGACGAAGTACCGCGTCGCGAAGGATTCCGGCGGTCAGGTCATCGGCGCCGCCATGTTGCGCTGCATCGACGACCACTGTACGGAGATTCGCGGGTTGGCCGTCGCGTCGAACTGGCGCGGTTGTGGCATTGCCGGCGCGTTGGTGGAAGACGCGTTGGAACTTGCGGCGGAGATGGAGAAGGAAGTTGTTTGCGTCACACGCAAGCCGACGTTTTTCGAGCAATACGGCTTTCGCAGCACGTTTCCGACGTGGCTCGACCAGAAGCGACGCAGCTTTCGCGAATCGGACGATGACGGCGACGCACCTCGCATTGCGATGCGCGTGTGCGACCCGTTAGAAGCATAAGGCGACGACCCAGATGCCCACAGCAATTGCAAACGATGCAATCAGACCGATTGCCAACGGCGACCTATTTAGCGTGCCGGGCCTTAATGGCGCGGCCGTCAAGACGGGCGTGAAGGAATCGGGCGATCTCGATTTGGCGTTGATTGTTGCCGACGAGCCGATGAACGTGGCCGCGATGTTCACGAAGAACGCGATGGCCGCCGCGCCGGTGCAGTTGTGTCGCGAGATTCTGAAAGATACTCGACAGATCAAAGGCATCGTCGTGAATTCGGGCAATGCGAACGCATTGACCGGCAAGCGCGGCGCGCAAGACGCGCAACGCATGTTGGGCGAAACCGAAGCAGCGATTAACGGCAAAACGTTGGTGCTTTCGACGGGCATCATCGGCGTACCGCTGCCCATCGAAAAAGTGACCGCAGGCATCAAGCAGGCGGCGCAGCAGTTGCAATCCAATTGCGAAGACGTTGCCGAAGCAATGCTGACGACCGACACGATCAGGAAAACCGTCGCATTTGAAGTTGAGGCCGATGGCCAAACGTACCGCGTGGGCGGCGTTGCCAAGGGTTCGGGCATGATTCATCCGAACATGGCGACGATGCTGGCCGTCGTGGCGACGGATGCACCGTTGGCGCAAGACGCCATGCAGCCGCTGTTAAAACGCGCCGTCGATGATTCGTTTCATCGCATTAGCGTTGACGGCGATACCAGCACGAACGATGCCGTGGTGTTGATGGCCAAACCGGCACAAGCAGGTGACGAACTAAGCGCCGAGGGTACTGCGTTAATCGAATCGGCTATCGGTCGCGCTTGTCGGGAATTGGCGCAATCGATCGTGTGTGATGCCGAAGGCTCCACGCGCGTGATGGATATCGAAGTCATCGGCGCGGCAACCATCGAAGATGCCGAGCGCATTACAGAAAGCGTTGCGACATCCAGCTTGGTGAAAACGGCGTTGGCCGGTGCCAACCCCAATTGGGGACGTATCATCTCGGCGGCGGGCAATGCGGGCGTCGCACTGTCGCCCGATGACATCACGCTGGAACTCGAAGGACAAACCGTATTTGAAAAAGGCGAAGTGATCGCGGCCGACCAAGGCCGCCTTGATGAAGCGTTTGGACAAGACCGGGTACGAGTTCGCCTGACGGTCGGAACGGGACCGGTGACGCGGCACATGCTGGCATCGGATCTGAGCAAACGCTACGTCGAAATCAATTCGGAATACACCACCTAAACCCCTGAACGAAAGGTGCATAATAGAATGGCTACACAGACGATGACGAAAACGAAGACGCTTGTCGATCGACCCACGCTCAAGATTCGCGCCGCGCGGCGCGATGATATGGGATTGATCGCGGACTTTGTTCGGTCTTCGGCCGAATGGTATCGCCCGATCGTCGATGAAAAGGACATGGCCGAACACGAAGTCGGCGAAGCCTGGGCCGAAGAAAACTTTCAAAAGCGTGACTTCTACGTCGGCATCACCGAAGACGGTGAGTCAGTCGGTACGATTTCGCTGCAATACTTCGGCGACTGGGCTTATCTCGGTTACATCTATCTCGATGTAAAGCACGTCGGCAAGGGCTTTGGCCAAACGCTGATGAACTATGCCGAACAGAAAGCCCGCGCAGCCGGCATGCGCGGCATGTCGCTCATCGCGCATCCGGAAGCCGAGTGGGCCGGAAAGGCTTACCTGAAGTACGGCTTTGAGATTGTTGAGACCGACAAGGAAGCCGTAACGTCTTGGAACGACGGCGTTTTGAAGGGCTACTACGAAGAAGATTTCGAGCTTTATTTGTACGAGTTCGATTCCGACGACGACAATGACTAGGCTATCACTGACCGTCGGACGAAACGCTAAGTAAGGCAAACATTTAATCTGGATAGGAGTAAGCACTTATGAATCATGCTAACAAGCCACCGGTAGGCCTGTTGGGCTTTTGTATTCCCGCGATGGAAGCGATGGATTCGATCGGGCGACCGTTCGTGTCGGTCGTTCCGCCCGAGTTTGAGCCGTACATGCAGGAAAACGGCCTCGAATACGTTACGTGGGATTTCGAACGGGTTAATGAGAAATCGATTCAATTGGCCGACGACTTGCGCGCCAAGGGCGTCGAGTTGGCCATTCCGTTGTACGAACAAACCGTCGAGTGGGCCGGAGCGCTCAACGGTGAGTTTCGCAACGATCGCAAGCTATTTACGCGGTATCTGTTGTTCCGCGATAAGGCGATGATGAAGCGCCGGGCCCAAATGTATGGCATTCGCGTGGGTGTTTTTGAAGAAGCCGACGACCGCGATGCGGTGCGCAAGTTCTTCAAACGTGTAAACACGGCGGCAGTCAAGGTGGACGGCGATATCGAAGACCCGATTCACCTGAAGCCGCTCGATGCGGCGGGCTGTAAGGGTCACCGCATGATTCGCGCGTTGGCGGATATCGACGAGATTCGCGACGATGAGTTTCCCTGCCTCTTGGAAACCCACCTTCAGGGGCAGGAGTTTTCATGCGAGGTGTTCGTTCACAACGGTAAGGTGCGTTTCCTCAACATTACTGAGTACGTGCATCTTGGTCACAGCAACTTTGTACCGGCGTCGCCGGCGTTGGAAGAGCGTCGCCCGCTAATCCAAAAGGCTGTGGAAGAACTGATTAGCGCGTTCGAAATTCAATACGGCATGATCCATCCCGAGTTTTTCATCACGCCGGACAATGTGATCAGCTTTGGTGAAGTCGCGGCACGTGTGCCCGGCGGGCACATCTTTGAATTGATCGAAAAGGCTTACGGCTTCAATCCGTTCGTGGCCTTCGCCCTTGCAGCCGACCCGTCAACGACCGACGCGGAATTCGAAGAATTCTTCCCCAAAATCGGTGAGCACAAAGAGTTCGCGGGCTGCCTGATGGTGTACCCGCGCAAACGAGTCGTCACTCGCGTCGACGTGCCCGAGCGTTTGTTGGAAGACGATTATTACGAGAAGCACAACCTCTTCGTGCCGGCCAACCCTAAGGTGGCGGAGCGCGAAGCGTTTGGCGATCACTACGGCACTGTCTATTTCCGCGGCGACGACTGCGAACGCATGCGCGATTTGTTGCGCGATTACGAGGAAGTGGACTTCTACGATAGTGACACCCCTCAACAAGAGCAGGTAACTGCATGACAGACGTAGGTACCGAGGCAGGCCAACTGCCCAAGACCGACGCGCATGCGTCCGGCGATCTGGTCGATCGATTGGGCGCTAAACTCGACACGATGTTGGACAAGCTCGGCGAAGCGAAGCCCTTCGCGAAGAGCACCTATCAGACCGATGTGTTTCAAACGTCGGAGTTGATGCTTTCGTCGGATAACGGCATCCGAGCGCTGTACGAGCGCGCCCACCGCTTTGACGATGTCGGACTATTCGCCAGTGGTGCCTGGGCCGACGCGGCCAAGCTGCAACCGCCACTGGTAGAGGGCAGCCTCAAAGCACACGGCGTTTATCCGATCGTCGAGATATTGAGCGACTTGCGCATGTTGGCGATTGCAAGCGGCAAACAGAACCATCCGGAAGTGTCGGCAGCCGATGCGACCAACTTCCTTCAGGAAGTGATGGCGCTAAATCTGCAATTCGTCTTCCCCGGCGATACCGAGCAGGAACGCATTGAAGGCGGCCCGCATTACGAATCATCGTTGCGGTTGTTTAGATTGCTCTCTGATGAATTGGGACTCTCGTTTATTCGCGAGTACGTCGTCGCCGAAATCCGTCAGATCATTGCGCAACGACCGATCATGACGGGACGCGTGCGCACGATGATTCGCATGGCGGCACGTACGCCCGACTCGAACGGCGACGATACGATTTCCGGTCGATTGAGTGAACTCACGGAAGCGATCGACGGGCCCAGCACGCTCTGCAAGCAAGCGACGACGTTGGCCGAATACCGCAAATTGTTGCAGCAGTGTGAAAAATCAACGCTGCGCGACGAAGCCGAACAGTTCGCTACGACGGTAAGCAAGACGGGTTTGGTCGCGCCGCAGCATGCGATTCTTTTGCGTTATTTGGCGACGAAAGAACCCGACATCATTCCCGAGGCGTTGTCGCTGGATGATTACGGCGCGGCGGAATTTGAGGGACAAATCGAATTCGCCCGACAGCTGGTGAAGGCTGCTATCTTTCCGACGACGGCGCAGTGCATACTCGGATTCGCACGCGTTTTAGAGCGCGGCCTGTTATCACGCCAAGAAGTCAGCGTCGGTCTCGAACGACTGGTCGATCTCGACTTGCAACCCGATATACGCCGATCGCTACTAGCGCAGCGGTCAAGGCACGACGGCGTCACAGCCAATTCGATTTTGCTAGCGGGCGCTTTGTCGGTGCTGGGTCAACCGCTCGGCGTCGGGCAAGGTCGCAACCCGACCTGCCAAGCCGCGCGCGGTATTAGCCTGTGGTCACAATATGCGCCGGCGTATTTGATAGAGTTGGTCGTATCGGCGGCCCGCGATGGTGTGGTGGAGATTCCGTTCGAAGGGCAAACCGTTCGCTCGGATAAGGCGGTCGTTGAAATGGGTCGCTCGCTCGATCTCAATCTCGACCCGGTATCCGTCGTCCTGGTACCGCACCTCGACCGAATTTACGAACAGATGATGAAGCTTGTCGCGTTGCGCAACGAAGACGGTCATAAGTGGGTCAACCCCGCGCTGTATGGTCGCTGGGTCGCACGCGGCTTTTCGTCGGTCTTTGCCGACGTTGCGCTGACGACGATCTCCGGTTATGAAGATTTCGTGCGACGGTTCTTCGCCACGCATCATCCGTCGTTTAACGAAGGCCATTCGCTGATGTATCCCAACCCGGTTGGGTTATGCATCACCAACGGCCACGGCGATTACCTCGGCCCGCATGCGGTGTCGTTACAACGCGTCTCCGAAGGGCCGGACGGCAAACTGCGGATTTACTTTTTCAATCCGAACAACGAAGGCCGACAGGATTGGGGTCACGATGTGAAGCCATCCATCGCAGACAATGGCGAGTTGGAAGGTGAGTCGTCGTTACCGTTCAATCAATTCGTCTCGCGGCTGTACGCATTTCATTACAACCCGTACGAAGTCGGCGATGCGTACGCCGTGCCCGATGCGGTCGTGAATGAAATTCAAAAAGAAGCCAGCGACACGTGGGGCCGCGCGTTTCAGTGGATGTAGGCTCTTAACCAGACCAAAATTGCCTTACTCCGATGGCGTTAGATCAACAAGCCCAGGGGTGCCGAGTACGCGGCAACCCTGGGCTTTGCTTTTACTATTGAACCGCAGCGTCGCGCTTGGTATTCTCAGCAATTCATCGGTTGCGATCGCCAGCGTCAACATCTATCTCGCCAACGGGCTGCGGCATGAGTGCGACGGACAAACCATCCAAGATTTACCTCGACGAGCTAATCGCCGGTCGCGCTGCCGAGTTCTATCGTTACGTGCGCCGTGTCGATTCGCCGTCGCTGTTGCAATATGTCGTCGAACGCTGGAAGCAGGCACCAGCCGATTGGGCGCGGACGCAAGCGATAGCCTATTTTGACGAGCCGCTGGATTGCCCCGGTCATGAGTTGGTCGTCAAACGCCTGTTCAAAGACGCGGAAGAGCGCGGCGATGACGAGGTGTTGGCCGCCTGCACGGTCGCCTTCGATCGGTTGGTGCGGCGCAAGCGACGGCGCGGATATCGATACGATCCGACTTCGCAACAATTTGCGCAACAAGAATATCTCGCCAGCCCGCGCGATCAAATCCCTCACCTGCCGAAGGATAAAGGCAGTCGCTGGGCCGGTGTCGATACGGCATCTTACGTTGCCTATTTCAATACGAAGGCCAGCCGCCTGTTTAGCTATCGCACGCGTTATTACCTGCGGCGGCGCGCGTGGCGGTATTACCGACGCATGGGGTATCAACATCCCGACCGATACGTGCGGTCTGTCGCGACGTTTCTACAGCGGTACAGGGACAGCGATTTTGCGAAAGGCGAGAATATTCTCGACAATTGGTCGATGCTGCATGCGTGTTACTTCCACCACGACGCGCTGGAGTTCAGTGATACAAAGGCCAAATTGGTTGAAGGCCACTCGCTAGCCGAGTTAACGCCCGCCCCCTATCACGATGCGCTGTGGCGACAGACCGAAGCGTTCGATGTGCTCATCGAATTGTTGGGCACCGCCGAGAGCAGCCTTGTTCGCCTGTGGGCATTGGAATATCTCAATCAACACCATCGCGCATTGGTTTCATCGCTGACGCCGCAACGTCTAATGCCGCTATTGAACCATGCGGACGAGCGCGTGCAGAACTTCGCGGCGGAAGCGTTCTCGCAATTAGAGAATCTTGGCAGCCTTGGTATCGACGATTGGCTCGCACTTTTGAAGCTGTCGAGCATTAGCACGCTAACGTTAATTTGCGATGCCATGCGTAAGCACGTCGCATCGGATCGGCTCGATCAGCAGCAATTGATCGAACTGGCCTGCGCCCGGCCCGACCCTGTCGCGCGAATGGGACTAGAGATGGTGCAGGCGCGCCATGCCGAACGCCCCTTCGCGCCGACCGAATTGTGTCGTTTGGCCCATGTCGAGTGTTTATCAATCGCGCGGCAAGCGGCCGAGTGGGTGCTGTCATTGCTCGGCACCGCATCAACATACGACGTCGAATGGGTATCGCCCTTCTTCGACAGCTTAAATCTGCCGACGCGTTTAGTAGCGATGGAGTGGCTTATGCCCAAAGCGCCCGGGTGGAACGACCCCGCATTGTGGGCGCGGCTCATCGAAACGCCTTTCGACGACGTGCGGCTCGGCGTTGTGCAGCGGATCGAACAACGCCTGCGATTGCCCGGCGGTGAAGTCGACCGCCTCGCGCCGGTCTGGACGGCTGTTATTCTTGGCGTACATCGTGGCGGTCGGCGCAAGCCCGATGCGTTGCGTCAAATCATCAAGGCGATGATCGCGGACCCTGCGCATGTCGAACGATTGTTACCGATCGTGGCCGTTGCCGTTCGATCCATTCGCGCACCCGAGCGCCGCGCGGCCCTTGCGGCCCTTGCACAGTTGATCGATGCCGCCCCGAACATGCAGGCGACGCTTCAACAAGCGATTCCGGAATTAACGTTGCCACCGATAGCCGCGGAGATGGCTTGATGCAGGTGCAGACCGCCTATTTTGGAAGCAGTGCCATTCGCCAAGCCGCCGGCGGTCGCGTTCTGCAATTCGCACCCGATCTGTCGCGCGAGCGCGTCGGTTTTGATGCCCCGCTGAAAGACCCCGTCCGTTTTCGCGAAGCCATCAGCGCCTTGCACGATGTGGTGATCAACGACCTGCGCTTTAAACCGCGCGATAAGTCGGCTTATGAAGCATGGAAAGTTCAACAACGCGAGCGCGAATCTCAAATTCGTAGCGCCGCCTATATGGATGTGAAGAAAACCCTCGATGCGCGCGTCGGTCAGCCGATACCGGCGGACCTCAAGCGCGAGTACGGTCGAGCACGCAAGCGCTATTGGTCGGCACGCCGCAGCTTAAACAACTGGCTGCGCGAAAATGATAAGGAACTGTGGCGGCAACTGATGCCGTACGACCCGGTGATTACCGTTGCCGATGACGTCGTGTTCTTCGAATGCTTCTCCGCCGACGAATCGAGCTACGGATGTTTGACGGTCGAGCGTGACGCGTGTTTCGGCGCATCGGATACCACCGAGTTCGGCACGACCAACGTCGACTATTCGTGGGACTTGTATCATAACTTTCAGTCGCTGCGAACCTATCGCGAAACGCGCTTTGCCATCGACCCCGAAGGCTTTGCCTTGGCGACGCAGGATCACCCCGATTATCGCGAAGAAAAAATCGACCTGCCCGATGGTTGGTTGCGCGGTTTTATGCAACTGCAAGCGGCGATGTGTTTGCCGACGCGAAAGGTATCGCTCTCGGTTGGTGCGGTGTATTCGCTGCTGGCATTTCTGAAGCGACGCAAAGCACGCACGAGCCCGCGTGCGATTCGATTTGAACTCACGCCGGGGCGGCCACCGCGACTGGTGTTGGAACCGTGGGAACAGCCGATCGATAGTTTCGGCACGATATACAACGGTCCGGCGGGCGACCCGCTGCGCATTTGGGGCCGCCGACGGCTGCTGGTGCTGTCGCGCGTGTTGCCTTTGGCCGACGGCGTGGATGTGTATTTATTGGGAACGGGTTTACCGAGCTTTTGGGTCGTGCGCATGGGCCCAATGCGATTGACGCTGGGGCTATCGGGCTGGACGACGAACGATTGGACGCGCGGTTCGGCGGTCGACATGTTGATGCCGCCGTCTCATCCGCAAGATTCGGATGTATCCCGCCTTGCCGACGTATTGCAAACCGAGCGTAGCGCGCCGTTGAGTGACTTGGCGTCGCGTGCCAGTCTCGCGCCCGATTTGGCTGCCGCCGGGCTCAACCAACTCGCATTGCGCGGTCAGGCGATATACGACCTCGATGCCGATCGATTTCGATGGCGTCAGGTACTACCGATGGCGCTGAGCGAAAAAGAGTTGGGTCCGCCACATCCAGAACGTGTAGGCGCGCTTCAGATACTCGTGCGTCAGCAAGTGCAGGTTTCATCGGCACAGCGCGGACCGCGCGGTGGATTGATTCTCGTTGGCAAATCCGAAGGCAAACCGGTCGAAGCATTGATCGACGATGACGGTATCATTCGAAAAGGCAAATGTCTCTGCAGCTACTTCTATAAGTACGGCATTCGCAACGGTCCGTGTCGACATTTGCAAGCGTTACGCGATCAGCATACACGCACCGGCGACGGAGCCGGTACATCGACATTGAGTTGGTACGAACGAACGCGACAATGGGCCGGGCGCTGATGCGTGCCGCAGCCGCTTGCCGCATAACGACGAGCATAAGGGGGTAACCGATCACCTGAGACCATCTTGCTGCGGCGTACCGCCGTGGTTGAACATGACTATCCATGCTTCCCCAAGGCCGTTGTTCGTATGGCCCGACGCGTATGTAGGTGCGTCGGCCATGACAAGCCGAGGCTTACGACGCACCTACATACGCGTCGGGCCTTGGTTAACGACCTCGGTCCGGAGATCTGAAGTCAGGTGATCGGCCCCCCACTTTTTTGTTTAGGTAACGCGTCGTGGGATTGTTTGACTTTGTCAAAAAGCTGTTCGGCGGATCGGACGCCGGCACCGTCTGCCCGAGTTGCGGCACGCCTTATCGCGATGGCGCTCGCTACTGCGGACAGTGCAATCATCCGCGCGGAGTGCCCACATCGCGCCCCACGATTCCGCCGCCGGTCGCACGCCAACCCAAGGTGCAAAACCTGACCGGCCTCGATGCGCAGAAGTTTGAACCGATGACGACGGCCGATGCGAAGGCCACCATCAAAGAAGCCAGCACGCTGCGGTCGGCGTTTCTCGATCCGTTAACCGTCATTCCCGATCCAACGTTGCCGCGCATTCAAATTATCGATCGCACGATGGTCGGCCTTGGACTCATTTCGCCCGAAGAACTCACGCACATCCACGAAGTCGGCCTGCAATACGCCGAGATGAAGGGCGATCTGTCGGTCGCGCGGGCGGCGGGCGAACGGGCGGTGCGACTGTCACGCGAAGAGCGCGCGGCGCGCAAACAGCAGAAGATCGAAGAGGCGCAGCGCCGACGGCAAGCGCGGGCCGAAGCCATCGCGCGACGCCGAGCGACGGATATCGTGTTTCTCGGCCGCGGTGTGTCGCGCGGGTTGGCCGATCGGCGCGCGAATGTTGAACGGCTGAAGGCAAACGACTTGCCGATTATCTCGTCGCCTGCCGAATTGTCAGTGGCGATGAACATTCCGATCCCACGGCTGCGGTTCCTAGCATTTCATAGCGATGCGCCGCAACGCGTGCACTACGTCACGTTTACAGTACCAAAGAAGAGCGGCGGCACGCGGTT
The DNA here is from genome assembly GCA_030432035.1 of Phycisphaerae bacterium. Classification (GTDB taxonomy): domain Bacteria; phylum Planctomycetota; class Phycisphaerae; order UBA1845; family UTPLA1; genus ECT2AJA-110-A. The sequence goes on from JAUIHO010000001.1 coordinate 41,495, forward strand.
GTTGTCAGCACCGCATCAATCGCTGGCGACTGCTCAACAGTGGATATTGGAGAACATCCTGAGCAAGGTTTCGCCGCACGATGCAGTGCATGGATTCGTGCCGGGGCGTTCGACGCTAACCAATGCCGAGCCGCACGTTGGCGCGGATACGGTCGTGAATATAGATTTGAAGAATTTCTTTCCGACGATCACGTTCGCGCGCGTGCTGGGCGTGTTTCGTGCGCTGGGTTACTCGCCCGCCGTCGCGACGATACTGGCATTGTTGTGCTCCGAAGCGCCGCGGCGCCCCATGAAGTACGACGGGCAAACGTATTACGCCGCCACCGGGCCGCGCGCTCTACCGCAAGGCGCTTGCACCAGCCCGGCGCTGTCGAACCTCGTTGCGCGTCGACTGGATCGGCGCATGCTTGGCATCGCGCAAAAACTCGGCTGGACGTACACGCGTTACGCCGACGATCTGTCTTTTTCGCAGCACGGTGAGTTGACTGCCAGCATTGGATACTTGCTAGCACGGATTCGACACATTGCGGACGACGAAGGCTTTTCGGTCAACGAAAAGAAGACGCGGGTGCAGCGCCGCAATCAGCAACAGTCGGTCACCGGCCTAGTCGTCAACGATCGTATAAACGTGCCGCGCAAAACGATTCGCCGCTTGCGCGCTATCCTGCATCGCGCGCAACGCGAAGGATTGGCCGCGCAGAATCGCGACAACCATCCGCACTTTGAAGCATGGGTACGTGGCATGATCGCTTACATTTCGATGTCAAACCCCGAAGCAGCGCAACGACTGCGAACGGAATTTGATAAAATTGGAAGGTAGAATGCTGGCTGATTCCTGTGCAAGTATTTGAGCCGCAACCAAGGAAGCCTGCGGACTTTCACAGTCTATTAGCCGGTGCCACAGCGCGACTGTTGCTCTCAATCCTGAAGCGGTCTAGTCGTCCGATTCCCACAATCGCAATACGCAAGGTCTTTTTCCATAGGCCCCGCTGCCCGTGGCAATCACGCTACCATCGGGGCTTATGCCGACGGCCCAGATGTTCGATTCGTCACCGCGCAGTTTGAGAACGATTTGGCCAGAGGCAACGTCGGTTAACACGATCGCGCGGTCGTGTGAGCTTGAGACCAACCGTGTGCCATCGGGGGTAAATGCCAGATCGAGAACGTCCGTCGCGTGCGCGGGTATGGTTCGCAACGTCGCCAACGAAACCGCATTTAGCAAATGTATCTCACCCGATGCAAGGCCGACGGCAATTGCAGCACCGCGCGGCGAGATTGCCATCGCTTGAATGGACTTGCCGAAGTCATGGCGGCGAACGATCGAGCCCGCTGCCATGTCCCATTCGATTAGCGACTGATCCTGCGATGCTGAATACAGTCGCGTGCCATCCGGTGTGAACGACAGCTTCCAAATCCAACCTTGGTGGCCGCTTAGTTCGCGAATGAGCTTGCCCGACTGCGTATCCCACAGCAACACCCGTTGATCGATGCCGCCGGAAGCAACGCGTCTACCATCGGGGCTAAATACGGCGGTGTGTACGGCGTGTTCGTGTGACGCGAGCGCGTGTTTCAATTTTAACGTTTCGGCATCCCACAATCCGACGACACCGGATCGGCCTGCCGTCGCAATCAGCTTGCCATCGGGAGAGAAGCAAACATCCTGAAAGCCGCGCGGCAGCTCTTCCAATTCGCCCAACTGCAAACGTTGAGCGACATCCCAGATACGCACGGCGCCATCGAATGACGCCGTTGCGATGTGCTTACCATTCGGGCTGACGTCGATCCCTCGGATCAACCGTTGATGGGCGACGATGGATTCTTTTCGCGTGAGTGCGTTTACATCCCATGTCCTAATCGTGGCATCCCAAGATGCCGTAACGAGATGCGAACCGTTGGGTGTGAAGTTTACACGGCCCACTGCCGCATCGTGGCCATGGGCGATGCTGATGTTGCGATGCGAATCGACGTCGTAAATTCGGAGCGTTTTATCGACACCTGTCGTGGCGATCAATGTTCCATCTGGCGACCATGCGACGGCGAGTGCACCGCCTTCATGGTCTGCGATCTCCCATAACAGCGTTCCCGCGTCGACGTCAAAGATCTTAACGTTGCCGTTGTTGGAACTGATCGCCAACTGCTTTCCGTTATGGGAAAACGAAACACCCGTAATGCCACCGTTCTTTTCTTTATGAAGTGCCTCCACAGTCCCGGTAGCTGTATCGAGAAGTAGCGTCGCGCCATCTTCGGTACCGATGGCCATACGTGATTCGTTTGGGCTAAGCGCCAATCGACACGCGTTACCCTCTGTCACACGATGGGCAAACTGCACAGTGCCTGTTTCAACATCCCACGCGCGCACGAATCCATCATCCGCCGACGCCCACACGCGCTCGCCCTGTCGATCTAGCAAAACGGCTTGCATCCACGCCCCTTCCACCCGCGCTTCGAAGATAGGAAGATCAAGTTCGGGCGTTCGATAAGCTCGCACTAAATCGTCGCCGCAAGCTGCAATCAGATCACCATCCGCGCTGACATGCACATCGTTAACCACGTATTCAAAATTGGGGCTGCGCGCGACAACCTGACCGCTCGCAATGTCCCAAAGCTGGATGCATCGATCGTCGGCAGGGTATGCACCTGCCGCCGTCGCTAACCATCGGCCATCAGCGCTAAGCGACGCCGCGCGGATGGGGCCTGTCGCTCCACGCAAGGTGCGTTCGCTGCGATCGAGTTGACGCTTTAGATAGTGGTACTCCCAATTGCGCAAGTGCTCAGGCACACCCGCGAGCCGCAAGCGCGCGGCGGGCACGCCATGGGCGCGCAGCTCGGCATCGGCGGCCACGATATTGGCGACGTAAGATTGAAACTCCGCTTCGGCACGCTGTTGGTCGGCCACCTTCCGCGCGGCGGCTTCCGACGCTTGCGCGCGTTCGGCGTCGCGTGCGCGACGTTCGGCGCGCTGCTCCGCTTTGCCGGTCTTCCAGGCAAAGCGCAAACTAATCCCGGTCGCGGCGATCAACGTCAGCACCACCAGCACCAACGACGCCAACACACTCGGATGTCGCCGCGCGAACAGTTTGAGTTGATAACCGGTCGAAGGCCTCCGCGCTTCAATCGGCAACTTCTCAAGGTAATGTTGCAGGTCGCGGCTCAGGTCGGCGGCGGATTGGTAGCGACGCTCGGACGTTTTCTCCAACGCCTTGCCCGCAATCGTTTCGATATCGCCTCGCAACTTTGGATTATTTCGGCCCAAACGCTGCGGCGGTTGCCGCTTGATGGCTTCCGCAATTGACAAGATCGCCGAGCTTTTGAAATCGTATGGCAAATGCCCCGTCAACAGCTCGAACAACACAACACCCAACGCATACACGTCGGTGCGAATGTCGATGCGATGCGGGTCGGCATCGAGTTGCTCCGGGCTCATGTATTGCGGCGTGCCGATCAACTGCCCCGCTTGCGTGTTGAAATCGAGCGTTAGCAAATCGCGATCGACGGCACGCGCGACGCCGAAATCAATCACCTTTAATTGACCATCGCGGCCAACGAGAATGTTGCTCGGCTTCAGATCGCGATGAATGATGCCATGTTGATGACCGTGATGGACGGCTGCACACGCATCGATGATGAGACGCACGCGTTCGTCAATCCCCAGTTGATGCTGGTCGGCATACTGCGTCACCGGAATCGCATCAGGCACCAATTCCATCGCAAAGAAATGCATCGACGCCGCACCATGCTGATGCGTGCCCGCTTCATAAATCTGTGCGATATTCGGGTGCTGCAGGTGCGCTAAGATATCCGCCTCGTAGCGAAACCGGCGCGCGGCCGATGCCGTTTCGTCGGTCGAGCGCAACAGCTTTAGCGCGACGCGACGGCGTGGGCTATCTTGCTCGGCTTCGTAAACCGTGCCCATGCCGCCAGCGGCAATCTTCCGCACGACGGTATAGCGGCCGACGCGTTGTGGCTGTTCGACGGTGCCCGCCTGATCTTGCGCCGCGAGCGTGTCGTGCGGCACCTTAGTTAAGACCGACACCGCCAGAAAATCACCCGCCTCATCGTGATACGACAGCAGCGACAATACCTCGTCTTGCAACGCGGCATCGCCCTTGCACATTTCGATGATGCGCGGCGTGCGCACGCCCGGTGCCAATTCGCGTACTTGAAGGAACACGTCGCGGACTCGCTGGTGACGATCAGCGGACATGCGCGCCGCTCTCGCTGAGATGGCGCAATAGCCAAGCGCGGGCCATCGCCCAATCGCCTTCGACAGTGCGCAGCGATACGCCCATCACATCCGCCACTTCGCGATTGGTAAGGCCGCCGAAGAAACGCAGTTCGACGATTTCGGCCTGCCGCGCATCGAGATTGGCCAGCCGCGACAACGCCGCATCCAAATCGAGTAGGTCGACATCTAACTGCGCCGCAGTATCGGTAACCACCGACAACGGCGAACGCTCCCGCATGCCGCCGCGCTTGGCCGCCTTCTTTGCCAACGCGTGATTGATAAGAATACGCCGCATGGCCCGCGCCGCGACGGCGAAGAAGTGGGCGCGATCGTTCCAAGCGGGCTGTTGACCGCCGACGAGTTTGATAAAGGCCTCATGCACCAATGCGGTCGGTTGCAGCGTGTGGTCGGCGCGTTCCTGGTCGAGATATTGCGCGGCAAGCGTACGCAGCGTTTGATAGACAGCCTCGAAAAGCCCGACCGTCGCTTGAGCATCGCCTGCGGCGGCGGCGCGGAGGTAGCGCGTGACCTGCGGGTTCGGGATCGGTTGGTGCGTGTCTCGGACCATCATCTATCTAAAGCACGAACGGGATTCTATTTCGGATCGCCAACCCGTCATTCTACCCTGCTCGCATGGGCGACGAGGGCCGTTGAAGGCGAAAATCTTGGCGTTACACCGCTTCGTGCAGGCCGGTGATCGAAAAAATCGCCCGGCATCATCAATTTCTTCACATTTCTCTGCGGTCGATGCCCATCGTTCCTGCTTTTCCTCATAGATGACGCACGACCACGCCTACCGGCCACTGCCCCGCCCGCACGTCGCGGCGCGGGCGGTGCGTCGGCTCTTATTCGTTGCCTCGCGGTTTGCCCCAGGAGATTTTTCGTGACCCAACATCGACAGCACGCATTCGGCATTCAAACGTTACTCGCAACGGCGCTGATAATTGCGCTTCCGACCATCGCATCCGCGCAAGTGGGCATGTTCGTAAACCACCAGAACTTCACATCCATCGGCCCGAATAACGGCAACCTGCTAGTGAATACCGACGCCGACCCGGCGTTGGAAACCTATCCGATTACCAACCAAACGTGGTTAAACAACATCGGAAATGTTGATTTCGACCTTAGCCCGGACGGCACCATCGTCTTTATTCGCGCGTTTGGTTCCGCGTTGTCGCAGTCCTGCTCGAGCTTCACCAGCCCCAGTCAAATCTACTTCTATCGCCTCGTGCAGGACAACGACGCGGGCGGCCATCTCGAAGAAGTGTATAACGAAGATCGCTGCATCAATGGGCCGATTCCCGATCATGTCGGGATTTACGATTTCCCGGGTCAATCGCAACGCGTTGCGTATGTTGTTGAATCCAACGCGGGCATCGGCACGACGCAGCGCATGCATCTGTTCGATCTCAACGGGTTGGATGCGCGACAAGTGCTGATGATAAACGACGATATCGACCAGCCGTTTCTCTTTGCGCCGGAAGGTACGTATGCGCTATTCAAGCACGGTGTCGGCATGCAAGCCGGGCAGCAGGATTTCACGCTCGTCGATCTCTGTAGCGGCAGCCGATTCGGCAACGAGTTGCAACTGTTTAACAACCTCAATCCCAACATGAACATCACGGCCGAAGTCGTGGAGAACCCGCCAAGTTCGGGGCAGTTGGAAGTGTTGATTAGCCATCCCGATATCGGCGCGACGGGGCAATACCGCGAGCCATACGTTCCATGCGGCGCGGTCTCCGGCGCGTGTTGCAACGGCACGACATGCACCGAAACGCTGAGCGTAAACTGCGGTGGCAACTTCTTCGCCGGTCAGACGTGTGCATCCAACCCGTGTTTGCCGCCGATGGGTGCCTGCTGTATCGGCACGACGCAGAGCTGCGTGCAGACCTTTAGCACATCGTGCGGCGGCGCTTTCTTTGCCAATCAACCCTGCACGCCCAATCCCTGCATCCCGCCGCAATGGACGCTTACCATCACCAAAATTGGTGCCGGTGATGGGCTGGTGCGCTCAACGCAACTGGCGGGAATCTTCTGCGGCAATTCGTGCATGGCCGATTTCGACGAGAACCTGGCCGTGTCACTGAGCGCTGCCCCCGACCCCGACGCGGTATTTGTCGGCTGGGGTGGTGACTGTGCCGGCACCAACCCACAAACGCAAGTTACCATGGTCGGCGATCAACACTGCATTGCCGAGTTTGCTCTGCGCGAAGCCGACCTCACGCTTAGCGCGACGGACAGCATCGACCCGGTGATTGCCGGGAATCCGCTTAACTACACCATCACCGCTCAGAACAACGGGCCGGATGATACCAGTAGTGTCGTCGTGACCGTCAATTTGCCCGCCGACTATCAATACAACAGTTGCGTGCCTTCAACCGGTTCGTGCAACTTCGCCAACGGTACGATTACATGGAACATCTTCAATCTCGCCGTCGGAGCGACACCAACGTTATCGATTAACGGCGTTGCCGACGGAATCGCGCGCGGTCAACTGCAACTGACCTCAGATATCACCAGCAGCGACATCGACCCGAATCAGGCGAATAACAGCATCACCGAAACGACCAATGTCGATGTGCAGTTTGACCTGACGCTCACCAAGGTCGCTTCTTTCGCCGACATCCCGCAAGGCGGCAACATTGTTTACACCATGTACATCGCCAACAGCGGACCATCGGCGGCGACCGGCGTCATGCTCGACGACACGTTACCCGCCGGCGTAACGACGCTCGATGGTCACGGCAGCACCACCATGCCTACGCCGGTGATGTGCAACATCGGCACGGTGCCCGGTGGGCGGACGGTGCCCGCTGCGATTTACGTGATGGTCGATCCGTCGGTGCCCATAGGTACAGTATTAACCAACACCGCGACGGTTACTGCCGATAGCGCCGATACCAACCCGCTCGATAACACCGCCAGCGTTGATGTGACGATTGTCGATCCGCTCGGCAACATCGGTGTCACTTCGTTTATACGTTTAGTAGACAACACGACGGTCATTCCGCAAAACGGTCAGACGTTTAGCTCCGTCGGCACACCAACAATTGGGCGGAATGGCGAGATTGCCTTTACGGGTCGCGGTACCAGCATCGACGGCGCTTATCGATTCGACAACGGCGTCGTCAGTCGCGTAATGGATACAACGCAGGGCGTACCCGGCAGCCCGGGAGCGCGATTCCAAACCTTTAACGGCTTCCCATCGATCGATGGCAACGATGTCGCCTTCATCGGCTTCGTACCGGTGTACGCCGGCATCTATGCCTCGCTCAACGGTGCTTTGACCACGGTCGGTCGAATTGGGTTCACACCGTTGCCGGGTAGCCCCGGTTCATTTGGCAATTGGTCGTCTGCCGAGATCGATAACGACGAAGTCGTGTTCTATTCGACGCAGGTCTGCGGATTCGAAGGCGTGTACAAGTGGCGCAACGGTTCGTTGGAGATGATTGCGGATAGCAACACACCGATTCCGAACGGCACGGGAAACTTCACCCTGTTCAACGGCTGTATCGGTTATGGAATCGGGCCGAGTTTCAAGGACGACATGATCGCGTTTGTGGCGCGCGGCGATAACAGTCAACGTGGCATTTACACCGATGCGGGCGGCTTACAATCGGTCGCCGATTTGAACAGTACCGATGCGAATGGAAATCCCTTTGAATCGCTGGGGAACCCAAGTACCGATCGCGGTCTGATCGCATTCGCCGCCCGCGCGGGCGGTGTGGCGCGCGTGTACGTGCGCGATTGTTTGGGCATGCACGCCATCGTGGATGAAAACACGCCGATGCCCGGGCAAAACCAGAACTTTGGCGCGGCTGGCGGATTGTTTGGACCAAACATCGTTCAACTCGATAGCGGCCATATCGTGTTTCAAGGTGCCAGCGCCGATCTGTCGGTCTCGGGTTGGTACTGCTATTACCACGGTCAAGTCTTCCCGATACAGGAAGCGGGCGACACGTTGGAAGGCGGCCAATTTTTCCCGTTGTTCAGTAATCGCGCCCTCAACCGGGATCGGCTCGTATTCAATAACTTGGGAACAGGCAACCAAACCGCCATCTACGCCGCCGACTTTGGGGAAATTGTAGTGACACTCGGCGATATGAACTGCGATGGCGTCGTGAACATAAGCGACCTGCCGTTGTTCGCGTTGGCTTTGGTCGATGCGAGTGCGTATGCCACAGCGCAGCCTGCGTGCAACATCAACAACGGCGACGTGAATCAAGATGGACTTGTAGACGGCGGAGATCTAGCTGGGTTTATTAGTAGCCTGGTTGGGCCATAATGCCGTAGGAAGTTGTCAACAGCTTCGTCAACTGAAATCAACGCCGAGAGGTCGCCTCTCGGCGTTTCTTATTCGTGACTCGTTTCTATTTGATAGATGATTCAGCTAAACATCCGCCGCAACATCAGCGGCGGCGGCGTTTGCTTCGTCTGCCGAGATACCGTCCGCAACTGATATCGTGGGGTTACTATCGGCGCGCTCGATCAAGCGATCCAAAACGGCCAGCGGATCGGACAAATTGTTGTCGCTCGTTGCTGCAAGTAGCGCACTGGATGCATCACCGACTGCCTCCAAATTCGGGTCATCTAGTATCGTTGCCACTTTCTCTACTACGCGTGCCACGGACAGCAGCGAAAAATCAAACGAATCATCTTCGTTGCGATATACTGCCGCTTGTTCGACCGTGATGCGCCAAACGGCTTCGGCGGTTTCCTGATTGCCTATGGATGCCAACGTGCGCGCCGTGGCGGGTATCGCCGGGCCGACTTGGGCGACGTCGAACGCGTTGATCTCTGCCGTCTCGACAAACGCAACCGCCATCGCCCCGTCCTCGCGGATGGCCGTCTCCGCAAACGACGCATTCACGGTCTCCGTCACATCGATCAAATCCAACAGGCTCGCATTCAATTGACGAACGGCTGCGGCGAAACGGTTGGTCAAATCATCGGCCTCGGCCAACGGAATGCCCGGAAGCACAGTGAGCTGCTCCAACGCCATTCGACGATCGCGCCACGCAATCAAATCTGACTCCGAAAGGCTGTCGCTCAGACTGTCGTTGGTGTTGTCCCGTTCGGGATCGATGGCCGCGTCAAGTTGGCCGACGACCGAATCGGCACGCTCGCTGCGCGTGGCGTCGGGCTCAATCTCTTCCAAATCAGAAAGCCACGTATCGCTGTCGCTCAATATCGAACGCAAGTCAAAATCCAATAAATCAAACTCGCTGTCGGTGATCTCATCGAGCATCGGGTCGTCGGTGTCGACGCGCTCGGCATCGATGATGTCGATCATCGATGCATTGCGTCCCAAACTGCCGGGGCGAGCGCGACGGTTACTACCCGCATCGGCACAATCATCCTCTTCGGCATCCGTGCCGCCTACTTCCGTTGCACGAGCACCCGCCGCGCCTGTACCACTACCTGCGCCGTCCATTTCATCATCGTCGTCGCAATCATCGGGCGCGCCGCATGCCGCCGGATCGTTGAATAGCTCGACCGGTCCACACGATGAGTTCACCAATGGTGCGGGCTTGAGTTTGCCATCACCATCCGCATCGCGATCGCGCGGGTTAAACAGCAAGTCGCCATCCATGTCGATATCCCAGCGATTGCGGAGAAAATCCCCGTCGATATCGACGTCGACTTCGTTCGGCACACCATCGTCGTCGATGTCATCGTCAACGCTGTTCGGAACGCCGTCACCATCGGTATCGAGGTCGTACCCGTTCGGAATCCCATCGCCATCGATGTCTTCGTCACTGATATTCGGAATGCCATCGCCATCGTTGTCGCGTGGGTTCTCGGCGAACAGGATTGCCAAAAACGCCTCGAGACAAATCGTATTGCCGTCGACCGTTTCGATGTATCGCGTGCACCGATCATCGATGGTTACTTCGGTCTGCCGATCGTCAAAAGTGACTTCCAAATCCACATTCGGTGCGACGAGGCCGTCGGGAGTTGTTCTCGACAGCTCACCAAGGTTCGGCACCGCAGTGCAACCACTAATCAAGGCGATCAAGATCACGAAATAATTGTAAGACAGTTGCCGCATGATGCACCTCGCCCTACGGGACGACCGTAACGGAGTAGTCAATCTCGAAGTTGCAGCCGGCAGAGTTCATCTGCATAAACATACCTGAGCTAGTGGACAGCGTGCCGTCCAGCAACTCGACGTCGTTGAAGAAAGTCGTGCCAAAATCGGTGTTGACCATCACATCGTTCTCACAGGTGTTGTCGATTTCCGCGACCCATACGACGAGTGAAGCCTGTCGGTTGTGCGGCTTAACAAAATACCCGCTTCCCGTGAGCGCGATGGGTTCGTTGGTTCCGATGTCGAGATGCCTGCCGATGCGCGTGGCGGAATCGTTTCCTGAGCAACTACCGGCTGCATTACAGGGTCCAAGCAGGTCGAGGCAGGAGCTGCCCCCGCAAGTAACAAAACTTGAGAAGCCAACGGGAAAGCCAATCAGATTATTTGTTTCGACGAGTGGCTGACAAATGCTACTTGGTGCGCCACCGGCGGTAAGGTGCGGCACTTCGACTTCCAGCCAAAAGACATAGTCCTCGTTGCTGCTGTTGTCGCAGTCGCCCGATGCGTTGAACCGCGTGTATCGGGCGCGGATCAACTGGTCGGGAACCACGCCGCTACGCCGAAGGTTGGTGAGTAGCGAGAAACTGCTGTTTTGTTCGATTTCACGGCTGTCCGTGACGCCGTCGCTGTCCGTGTCCATGGCGTTGGGATCGGTCGCATCAACGTTGTCGGACGAACTCGACGGATCTATCCCGTCCGCGCCGAGAAATTCCTGCCGGTCATTCAGCCCGTCGCCGTCGGTATCGGGTTCGAACGGATCGGACACAATATCGCGCAGCCCGACACCGACCACGACCACGCGCCAGCCATCGATTTCGCGACCGTCGTTAAGACCATCACCATCGGTATCCGCCGTCCAAGGTTGCGTGCCGACGGCCATATCGTAAGCAGTGAACGAACACATGAAGCTATCGCCGCAGCGTTCCAAGGCCGCGTCGATGCGATCATCGTCAAAATCGCCGCGCATGTTCTCGACGTCTGCTTCCACGATGTCGTTCAAACCGTCGGCATCGGTATCGCGCAAGCGCGGGTTGGTAAACAACGCCCACTCAATCACATCGGGCAGACCATCGTTGTCGCTATCCGGATCGTCCGGATTCGACGTCACCAATATACCGTTTCCCCCGACGAGCCAGCCGTCGATCTCTTGCTTGTTGGTTAATCCGTCGAAGTCGTTATCAAGTACCGTATCGGCATCGACGACATTGGGGCGGCTACCAAGAAACTCCTCGCGGCCATCAACCAAGCCGTCGAAATCGGTATCGGCTTGTACCGGGTCGGTCGCGAACAATGCCCGGTGCGCGCGGCGAATATCACCGCTAGCCCCCGGATCGGTTTGCAGTTCCCCATCGGGACCGGCGGTGATAACCACATCTCCCGGAAGGTAGTCGGTCTGCCCCATCGGGAGCGGTGCAACTTCATCATCCCCTGCAGGCGTCAACGGGACGCTCAACGCCACGCGTGCCACAATTGTGGGGCCAGTATTGGACCTTAAATCGTCGCCCTCGGGCTCGGTATCGATGATGCCATCCGGCCCCGGGAGAATGATTACGGTGCCCGGCGCGACAGCATCACCGAGCATCAGGCCCGCCGCCATTTCGTCATCCGAATCAGGATTGGGCACCGTTGATACGATGCCGTCACCATTTAGGCGCGGTTCGATGACTGCAGCATCGGAATAAGGCGCGACGACCTGCTCGGGGTTGTTGTTGGGGTCGTTATCATTGTCAAGCAAGACGACTTGGTAGCCTTCGATTTCGGTGCGATCACTGAGGCCATCGGCATCGGTATCAGTGCTGCGCGGATCGGTCCCTAGGCGCATCTCAAGTTTGTCGTTGATACCGTCCAAGTCCGTATCCGCCGAGCCGGGGCTCGAATATACACGTTGGTTGTTACCTTCAGTGGCTGTTAGCCAACCGATTCGCACTTCATCGAAGTCGCTTATCGTATCACCGTCGGTGTCGACCATCGTGTCGGACGAACCAGCGAGAAACTCCTCGCGCGCGAACAATCCGTCGTCGTCGGCGTCCTGCACATACCAGATTCGATAGAAATCCCCTGGTCGAAGCACAAGGTCACCAAAGTCCGCAGTGAGCGGTATCTCCGCCGACGAGAGAATTACCCAAAAGCGGGCCGCCGGATTGGTCGTATCGAAGTCGTTTTGGACGTCGCGAACGCGCGTTAGAACCTGTTCACCTGAAACTGCAGCAGTCGTGCCGAATGACTCACGAATGGCGGCATCATTTAGGTCGGTATTGGTCGGCAACGCGCCCTCATCGTTGATCTCGTTGAATCCGAGAATCTCCGTTAACGCTTCTCGCATCGTAATGCCTTCGGCGATCGCATTGGCGTCGAATCCGCTCGCCGTTGCTACACGATACGATTCGACGCGACCGTCACCAAAGTCGATGCTGATGCCCGCGGTAACATCGTTGATTTCCTCGGATGTGAAGGCGAAGTTGCGACCAAACTCATCCTCAATATCGAAGTTGGCAATATCGAAGATGATAGACCTCGGTTCGCGTAGTAAATCCTGTGCGAGGTTTGGGAATATCTCGGTGTTTTCGAAGATGAATGGACCGCGCTGGGAACCGCTCGGCCCGAGGTTGTACGTCGTGTTATCCGAGGAGGGCTCCAGCGATGCCATCGGTAAAAAGCGATCGCGTGCATTGGGGTCTTTCACCCGCGCGGAGATTTCGAGATTGCTAATGGTAAACGCTAGGTTTCCGGCATTGACGATGCTGACTTCGGCCGTGATCCGCGCCGCCTCGACGCTGCGCGTAACCGATTGATTCTGACTAATCGACAGTGCTTCCGACAAGGCTTCCGTGAATTCCTCCTGTGCGGTCGAGCTTGATTCCTCCGACACGGTACTTGTATATCCGCGACCTCGCTGTTGTCCGGAGCCGAGCGTACCTTGCCCGCCAACCTTGACGCCAACCCCGCCTGGGCCTCCGATGACTCCTTCTCCACCAACCTGCAATTCCTGGCTAAAGCTAGTGGTCGCCTCCGTTGAACGCGTGTCGCTTTCAGAAAACGTAGTCGTATCCGACTGGGTAAAGGAACTCGAACTGCTGCGCTCGGTGCTGCGTTCCACACCCATTTCGTCGGTGTATGTGAAGCGCTCATCGACTTCGATGTTGGTCGCGCCGATGACGATTTGCGGAATCGGCAAATCGGCCAAGCGCGGATTGCGATTGCGGAACAGAATCTCTTCGCGGTCGTCGAGTTGATCGCCGTCGGTATCGGCCAACGTGAGCGACGTCTTATAAGTTACTTCCACCGAGTCGGCGAAACCGTCGTCGTCGCTATCCTGATCGGCGGGGTCGCTCAAGAACCGGCGCGTTTCGAGAAAGTCATTGACCAAGTCGGCGTCGGTATCATCGGTGCGCGGGTCGAGCGAGCGAAAGTTCTCTTCGCTATCCGTTAACCCGTCGCCATCGGTATCGGCAATGAACGGGTTGCTCGTCACATACGCTTGTGCGCGCACGCCATTGGCAAACTCGATGTTTACCGACCAACCCAACATCTCAAACCAGTCGGCCAATCCATCGCCGTCAGTATCGATTTGCGATTGGATATCCGTCGGCGGTATGCCGGTAAACTCGGTTTGCGTGGGGTTTAGGAGAATGTCCGGCGCGGCGAGGGAATTGCCCGCCAAATCCTGAATGCCCGATACGGTTAATCGATAGTTTGCATCGGCCATGCCCAACGTGGTGATCTTGACCGTCGTGCGGTCGGCGCTTTGTTCGGGCGGGTTTGCCGGAGCGAGCAGCAACACGCCGCCCGTCGGAATCACGATGTTGTATTTGTCGGATTCGGCGGCAGTCGTTGAAACCGGTTCGCTAAAGGTGACGCGCAACGAGGTGTTGTTTAGCGCGACGGCGCTGACCACGCGCGGCCCACCCGGGAAGCGCATTTCGAGCTGACGAATGATTTCGCTATCGGCGTTTGCGATACTGACGTATTCGAATACGCGTTCCATCGTGAACGACGCACCGTTCGGCACTCGAATGATGACATCGACCATCCCCGCAATCTGCGCCGGGGCCGTAACCGTCAAATGTGTTTCGCTCACGACGTCGACATCGCTGCCGAGAAACGAACCGAACAACACTTGCGTGCCGGGGACGAAGCCCGACCCGTTGATCGTGATCTTGGTGCCGCCCAGTACCGACGACTTGCTCGGTTCGATGGCACCGACGACGGGGCTTCCGGCCGGCACGCCGTCTTCGACGTATTGAAACGCGTTGGCGAACATGGTGGTCTGCTCGTCACCCGAGACGACGATGACGGAAACCGGCCCGGCGAGACCGGCAGGCGTCTCGACTTCGAGCAGATTGCTGTTCACGCGATTGATCTTGACGGCGGTCTGTTCGCCGAACAGCACGCCGGTGCCCGGCTCGAAATTCCGGCCGCGGATCGTGACCTTGGTGCCGCCGGTTGTGGGCCCTTGCAGGGGGCTCACCGATTCGATGATCGGCGGGTTGAACTCGGTCCCGAGGAAGGTATCGAGCCGATCGAGCAGCTCGGGCGAGCATGCAGTGGTCGCGAGCAACGCGGCACACACAACAATGTAAGTTACTGTTTTTAATGAACTTACACTCAGTTTTCCAAATATTGATTTCATCGCTTTCTCCAATCGTCTTTCGCAACTGTGAGCCCCGTGAACCTCTGGGAAACCGACCACTTGGGCCGGAAGATGGGGCCAACAGGAGTTGCGAAAAGGGTGGGCCGATTGGGCGGATTTTTTGTCGAACGGGCCAGTCAGCATTTCCGGACGCAACATGCAGTGCACGCAAATCCGTCATCTCGGCGAGCGGCGGGCATTGGAAATCACTAATGCTGTCAGTGCGAAGCGGGACATGGATCATCAATCAGCAATGTCATAGGGTGACTGCCCGTCACGGGCGCCACAAAGGCCCAGTCGAATTCCAACCGTCATCGCTTACGCTTGCTCGCTGATCGACCTTGGCCGCTCATTATCCCGGCTGGCTTCACCCCCACGGGTAGTGTTAGCATCTGTCGGCTAAAATGACGCATTTCGGCTCCCCTTTGCGGGTAGCGAAACATACAAACGTCGACGTCGGCCCATCGCTTCGGCCCGATATCGCCGCGACGAACACGAAAGAAAGTCTGCACAAGGAACACCATGAGCGAAGCAGTGATGAGAATACAGGCGCGGCCGCTGGGCCAAGTGAATGATGCCGAAGGCGTGCCCGTTGCCGTTTATGAATCGAGCCGCGCCGCCAGCGCCGCCGTTGCGCAAGAAATCGGACAATTGATTCGCAGCAAGGCATCTCGTAACGAGATGGCCGTACTGGGATTGGCGACCGGCTCAACGCCGCAAGGTTTGTACGACGAGCTAGTTCGCTTACATCGCGAAGAGGGTCTGTCGTTTAAGAACGTCATCACGTTCAACCTCGACGAATACTGGCCGATGAACCCGATTGCGCTGCAAAGTTATCATCGCTTCATGGCCGAATCGCTCTTCGATCACATCGATATCGAAAAGTCCAACATCAACATTCCCGACGGCACCATCGAGCAAGACCAGATCGCCGCGTATTGCGATGCGTACGAGCAGCGCATTCGCGATGCGGGCGGGCTCGACTTTCAAATCCTCGGCGTCGGTCGCACCGGCCATATCGGTTTTAACGAACCGGGTTCGTCGCGATCCAGTCGCACGCGTTTGATCACGCTCGATCGCGTCACGCGGCTCGATGCCGCCAGCGATTTCTTCGGCGAGCGCAACGTGCCACGCCGCGCCATTACGATGGGCGTCGGTACGATTCTCGAAGCGCGACGCGTCGTACTGATGGCCTTTGGTGAAGGTAAAGCGCCGATCATTCATCGCTCCGTCGAAGAAGCGATCACGCCGACGGTCGCGGCGAGCTTTTTGCAGGAACACCCGAATTGCGAATTCGTCGTGGACCGCCCCGCTGCCGGTCATCTGACGCCGGTCAAAACGCCATGGCTATTGGGTCCGATCGAACGCTTCGGCGAAAAGTGGGATGCCAAAACCGTGCGCCGTGCGGTGATCTGGTTGGCAACAAAACTCGAAAAGCCGATTCTGAAGCTCATCGAAGAAGATTACAACGAGCACGGCCTGCAGGAACTCATCTCCGTGCGCGGTAGTGCATACGATATCAACATCGATGTCTTCAAAACGTTGCAACAAACCATTACTGGCTGGCCCGGTGGTAAGGCGCAAGACAACGGCGGTCCGGCGCGTAATCAACCGTTCCCCAAGCGCGTGATCTGCTTTAGCCCGCACCCCGATGACGACGTCATCTCGATGGGCGGCACGTTAATCCGTCTTTGCGAACAAGGTCACGAGGTGCACGTCGCCTATCAAACCAGTGGCAACATCGCCGTGTGGGATGCCGAAGCCGTGCGCCATGCGGAATTCGTTACCGAGTTTTGCGACGCGTTTGATCTTATCAGCGAGCAGGAAGTCAATCGCATTCGCGAGGCCATCGAGCGATTCCTCGGTCATAAACAACCCGGCGATATCGACAGCCCCGAACTGCAACGCATTAAAGGGCTTATCCGTCGTACCGAAGCACGTGCGGGTGCAGAGTATGCCGGCGTGCGTTCCGAACACATTCACTTTTTGGATATGCCGTTCTACGAAACGGGCCGCGTGCGCAAAGACCGGTTGGGCGATGCCGATATCAAGATCATCAAAGACCTGATCACGACGGTGAAGCCACATCAGATTTATGCGGCGGGTGATTTATCCGATCCGCACGGTACCCACCGCGTGTGTTTGAATGCGATCAACCGAGCGGTTTCAGAATTGAGCGACGAGCCGTGGATGCGCGATTGCGTCCTTTGGCATTATCGCGGTGCATGGCAGGAATGGGATCCGCACGAGATCGACATGGCCGTGCCGCTAAGCCCTGATGAAGTCGAGCGCAAGCGCATCGCCATCTTCAAACACCAATCGCAAAAAGACAAAGCATTGTTTCCGGGGCCTTACGATTCGCGCGAGTTCTGGCAGCGCGCCGAAGATCGCAACCGCAATACGGCCGAGCTCTATGACCGTTTGGGCTTACAGGAGTATCAGGCGATCGAAGCGTTCGTACGATTTGATGTGGGAGCAGCCGACGCCGAGATTTAGATTAGTTAAGTAACGATCTTGTGCGACGAACATGCTGTGGCTCAAGCAACTAGCTACGCTACAGGTAATCGTTAACGGGTCTAATCGAGTCTTTACGCCGAAGGCGTTACAGACATAACCCAGGGTTAACGCGTAGCGGCTACCCCAGGATCGGGATTGGGGCGGGCCTTGCGGCCCGGCCCCTCCCACACCACCGTGCGTACGGGTCCGTACACGGCGGTTCGGCAGGTTATATGTTCATCGCGCGACATGTTTGCTGAAGGTTGAGCAGCCCCAACTTCGTCCACAAGCTTGTCGGCAACGCCACTTGCAGCACGCGATCTCGGCTGGCACGCCACCGGTCCGGCTTGGGAATCTCCACGCGACGAACCGCTTGGGGGGTGATACCTACCGCTTTTGAGTCGATTCACAATCTGCGATCCGTGTCGCCCCCAATGACTCCCCAATTCGTAAACGGTCATACCGTCTATTCCGGGGACGCCTTTGTTGGGGCGCACGCGTCGCATCGCTTGTTGAACGTTGTCGTCGCTACATATGATCTCCATCAACGTGTCGTTCGACATCACTGGGTGTTCGGTGACTTCTCTCGCCGCGAGCGCTTCGACACCTTGCGAACGCGGAGCGCAGGCTTCACCCGCTTCCGGCGTCGCGAAGGACAGCATCAACTGTTGATTCGGTCGCATGGCACTCACGAGATGAAAGTTCCTAATAACCGCTCCTGCCGTTCGGGCCTTCATCGTCGAACGCATCGCATCGACGACTACTATGCCCTCTGCTGACTTCTGTCGCGCGATCAACGAATCTTGCGATCCGCTCAGTCGCACGTCTCGATGCTTCGAGCTTTGCGACACGCGACAGATCTCCCGAGGTAAGTTCGATTACCTTCGCCGCACACCCGCCGAATCTACACCGCCGGTGCTTGATGGATATGCACTTCGCGGTCGTAGGACCGCTCGTCCGCCCGGCACTGCCTCTATCCGGTTTTTGTTCATCGGGTCGCGACGGTCGCTCCGCGCTTCCTTCAGACCTCCCTCGCGAGATAGCCCTTGCGCTTCGCTCGGCCTTCACCTCCATCAGGTTGACCAGAGGACTTAAACCTCCGGGGAATCGAACATGCTCGGCACACCTACTGGCGCAACGCCTTGCGGGTCTTCTCGGATATCTATGATGTTGCCGCCAAAGGATGCATCGTTGTCGCCGATGATGCACGCGTCAGAGGTGCCGCTTTCGGATCGACTCGTCAAATTGCGACGACGAAGGAAAACTCGGTTTACTGATCCGACAAAGGTACCGTCCGCGAGCAGAAATTCGTCACCATCGGCTGCCAAGTCGATTGCCGTCGCAATATCCGAGGCGTCGGCCGGCACTCGAAGACGGTTGACGCCGCAGTTTCGGCTATAGCGACCGTAAATAGAATCAGAAGAACTAAGCTCTTCAAAATCGACATTGTCAGATTTCTTCTGATTTCCGCTTCAGACGTAGGAGTATCATGCCGCCGTCGCATAACGGGGACACATTCAATTGCGCAGTGGACCGCTAAGTTGGTCGGAATTCGGTAGATTTTTTTGGAACGAATACCCGCCCACCGTGACGCGAACTCTAAGACCACCGGGGAGACTTCGGGCTATTTTCCTCCCGCGTACACTCCTCCGATCACCCTCCACTTAAAAAATGGTACCGTATTCTGAGTTTCTGCCCCCCCATGCGAAGAGTGACTAGTCGAATTCAGAGGTTTTGAGTCTTCCTATCCTGCTTTCGGTGTCATCAACTCCAATTTGACTTTGATTGTTTGCAATGCTCGGCTTTACCACGAGGTGTTTCGATCAGAAATCGTTTAGACAGACTTCTTCTGAGGATTCCAATTCTCGTTTTCGAATAAATTTCAAGAAAAGAGTTCAATGAATAGTATCGTATCCGAGGTGCTATCTCATTCTTCAATTCTTCTATATTTCTTCAAAGTTTGCCGCCACGATTCGGAACGCGGCGTCCCAGATTCGACGAGCGCAATCGCATCTTTGATCGTGTCAATTGCATCATTGCTCCGTCCACTTTCATGAAACGCTCTGGCAAGAGCCGCAAGGTACACAGGATTCTGCCGTTCTGTTTTTTCGACCGCACCTTGCAACGCATTAATCTGCAAGTCTGCGCCTTCAAAGTCGAAGATCTGATTCTCGAACAATACATCCCCTACCGCGTACAATTCGTGAGGTCGTGCACCTGACTCGTCAACGATCGAGATTTGTTGTTGAAGCAAGTCGGCAATAGAATCCGCAACAGCTTCCTTCTCACCGTTTTCAACTATTACACGAGCAAACTCGCACTTCACCCGCATCAATTCGAGATCGTTTGACTCTCGCTCTTCTTTCAATGCCGCAATCGCACGTAAATAGTATTCCGCTGCTTCTTCCTGACTATCGCGACGATGCAAGGTTCGAGCCAAACCGCAGAGCGCACCAATACTGCCGGCCTCGCCGCGTTCCATCTCGTGCGAGGTAATTCCCAATGACCTTCGAAAGAGTTCCTCGGCTCGATCAAGACGGCCAGCGTCTAGATGAACTTGCGCGAGCGTGTTCAGATTTGAAGGGAGCGAATCTTCACGCCCCGCAGCTTCAATCGTCGCAATCAGGTCATTCAATTCGGCCATCGCATCTTGAGTTCGATGGAGATCGATCAACGTCTTCGCCCAAGATCGCCGCATCCACCAGACTTCACCATGGTGTTTCCCCCACGCTGCCTCCGCCAGTTGCACCGCTTTGCGAATTCTCGGTTCAGCCAACTCCGGTCGGTGTGACAATCGATAGATATTGCCCAAGGTTGTCAATCCTAAGGCAATATACGGATGCTCCTCACCCAACACGCGTTCTTTAATGGCGAGCGATTGATTTTCCAACTCGATAGCTTCTGCCAATTTGCCCTGATCTTGATACACAATCGCAAGCACATGCATGCTCGTTGCCAATCCGTGACTATTTTCACCTTCCGTCGCATGCTCAATTTCTATGGCGCGCTTATACATGGATTCAGCTTCTGCCAAATCATTGGCGAAATAGCGCAACGCACCGAGATTATGCAGGCTCTGTGCGATGTCCTGATGCATTGGTGGCAATAGAGATTCACGCATCTTCAACGCACGCCGATGGATGACCGAGGCTTCCTCCAGTCGATCTTGATGCCAATAGACATTTCCCAACGTATTGAGGCTGGTTGCCAATTCGACGGATGCACCGAACAACTTCTCGCGAATATCTGTTGCCTCCTGTGCGACCGCCTCAGCTTGCTGATAATCCCCGCCTTGGTCATATAAGTTTGCAACCATGTTGAGACACTGGGCTAGCTCCGCCCCACCTGTCGGCTGAGAGCGCCTGTATTCCAAGGCTCGCTCTAAAAGCGGCTTGGATTCTTGCAACCGCCCAAGAACCAACATAACCCAGCCAATGGCCTCTTGCAGTTCCGCCTTCACCACCGGCTCATTATCAAGCGCTTGAATCTTGGCCGCGCCGATATCGAGCAACTCCAGTGCGCTGATCGACTCCCCCTTGGCCGAGTCCGGGTCGGATGCTTCAAATAAACCAACCACGAACTCAGAAATGCGCTCGGCAGTCTGTGCTTTTCGTTCGGCCGACAGCGCGGCCGCATTCGCTCTGTCGCGTTGCTCATTGGCTGATAACATGCCGTAGGTCGTGCCACCGATTCCTAACAGCAGCGTCATCGCAATTCCCGCCGCTGCCGCGACCGCACCCCGATTGCGACGAATCAATTTCTTAATGCGATAAGTCGAGTTTGGCGGCGACGCCAATACAGGTTCGTCATTTAAATAGCGTTCAATATCGCGGGCAAAGCCACTAGCGGAGTCGTAACGCCGCCCCCGGTCTTTCTCCATCGCCTTCATGACGATCCAGTCCAAGTCACCACGAATGGTCTTTATCAACCGGCTCGGCTCAAGCTTGCGAAGATCAGAGATAACGCGGGTCACGTCTCCCTCACCCGATATCCGTGTGGATGGTCGCGGCGGATCTTCTTCTCGAATAATGCGCTGAATTTCGTGATAGGCGGCACTGCGTAAGCGCTTTTGATCGAATGGTGGCAAGCCCGTTAGCAATTCGTAGAGCAACACGCCTAATGAATAAACATCGCTTCGGGTGTCGATATCGGTAGTCGTCGTGTCAGCCTGTTCGGGAGACATATACGCCGGCGTACCAATGAATTGCCCCATCTCGGTGACCATTGACTGCTCGGTCAACCGCTGGTCCGTTGCTTTGGCAATTCCAAAGTCGATCACTTTGGGTATGTGTCGACCATCTTGCTCGATGACCAGAACATTCGATGGCTTGATATCACGGTGGATAATCCCCTTCTGATGAGCATGCTGAATGGCCTCGCAGACGTCCACAAACAACCGCAATCGTTCTTGCAAACTCAGCCTATGATCGTCGCAAAATTGATGAATCGGCACACCATCCACAAATTCCATCACGAAGAACGGGCGCCCTTGTTCCGTTGTTCCGGCATCGAAGACCTTCGCCACGCACGCATGATCCATCATGGCCAGCGCTTGACGTTCCGATTCGAAACGTGCGATGACCTGGCGCGTATCCATGCCCGCTTTTATGAGTTTTAAGGCAACCGTTCGACGGACCGGCGCTACCTGCTCTGCTCGATAAACAGTACCGAAGCCTCCTTCACCGACAACGGCCTCGATATGATAGTTACCGATTTCCGTTGGATGATTGAAAGACGCCGTATCGGAAAAGAGCACGGACGCATCCGAATTCGGACTTGCACTCGTCGAGATGTCATCCGGTATTTCCGCCGGTTGCGCGAGAAAATCCGACTGCTTGGTATCGGCGACCATCGCGAGCAATGCCAATATCTCGCGCTCAATGCGGTGATTGCCTCCGCACTTTTCCTCAACGAGCTTTGCTCTTTCAGCTTCAGGGACCGTCATAGCCGCGGCAGAAATCTCATCGAGCAACTTCCGTTCTTCCGACGTTAATTCCCGTGATGACTTGTCTGACATCGATTGCCTCTAAATCGAAGTGTGACTGCTTATTCGACTTCAATTGCGCGCCGCAACCAAGCCCGTGCAAGTTGCCAATCAGATTTTACGGTTGAGATGCCCACGCCCAACATATTTGCCGTTTCTTCATTGCTTCGACCGGCAAAGTAGCGATGTGCGACCACCGCATACCATCTTGGATTGAATGCCTCCAAACGCCCCAATGCTTCATCCAAATCGAGGAAATCAATCGACTCAAACGACCCACTCGGCTCATCGGCGACCTCGCGGTCGAGCGCTAGCGGACGAACGCCACCACCGCGTTTCTCGGCATTTTTCTGCCTCCAGTAGTCTCGAAGAATCGTGCGCATCGCCAATGCCACCGATCGAAAAAACGCGTCTTGATCGGCCGCACTGTAGTTGGATGACACGGTAAAGCGACGTGTGAATTCGAGATAGGCTTCATTCGCCAATACCGTAGCCTGCATGGTGGAGCCGTGGGCTCCGACATGTCGGCATTGGCGCGCAATTCGCCGAAGTTCAAAATAAACCAGGTTGAACAACTGCTCTGCCGCCCCCTCTTGTCCAGCCTGAGCGGATTGTAGCAACTGGGAGAATTCCGCATCTGTTAATTCGGCCATAGATCGATTTTAACCGCCGCAATGGGCCAATCCAGCACTTTATGCCGTCGGAAAAGAATAGAGGACCGGAAAATCCGGCCTCAATCTGCCTTACTTACCATTCATTAGTTTGACGGGGTTATGTAAACGACCCAATGAATGACGATTGTGAAGTGTAGGCAATTACTATGAACGAGTGTCATCCCAAGGTGACCGTGTTAGCAGTCGCCAACTTAGGCGTACTGACAATGATCGTTTGTGCCGTTGCTATCCGCAACGCCGCATCTGCATCGCCTCAGATTCCGCAACTTTCCTTTCAACTCCTCGGTAACGCAGTTGCGTCTGCAAATTTTGGAGCGGATTTCTGATGCTAAAAAAAGTTTCTGCTAAGTTAACGCAGGCCGGATTGGTCGCATGCTGCCTTCTCC
>JAUIHO010000184.1 GCA_030432035.1 Phycisphaerae bacterium
TCGTCGTTATTAAAGAACTGTTCGAAGATCGACGCATCACAAACGAGTGCGAGCCGCCCGTCGTCACCATTCGGATTCGAAATCGTAGCCGTTGCCGCAAACGTTCCCGGCCCGTTCGCGTCGGTCAACAATTCCGTCACCGACACGTTTGCGGCCGTCACATCCATCAATCCGTACGTCGCGCCGGTTCCGATCGTTTGTACCGCGTCCGCCGGGCCGCTCAACGCCGGCAAGCGCGCATCCGTGACCGCAATACCCGGCACTGTGAAGTTTCCGCTCAGCTTGCTGATGTTGAACGCATCAAGAAACGACTCGTCGCCGTCGTTATAGACGCCCGCATCGCCGAACCAAACCACGCGCCCGCCGGCTTCGAGATACGTGATCAACTCCAACCGTTCGCTCAACGTGTAAGCTGGCACAGGCCCGCCCGCGTTCGACGACGCCAATAGCGGCAACCAGAGAATATCGACGTTGCCAAGCTGCAGCGCCGTCAGCGCCGTGATCGGCGCGATCTCGAAACCTTCGCCTTCCAACGCAACGCGCGCCGCCGCCATACCCGGATCGAGCAAGCTCAGGTTCGCGAACTGCCGACCGTCGTTGAGCGTGAGCACACCGATGCGCGTCTGTGCTTCCGCCGTTGTTGCCGCAACCAACGCAATCGCAAGGCCGACGAAAAATCGTCGCGAATGACATGCCCGACTAGTTTCAGAATACGCAGCGCTGGTGGAACGCCGAATGTTGTGCCGATGGATCATACATTGAAAATCGGCATTCTATAAACCGACGGTTAGACCCGAATGAGCGTCACGGCCCTACCAAAGGTTAACGCGAAGCAAACACCCGCGTCATAAACTGCCGACCAGCCATCCCGCAACCAAAATCGACAACTGTATATTTATAACAGCAAAGGAACGCGCAATTCGCGCCGCTGTCGCGCAGCTCATGCCGGTCGGCGAAACCGTACCAACTCTCCGGCGGCTGCGAACCCGCAGCTTTCGAACAGCACCCGCTGCCGCGTGTCTTCTTCGGCCACGCACGTCACCAACACCCGCGGCAACAATCGCCGGGCGATCAGCAAAGCATGCGCGATCAGATGCTTGCCCAACGCGTCAAAATCTTCGCTCGATTCCACAAAAAAATCGCGCAAACGGGCGAAATCTCCGACTTCATGATAGGTGATCCGCCCCACAGCGACCTTGTCGCGCACCGCCAGCAACACATCGCAATTGGCATCATCGAGCCGCTCGAACGCGGCATCGGCACTGCCGTCGTTGTTACCCACATCATCGAGCAACTGTCGATAAGCCCGCCGCATTGCCCGCGCCGGTAACACGCGAATGCCGTCGATATCTTCCGGATCGGGCACCGCCGACGTATCGGCCATACCCATCGCCACCAGCGACGCTCTCTGCCAGCCCTTCTCATCCATCACCTGCGCCACGGGCTCAATCTCCTGCCCCGACGCCGGCGACCAAAGATGACAAGCCAAATCGCGCTTACTGAAATACTGCTCCGCCCGCTCGAACGCCGTCGCGCCGTCCACCTCGTGCAACCACACATCGCGCAACTGCTGGGCCTCCGCAAACTGCGGCAACTCGACCGCCGTAAACGCCACGCCGTACTCCAACGGCTCGGTCTTGCAGATATGCTCCCACCAAACCTGCTCGCACCGCCGCGCGGCCGTGATGATTTCTTGTGCACTCATAACATCGATATTCTATCGCGACGGGAGAAAATATCTCCGAGCCACGATGTAACGATTCAAAGTCGACCGTAGAAAATGAGTACGGGGGCGTGCGCAGGTTCCTGCGGTAACGCCCCCGATAGCTACATCTCGTAGGTCGATCCGAGCACAATTACGAGTCGCGTGGAATCACTCTGCGTCGTCGATTGCCTCCAAAACCGAGAATGGCGATCGGTGCCAACGATGCGGCGACCGTCGGCACGCCGATGCCACAGGCATCACCGGAAGGCGGCGGATTGTTACCCGGACGGTCGCCCGACGGCGGTGCGTTTGGTGACGGCTCGTCGTCTACAAGAATGGCACATCCGGCGTCATTAACTGGTTCGGCCACCGGCGTATTCGGACAGGCATCGCCACAGTTCGACACGCCGTCCCCATCGTCATCAGGAGCAGTTAAGAGTTCGTTATCGAAACGAACTTCACCCGTGATCGTTTTACCGGCCAAGAAATTCTCATCGGCGTCCACTTCGTTCGCCGCATCGCTGTTTTTGTTTTCGATGGCGACGCCGAACACCCCTGAAAAGTCATTGTTGCGCAGCAAGACTTCGGCGATTTCGCTGATGAGCGTCACTGAAACACCCTTGAAGACCAAGCCAAAACAATTGCTCGTGATCTCGACATCACTCGAATCCGTAATCTCGCCCTCCATCAATACGCCAACACCGTCTCCGCTAAACTCATTACGCGAGATTTTCAAACTCGTGTCGCTGATGGATTCGGTTGTGCGAATCGCCGCCACCGTAAATTCGAGAAACTGATTGCTGCTCATCTCCATAACCGTGGCGTCGCTCAGGCTACTGGTTACTTCAACACCATAGTCACCGCCGACAAACAAGTTCCCGCGGATTAGTACCCCTGTCGTCTCCAGTGTTGCAGAATCGAATTTCAGAGCGGCATTCGAAAACCCGGCAACCTCGTTACCGTCCACAAGGAATTCGCCTCCTGAACTTCCGATATTGAAGAGGATGCCGTTAGGCGCGCCGTCTGCATGGGCGCCGACGGTGTTGCCAATGACATCGATTGCCGGAGAATCGTGGGTGCTCCGTACGTAGATGGCGGCGGTCGCCGGATCGTCACTCTTGATATTGCCGATCGTATTTCCCGTAACACTGCTGGTCTGTTCGCTGCCGCGAACGTTGTTGAAGACGATGCCGAATTCGCTACCCGCCGGGGTACCTAGCACGGTATTATTGGTGCACTGCACGCTCCCGCCGTCTGAGATGTCGTCGAAGTAGATGCCATACAACGTGAATCCATGAACGGAATTACCCGAAACGGTAACGACCGAGTCGTCGAAGATCGTATATGGAAAATTGATACCAGCGATAGAACCGGACTGCGCATCGCCCTCAAAGGTGTTGTTCGATACCGAAACTGTCGAACTCTGTTCGATGTAGTCATTGACTTCGAGGCCAGACAAGCGATATCCGCGCACCTCATTATCCGCGATGGTCGCATGGCTGTTCTGCCAAACCGTATACACATAGATCGCTTCGTCGTATCGACCGGCGACGTCGATTGAGTTGCCGGTAATATTGAGCGTCGAGCCAAACTCGACGTTGTAGAACCGAACGCACGAGTCGCTGGCTTCGCCTACTTCAGACGTAATCGTATTTCCGGTTATTGTTGCGTCGCTGCCGTTGCGAATGGCATACACATCGATGCAACGCTCACCGAACGCCGAAATCGCGTTTCCACTTATTGAAAATGAAGCTCCGCCATCAAACGTGTAGGCATCGATTGGTGACACGATCTTATTGAAATCGTTGTCAACGATCGTTACGGTGGACTGCTCCATCACCGGTGCCGAAAAATTCAGACCATACGTCGATCCGGTTGCAAGCCCTTTGATCTGGTTTTGAGTGATCGCCAATTCACTGGCATACGACTCGCCCGTAACGCGAATCGCTCCATCTGAAAAATCGCGCATCACGTTATTCGATATGGACACGCTTCCAGCGTTCAATGAAACTGGTTCGCCGCCCTCCTGCTCCGATACTCCCAAACCAATGACCGTTCTAAATCCGTAATCCGTCCCGAACTGACCTTCGAATTGGTTATTGGTAATGCGCAACGACATACCCGACAAGGATTGAAGCGTTCGCAATCCAAAAGAAGCTCGATTCCCTAAGACTCGATTCTCTTCGAATCGGACGGCGGCATCGTCCGACGCAGCCCCATCTTCAACAGCGGCGAGACTCAGCGCGACAATATCTTTGGCTTGAAAGCCCTCGTGTTGAATCGTGAATCCTTGTCCGTTTCCACCGATGGTTACGCCGGGCGCGTCTACGAATACAATGGGCTGACTGATACCAGGGTTCGACGAAATCGAGGTTGCGTTTCGACCATTGACGGATTGAATGGTTAAGTTGGGAACGTCGACCCAAATGGTCTCGTTATAGACGCCATCGCTAACGAGAATGAGGTCGCCGCTGTCGGCACTGTCGATAGCGCCTTGAATCGTCAGGGCGTCGGCGGGCACCCGAATCGTGGCTGCATCGGCGACTGAAGATGCCAACCCGACCATCAGGATGGTCACAAGTGCGGCGTTGCGTCGGGAAATCATCATTGGGAGCCTCCTGGTGGCAATATTTACTGCGTCGGACGCCCGCTCGGCGGCCAGTTCTTAACACGAACCAGGTCGCAAAATGGACCGCAATATTTTTAGGAATATTCAGGAGGTGCCTATCGTCATTGAATGGCGGGCGACACTGAAAGCTGGGTGATGGTGCCTGCCTCCGATTGGGTGCCCTGCCGACAGAACCGTCGGGAGCTTGCGCGTCTAGACGTCGTAAGCGGCGTCAGACCTACACGATCGCCAGTCCAACTCGACGGTCGGCATGCTTCGTGCGCGAACATCTTGTCCTCAGGTGTTTGAATCAGCGAATAAGTGCATGTCGGCCGCTACCGACCATCTCCTAGAAATTTGGTATCCGCGATACGCAAACATGCCGACCTTGGTATTGATTTGGCGATTGGATGATCCTAGCCAATGTTACTCGTGTAATGGTTACTGCATTTTTTCGCTTAGGTCGGCATGGCACCCGGCATCTGCAAGTTCGTCAATCTTCGTTTCCTTCAACTCAGCGTCTTTGGATTCTTGTCGAATCAGTAACGTTCGCCTGCATCCGCCGCAACGAGCAGACTTACCCAACAAGTTGTCTGGTGCATTGAGGGTCTTTCCGCAATCACACTTAATTTTTATCATCTATCTTCGCTTTCTGAATACGCATACCATCTTTGTAATATGCTGGACCAGGTCCCATCCCCAAATGGCACGTTCTTCATTATCAAGCTCAAGAAAGTCACATGGGACAAGGCAGGTGGCATGCCAACGATTGAGCCAAATATCACATACACGCGGGTGCCATGTCGATCCATAGGATCGACATGATCAAGCGAAAGCGAGTGCGCCTTTTGCATTGATCCCCCCTTGATACTCAAACCAGATCGACGTCGGCAATCCCCGCATCGGTAACCACGCGTCGCGACCGTTGCTGTCCTCTCCGTCGTCATCAAAACAAAAAAACGCCCGACAAGCTCTTTCAAGCCTGCCGGGCGTTTAATTTGTCAAACAGAGATCGTTACGGATGACGGATCGCTCCGCCGCCGGACGAATCAGAGATTCGCCGGGAATGTGCTGACCTTATCCACGATGGGGACAACCGAAGTTGTCGTCATCGGGTCTAGGTATCCCTAGAAAGGAGGTGATCCAGCCGCAGGTTCCCCTACGGCTACCTTGTTACGACTTAGTCCCAGTCACCGGTCTTACCGTCGGCCGCCGTCTCACGAAGTTAACCAACGGACTTCGGGTACTACCAGCTTCCATGACTTGACGGGCGGTGTGTACAAGGCTCAGGAACATATTCACCGCGCCGTAGCTGATGCGCGATTACTAGCGATTCCAGCTTCATGCAGGCGAGTTGCAGCCTGCAATCCGAACTGAGGGAAGTTTTGTGCGATTTGCTCCACCTCGCGGTCTCGCATCGCTCTGTACCTTCCCATTGTAGGACGTGTGCAACCCCAGATATAAAGGCCATGAGGACTTGACGTCATCCCCACCTTCCTCCGGTTTAACACCGGCAGTCTCGCTAAAGTGCCCGCCATAACGCGCTGGCAACTAACGATAAGGGTTTCGCTCGTTCAGGGACTTAACCCGACATCTCACGACACGAGCTGACGACAGCCATGCAGCACCTGTACAAGGTCCACGGCAAGCCGCGTCACTACTGTTTCCAGCAGCTAATCCAAGTATGTCAAATCTGGGTAAGGTTCTGCGCGTTGCTTCGAATTAAGCCACATCCTCCACCGCTTGTGTGAGCCCCCGTCAATTCCTTTGAGTTTTAGCCTTGCGGCCGTACTCCCCAGGCGGCGTACTTATCGGTTTTCTTTCGACTCCCGCAGCGTCAGAGCTACAGAAGTCTAGTACGCATCGTTTACGGCGTAGACTACCGGGGTATCTAATCCCGTTCGCTACCTACGCTTTCGCGTCTCAGCGTCAGTGCGGACCCAGCGCCCCGCTTTCGCCTCAGGCGTTCCAATAGATATCTACGCATTTCACCGCTCCACCTATTGTTCCAGGCACCCCTATCCGACTCAAGCCAATCAGTATACCAAGCAGTTCCCAGGTTAAGCCCGGGGCTTTCACAAGGTACTTGATCGGCCGCCTACACGCGCTTTAAGCCCAGTGATTCCGAACAACGCTTGCCTCCTCCGTATTACCGCGGCTGCTGGCACGGAGTTAGCCGAGGCTTTTTCTGGGATGGCTCAACTTACCGGGTATTAACCGGTTTTGCTTGCCTAACCCTAAAAGAAGTTTACATCCCGAGGGAATTCGTCCTTCACGAGGCGTCGCTCCGTCAGGCTTTCGCCCATTGCGGAATATTCGTTACTGCAGCCACCCGTAGGTGTCCGGACAGTGTCTCAGTTCCGATGTGGCCGTCCAACCTCTCAGTCCGGCTACCCGTCGCCGCCTTGGTGAGCCGTTACCTCACCAACAAGCTGATAGGAAATAGGCCGATCTCAATCCGGTAGGCCCGAGGGTCCCCACCTTTGATCATTCGTAGATGCCAATGAATGACGTCATCAGGTATTAACGGCACTTTCGCAAAGGAGCAAGCTCCGCCGGTATCCCTGTGATCGAGGCACGTTACCTATTTATTACTCACCCGTTCGCCACTATACGTCTATCCGAAAACAAACGTACCGTTCGACTTGCATGTCTTAGCCACGCCTCCAGCGTTCGTTCTGAGCCAGGATCAAACTCTTCACTTTAATTTATCGTTGAACCCCAACACCCGAAGGCGTCAGAGAGTTCTTCGAAGGCTCAAACTATCATGTCTGCAAACAGGAATGTTTGAAAAAAGACAATCGCCACCCGACCTCGAAAGGCCGAACTTTGATCGCCGGAAAACACCGTCGCCCCGGCTGTTTGTGGGGCGACTTTTTTACATCCACGGGTCGCTTGCAGGCGAACCCCACGGACGTCACATTCCCGTTTCGATCTCTGTTGACTTGTCAAAGAGCACTGCCCAGCGGTTCGTTTCGGCAACCTTTTGAGTTGCCCGTCCCGTTTGGGCGAGCCTTATAAAGTACCACGCTTGCCAACCCTGTCAACGGGGTTGGCCGAAAAAAACTAAAAATTTCGGCTCACAGGTTATCCACATCCACTGTAGCCATTCCCACGCCAAAACCACCGATTTAACGCCAACACAAAACACCTCATCCGCGCTGCGACCGCGCCCGCTGCACCAACGCCCACGCCCGAAACCCGCCCGTCAGGTTCTGCACCCGCTCGTAACCGTGCTGCTTCAAAATTCGTTCCGCCAAATAGCCGCGATAGCCCACCGCACAGTGCGTCACAATCGCGCGATCATTCGGCACCTCGGCCAGTCGATCCCGCAGTTCATCGATCGGTATATTCACCGCCCCATCGATGCGACCAGATTCGTGCTCTTGCTTGGTGCGCACATCGAGAACCCACGGCCCGCCATCCCCTTCTAACGCGTCCGCCAACTCCGCCGCCGTGATCAAATCCGTCCGACCGCGCCACGCGTTCGCGGCGACCATCCCCGCGATTACCAACGGATCCTTCGCCGCCCCGAAAGGTGGCGAATACGCCAAATCCAAATCGGCCAACTGTTCGACTGTGAAGCCCGCTTGAATCGCCGTCGACAACACGTCCACGCGTTTATCCGCGCCATGTTCGCCCACCACTTGCCCGCCCAAGACGCGACCGCTTTCCGCATCGAAAATCAACTTGATCAACAGCGGCGTCGCGCCCGGAAAATATCCCGCGTGATGACCGTTCTGCGTCATCACCGTTTGCACGTTGAGCTTTAACTTGCGCGCCAATTTCTCCGACAGCCCCGTCATCGCAATACCCAAATCAAACACGCGCACGATAGACGTGCCCGCCGCGCCGCTCGTCGCTAACGGCGCACCCGCATCGCTCGCCGCATTGACACCCGCCACGCGCGCCTGCTTATTCGCCGGCCCGGCCAGCGCCAACTTCATCCGCGATTGCGTCGGCCAGTACATCAACTCCGTCACATCACCGGCGGCGAAGATGTTTTGATCACTCGTGCGTTGGTGTTCGTCGACAACCAGCCCACCCGTCGCCCCGATCTCTAACCCCGCCTCCTTGGCAATCGACGTATTGGGTTGCACGCCCACCGCCACCACGGCAAACGCAATGTCGATCTGTTCACCCGTCGACAGCACGGCCACGCTACCGTTATCACCATGCTCAAAACGCTGCACCGTCGCGCCCAACCTCGTTTCGACGCCGTGCTTTTTCAGTTGTTCCAAGCCCGCCGCGGCAATCTCGGCATCCATCGGCGGCAGAATCTGATCGGCCAACTCCACCAGCGTGACGCGATGCCCACGCATCGAAAGCGCCTCGACAATCTCGATCCCAATAAACCCGCCGCCGATCACCAATGCCTGCGAATTCGGATGCGCCTGAGCCGCCGCATATATGCGATCGACGTCGTCGATGGTGCGACACTCCATCACGCGCGGATGATCCAGCCCGTCGATCGGCAGGCTGAACGATTTCGCCCCCGTCGCGATCACCAACTTGTCGTACCGATGCTCGAACGTCTCCCCGGTCGGGTGGTTTCGCACAGTTAACCGTTTCTTATCGCGATCGATTTGCAACACCTCGTGCTGCGTGCGCACGTCGATGCGAAATCGCTTTTCCAACATCTCCGGCTTGGTGACCAACAACTTTTCGCGTGTATCGATCTCACCCGACACGTAATACGGCAGCCCGCAATTTGCAAAAGAGATGTACGGCCCCGCCTCAAACACGGTGATCTCAGCGTTCTCGTTCACCCGCCGCGCCGCCGTCGCCGCACCGGCACCACCCGCCACGCCACCTATCACTGCCAACTTTAATGACATCGCACCACTCCCTTGCAATTGCATTTTCTGTCCACAAGCACCGACGAACCATCCGGATGCGAGTCGATCCAACACCCGAAACCCGATACGCGGCCTCTAATAAAATCATAATGATGCGACCCGATTCCTGCCCGAAATACCGTTCGCAATCTTGCGTGTTTACAGTCAAAATGGCACGAAATAGATACGACTTGTGCGGTATCATTCAACCCGAATCGCACGGTTATAATCCGCGCTCGCCGTCAATAAACACACCGGCAGACCGACCGAGTTGGAACGCAATACGCAAACGATCCCATGCAAGACCAAGACGCCACCCAACTCCTGATCTCCGCACAAGACGGCAATTCCGCCGCCGCGTCCGATCTCTTGCCGTTGGTGTACGACGAACTGCGTCAACGCGCGGCGAGCTATCTACAACAAGAGCGTGCCGACCATACGTTGCAACCCACTGCTCTCGTGCACGAAGCGTTTATCAAGCTTTTCGATCAAACCCGCGTGAATTGGCAGAACCGAGGCCACTTCACCGCCCTCGCCGCTGTGGCCATGCGCCGCATCCTCGTCGACCACGCGCGCACGCGCAGTCGCAGCAAACGCGGCGGCGATCGTCAGCGCATCGACTTCGACGATCAGCACATTCCGGCCGATGATTCGCGTTTCGATTTGGTCGGCCTCGACGAGGCCTTAAAAAAACTCGAAGCCCTCGACCCGCAACAAGTTAGAGTCGTCGAAATGAAATACTTCGGCGGTTTCAGCATGGAAGAAATCGCCGCCGCCCTCGACGTATCCGTACGCACCGTGCACCGCGAATGGACGATGGCCAAAGCATTCCTGCGCGGCGAACTCAACAAAGGTGAAGACGCCCATGACGCCTGAAACCTATCAACGCGCCAAGGCGCTCTTTAACGAAGCACTCGAGCGCCCCGTCGGCGAGCGCACCGCCTTTCTCGAAACCCTTAGCGGCGAATCGACGGAGGTACTCGAAGAAGTCCGCCGCCTGCTCAGCCTGCATCACGAAAAGGATGACGACTTTCTCGAATCGCTGATGAGCCTCACCTTCACCAGCGCCGGCTTCAGCAAGACGACCATCACAACCCACGCTGACCCGCAAACCCTCGTCGGCACGACCATCGGCAACTATCAAATCAAAGACGTTCTCGGCACCGGCGGTATGGGCGTTGTTTATCGCGCCGAACAAGAGAAACCGCGCCGCACCGTCGCACTTAAAGTCATCAAACCCGGCGCCGCCTCGGCCCACATGATGCGTCGCTTCGAGCACGAAGCCGAAACGCTCGGTCGCTTGCAACACCCCGGCATCGCTCAGATTTACGAAGCGGGCGTGGCCGAAACCGATGCCGGTCCGCAGCCGTTCTTCGCAATGGAACTCGTCGAAGGCCAGCCGCTCACACGCTTTGCCGCCGCCGAGCACCTGACCATTCACCAACGCCTCGACCTAATCGCCGCCGTGTGCGACGCCGTGCAT
>JAUIHO010000185.1 GCA_030432035.1 Phycisphaerae bacterium
TTACAGCGTCCACTCGGTGATTCAGTACTAACGCCGACCACGTCCCGCAATTTGGGCCGCACCGTCCTATATCGCAATTGGCCCGTCCAATCGGCGATAATCGTCTTTTAGGCTGCCCCAAAACGCGTTACTCGCTTCACCACCGGCATATCCGGGGTAGAATAAACATCTTTGGACCGGATGCGTGTGCGCCGGCATGCGCCGATTGCACATCAACTTTATTCGTGCCTGCCTTGCAGGGGGTTTGTGAGGGGCAATTATGCCGTCTCGTCGATTTCGAGCAGTCGTTCTATCGTTAACCATCGCGTTGATCGTGGGGTCAAACTCCGGCTGCGATTTGCTGGCCTTGCTCTTCGGAGACGGCGCGGGCTTTCCGATTCCGGGGCTCGGTAGTTCGTCCGTCGGCGTTGTGGTCGTGAACGAATCGGGTGTCGACGCGCGCGTGGAAGCACGGTTCTTTTTCTCCGATGAAGACGTGCGCGTGTCCGATC
This sequence comes from Phycisphaerae bacterium, assembly GCA_030432035.1. Taxonomy (GTDB): domain Bacteria; phylum Planctomycetota; class Phycisphaerae; order UBA1845; family UTPLA1; genus ECT2AJA-110-A. The sequence goes on from JAUIHO010000185.1 coordinate 492, forward strand.
GTGTCTTGCAAGCCGAAGGTCTCGGCAGCAGCCTCGCGCTGTTGCAGACGGTCGCTGAAGAAATCAAAGTTATTGCAACGATTGAAGACAACGACGGCGCCGAATCGCCGTTGTTTCAAACCGGCGCGGTGTTGTTGAATGTCACGCTGCGTTTGGGCGTTGATTACAACGGCGGCGATACGATTACGTTGGTTATTCCGGGGCCGGGTGAAGATTGTGATCTAAACGGCCAGCCCGACGCCGAACAGATTGCGGGTGGCGCGGCCGACTGTAATGAGAACGGTCAACCGGACGTTTGCGAACTTGATGACGATGATGATGGTGTGATCAACGCTTGCGACAACTGCCCGGCAGATGCCAATGCCGATCAGGAAGATGACAACAATGACGGCGTCGGCAATGCGTGTACGCCCGGTGCGTGCGTTCAAAGTGTCGGTTGTACGATCGAGACGGCTGCTGAGTGTTCGTCGCTCGGTGGCAGCTTCCAAGGCCCGGGCACGGATTGCCCGACGGTGGGCGAACCCGATCCGATGGGGGCATGCTGCAAGGCTGATGGCAGTTGCGAGTTTCTTACGCTTGCCGATTGCGACGAGATCGAAGGCGCCTATCAGGGCGACAATGTGCTTTGCGAAGATGCGGATTGTCCGCTTCCGACGGGGGCATGCTGTGGCGGCGAATCGTGTAGCGATGTGACGTTCCAAGAATGCAATTCGCTCGAAGGCAGCTATCAGGGCGATGGCACGAGTTGCGATGACGAACTCGACCCGTGCTTTGTGCCGGTCGGTGCCTGTTGTTTCATATCTAACATAAATAACGGTTTGGCTACTGGTGACGTGTTGGGGCTTGAATGTCTCGAACTCGAAGCGTTTCTTTGCGTCGAGTTATTCAACGGCACATTTCAAGGGGTCGGTACCACGTGTTTCGACCTACCCGACCCGTGTGCTCCGCCGCCGGGTGCATGTTGCTACTTGAACGGCACTTGCTCGGAAGAGGAATTGTTTAACTGTCAAAAGAGTGGCGGCACATTCCAGGGCTTCGGCGTGTTGTGCAGCGAAGTGTCCTGCCCGCAGCCGGTCGGGGCGTGTTGCTTGCCGAATGGTGAGTGTGCGAGCAAGACGGAGTTGAGTTGCTCAACTGACGGCGGAACGTACCAAGGTAACTTCACCGATTGCGTAAGCGCGATGTGTCCGCAGCCGATGGGCGCGTGTTGCATGCCGAACGGCACCTGCGAGAACCTGACGGAAATGAGCTGTAGCTTCGACAAGGGTTTTTATCAGGGCAACTTCACAATCTGTACCAGCACGATGTGTCCGCAGCCGACGGGTGCTTGCTGTATGCCGAATGGCTCGTGCAGCAATGAGACCGAAGTGAGTTGCAGTGACATGTCGGGCGACTATCAGGGCGACTTCACGAGCTGCATGTTCAGCGAGTGCGTTCCCGCGACGGGCGCATGTTGCCAAATTGGCGAAGGTGTTTTCTGCGAAGTCGTCTCGATAAACGATTGTGAATCGTTCTCTGGTCTTTTCCTTGGCGACGGAACGACGTGTGAGGGTAGCCCATGTTCCGTGGATACCGGCTCGTGCTGTGCCTTCGGTGAGTACTGTTTGCCGACTCCGGAGGAACTTTGCGACATCGCCGGGTTCATTTTCCTTGGGACAGATGTTCCCTGCAGTGCATGCTTTGAACCAACGGGCGCGTGTTGTGATAGCAAGGATGCCTGCTTCCAGCTTTCCGAAAACGATTGCAGCGGTATCGACGGCACCTATTACGGTGACGACACGATCTGCGATGGCAAGATTTGTTTCACCGAGCCGATGGGCGCCTGCTGCGATGGTTCCGAAGGATTGTTCTGCTACGAAACGACTGAGCTGAATTGCATCGAGTTCGGCGATCAGTGGCTCGGCACCGGCGTGTCTTGCGACGACGCGCCTTGCGATGCGATTGCCGGCGCATGCTGCTTTGGTAAGGGCGATTTCTGCGTCACGTTGACTGAACAGCTTTGCTCTAGTCAGGATGGTTCGTTCTTCGGCATCGGTACCGATTGTGCGTTGGATTGCTTGCCCATGATCGATGTGCAGGCGTCGACGCCGCAGGACTACGTGTACGAGAATTTGGCGATGGGCACGAACTGTACGAGCACGTTGAACGCGATGGTGACGGCCGATCCGATGAGCAACCAGTCGTATAGCTATTCGTGGTCGATCGCGGCACCTGCCGATCGAATGGGTGGGACGTTTACCGCCGTCTCGGGCGAAGACACGGCCAGTGCCGTTTTTCGTGCACCCTTGCGGCCTGCATATTCACCGGGCGGCATGACGTATATCGCGACGGTCACAGTGACGGGCGACGACTTCGGCAACATCGGAACGGCGACGGTGCCGATCACGGTGCGCGTATTGGGCGATGTGAACGGCGACGGCTGCACAGATAGCACCGACGTCGCGATGATCTCCGACGTCATTGATGGCGAGATTACCGACTTGGCCATCATCACGGCTGCCGATATCAATTGCGACGGTGCCAACACGGCTGCCGATCAACAGATTGCTTTTTCGGTTGCGAACGACTTTGACGGCAACGGCACGGGCGGCGCTTGCAATCCGTAGCCGATCTTCGATAACCTCATGGCGTTGTCGCGCATACTGATGCGCTGCAACGCCATTTTCGTTTTTACTACATCGGGAGAACGCATGCTCACGGTTTCATTTCGCGGCGCCGCACAAGAAGTTACAGGTTCATGTCACGTGTTGGAGGCCGATGGTCGACGCATCGCGCTCGATTGCGGGTTGTTTCAGGGCGACCGCAAGCACGACCACGAAAAGAACCGTACGTTTGATATGGACCCCGGCTCGCTGCATGCCGTGGTGCTTTCGCATGCTCATATCGACCATTGCGGGCGCTTGCCGATGCTCGTGGCGCGGGGGTTCGAAGGGCCGATCTACTCAACGCCGGCCACGCGCGATTTGTGTGCGCTGCTGTTGGCCGATTCGGCGCACATTCAGCAGGAAGATACGAAGTATCTGAACAAGAAGCTGCAGCGCAAGGGCAAGCCGACGGTCAGTCCGCTATACGAAGAACACGACGCGCACGCGGCGTTGCATGCGTTTCATTCGGTCTCGCAGGAACGCTGGTTTTGGGTAACGCGACGGCTGCGCGTGCGGTTCCATCATGCCGGGCACATGCTGGGTTCGTCGAGTGTTGAAGCGGTGTATAACCCGCCCGATTCGGATAAGCCGATTCGCTTGTGTTTCACTGGCGATATCGGTCGGCCCGACATGCCCATTCTGCGCGACCCGAAAAAGTTTGAGCCGTACGATTACGTGATTACCGAGAGCACGTACGGCAACCGGGTGCATCCGCCGAGCGGTGATTTAAAGGGGGCGTTGGCGCGAATCGTCGCGGAAACCTCCGAGCGTGGCGGCAAGGTGATTATTCCGGCGTTTAGCGTCGGCCGCACGCAGGTGATCGTGTACTACCTGCATCAACTGATGCGAGAGGGCACGTTGCAACCGTTGCCGATCTTTGTGGATAGCCCGCTGGCCGTGAACGCGACGGAAGTGTTTCGGTTGCACCCGGAGTTGTACGATCGTGAGGCGAAGTCGTTTCAGCAGATCACCGGCGATATCTTGGGGTGTTCGTCGTGTACGTACGTGCAGTCGGTCGATGAGAGCAAGGCGATCAACAAGTATAAGAACCCCGCGATCATCATTTCGGCCAGCGGCATGTGCGAAGCGGGGCGCATTCGCCATCACCTGAAGAACAATGTGGAGAACGAGAACAATACGATTCTGGTTGTTGGCTTCATGGCGGCGCATACGCTGGGTCGGCGCATCGTCGAGAAGCAGCCTAAGCTCAATATCTTTGGAAAAGAATATAAGTTGAAGGCCCGCGTCGAAACGCTCAACGGTTTCAGCGCGCATGCCGACCGCGAAGAGCTGCGCGGCTTGCTAAAACCGCACGCGGCGGGTTGCAAAGGTGCGTTTTTGGTGCATGGCGAACTCGACCAGATGCAAGGCATGCGCGACATGATGCGCGAAGACGGATATCGCGATATTTACATGCCGGACCGGGGCGAGACGTTTGAACTAGGGCACAAAGGCGCGCGGCAGATCGAATCGGGCGGCGATTAGACGCGTCGTTGATTTTGTGATGGATAGATGATCGGGCGAGAGGGCGTGCATAGTATTGAGTGATCCGGAATGCCGAGGCGATTCGCGCATCGCATCGACAGAGCCGCGGCCTGTGGCCGCATGAGATTCACGATGATCGGGCGGAATATAGGCTTATGAGCGACGAGAAAGAGCCGATCGATCTTGAATACGCACCTCCGAGCGGCGATTCGATCTCTATATTTCGTTGGTTTGGAATCGTTCAATTGGCGACGGTACTCGGTGCCATCTCCTTGGTTTATGTGTTCTCCGCCAGCCGTTTGGTAATCGTAGTCTACACGAAGTGCGAACGCTTACCGCTAAAATTCTCGATTCTCGAATTCGTGTTGGGCGCTTTGTCGGTCGTCGCTGGAATTATCGCATTCTGTCATTCGAAGAAAGAATCAATTGATAACCGAATCAGGTTCATACTCTTTGCGGGTTCGCTTGCCGGGCTGACATTGGTCTATTTGACCATCAGACCGATTGTTTTGGATGCAATAGATCAGCCGCAAGGGCCGTTCGAACTTGCAAGACGCACAGTCTGTTCCGCCAATCTCCGCGGAATTGCGCAAGCAGCAGACGCCTATCGATTGGAGCACGGCACGGATTATGCAACGCTAGATAATTTGGTTGCGGAGGGCTCTTTGAGATCGAAGCAATTGCGATGCCCCTCTTTCGATAGCAACCCGAATTGTTATCGCCGCGTCAAGCAATGCCCGCCGAACAAGGACGGACTTGTACCAATCATCATTGAGGACCCGCGCAATCATTATTGCGAAGGCGGAAACGTATTGTACGACGATGGTAGCGTTGACTTCTTGCGTAAGCCTGCTCTCGACGCGCTGATTCAATCCACAACGTTTGAAGACGAACGCAAGGTTGCCGGTGAAATGTCAGATGAATGACGAACAAACGACGGTTGAAATTGACTATGCTCAGAAAAGCATTAACCGCAACCGATTGCCATTTGCCCATTACATCCCGAAATACGTCACATACCTAGGAATTCTGGCATTCTGTTTGTTGGCGTTCACGTGTTACATGTTGCTGTGGTGGTACATCAAGTGTGGGCGAACGTGGCCGTCATTCAGTTGGATAGTCACCGCTCTGTTGATTACTACGGTGCTCGGCGGTGCGAGCGGGTGCCGACAACTCGTTAAGCGCGAGACGTCCAAAGAACCGAGCCTCTTAGCGTACATGGGGTTTGGTTCGGGAATATTGGTTGTCGCGTTTATGTTGGTGATGGTATTCGATGATTCGATCTTTGAGATGACCATTTATGAATCGAACAGTTCCTACGAAATGGGAATGCGCCGAGTTTGCAAGGCAAACATGCGCGGTATCGGCTACGCCATCGCAATTTACCAACAGGACTTTGGGGAGCCACCAGAATCGATTGACGTGCTTTTCCGAACAGACCCTACAGGAATAAAGCAAACGACTTGCCCCTCGTTTCATGAGAACGCGAATGCCTATCGTTTGATAAAGCAATGCTCCCCCAACAAGGATGGGCTCGTCCCGGTTTTGATTGAAGACCCGCGCAATCACTACTGCGAAGGTGGCAATGTGCTGTACGACGATTTCATGACGGTTGAGTTCTTGGATAAACCGGAGTTGGACGCGCTGATTCAATCCTCGACGCTTGAATAACCAAAAAAAAGAACCGCGACCCTTGGGTCGCGGTTCTTTTCATTTCGCACAAACGCGATCGTATGTTCGTTTCGCTCGTCGCGTTTCGCATTACCAATCGAAGAAGTCGTCGCTGTAGCTATCGTCGCCGTAGTAACCGTCGTCGTAATAGCCACCATCGTCGCCGAAGAATTCATCGCCGGTCGTCGGACCGCCGCCGAAGTCGAGGTCGGGCATGACGCCGTCGAAGAGGCCGCCATCGCTGACGGGGATGGCTCGAACGATGTCGTTGATCAGCCGCAACTCTTCGCAGCCGGTGTTCAGCATCAGGCCGCTTGCCAGCACCAAACCCAGACAAAACTTCTTCAGGCCGGTCATGTTCTTGAGCGTTTTCATCGTCGTGTCTCCTCGCTAAACACGGTGTTGTTCGTTTTGCCCCGTCGCCGTTCGTCGGTGGCGAGGAGAAGTACCGGCGGGCGGCGAGGTTCTGCCGCGCGTGGGAGAGATTTTTTTCGGGTTTTCGGAACTGAGGGGAGGGGGATGTCCCCCAGCCCCAAGAGGGGCAGGGGTACCCCGACAACATTTAGCCCCTTGGCCAATGGCCAGGGGCTGGCCTACGGCGACGGGCGGGGCCTGATTTGGCGACGTACCGCGGGGGATTCCCCACCCTTCGCTGGCGCGAAGGATGGGGCACCCGGCATCCGGCGCGAGAAAGGGAGGTTGTCCCCCAGCCCCAGAGGGGCCGGGACACCCGCTCCGCCGGCGTTTTCGGTCGTTGCCGTTGTGGGCTACCATCGCTGGCATGCATCGCGACGACTTACTTCAAAAACTCGAACGCTATCGACCGACAGACGCTGCTGAGATCGAGCATCGGCAGCAGATCATCGACTTCGTGAAGGAGCATGCCGATTGCTTCGAGCGGAGCTTGCTCGTCGGCCATATGACGGGGGCGGCGTGGTTGATCGACGAGCGGCGCGGTCGAGCGCTGCTGACGCATCATCGCAAGCTGGATAAATGGCTGCAGCTCGGCGGCCATTGCGATGGTGATAGCGACATTCTGCGGGTTGCGCTAAAAGAGGCGCAGGAGGAGTCGGGCATAGACGCCATTGAGGCCGTCAGTGCCGAGATTTTCGATCTCGACGTGCATCCGATCCCCGCGCGCGGCGACGTGCCGGGGCACCTGCATTACGACATTCGATTTTTTTGCCGGATCACGGGCGATGCTGAATATGTGGTAAGCGACGAGAGCCACGATCTGGCGTGGGTAACGCCGGACGAGATCGCGACGATGCAGGTGGGCAGGTCGATCACGCGTATGTGCGAGAAATGGGTGGCGTGGATGGAGACGGGACGGTTGGTGACGTCGTCGCCGACGATGTGAGTTTAAGAGATGCCCGTTATCGAAATTCGCGCTTTGGGAATTGCCGTTTTGGATATCTGTGATTAGCCCCCGGCCATTGGCCGGGGGCTAAGTGTTGCTGGCAGAGGATTGCTCTTGGTTCGCGTTTGGTTGTGTGCTTTGATTCCCCACCCTTTGCTGCCGCGAAGGATGGGGCACCTAGGTTCATAAGCCCTTCGCACGCGTGAAGGTTGGGGCATCTGTTGATGAATGACGGCGATTCCAATTTTGAAATAATTCCTAGCAGCGTCGCAATCTGTGTTACAGATGGCCGGAACCCGCTCGGCATTGTCGCCGTTTACTTTGGGGGCTAGCATGCCGCTGGCGTGCTTGGCGGTTGAATCGGGAGTTTGGTGCTTGTGGTTTGACGCCCGATTTTGGTTGCTGCGAGAAGCGAACGCCGCTGGTGGCAACCCCCACCCCAGCCCTCTCCCTGCGAGGGAGAGGGAGCAAGACGGTACGCCGCGACCTAGAGCCTAAGTTAACGACAAGTCGGCGCGGACCGCTTCCTGACGGGGGCGGCTCTGAGGGCCCAAACGGAATTCGATGAGCGATTCACTTTACGAAGAACGGTTACGCAAGCTGCAAGAGCTTGCCGAGATGGGGCACGATCCTTACGGCTGGCGTTTTCCCGATGTCGTCGCGAACGACGCGATTCGGTTACAGGCCGAGGCTGCCAACATTGAGGCGGGCGAAAAGAAAGATGATCTGAAGGTGCGCGCCGCGGGTCGCATCGTGCTGCGGCGCGTGATGGGGTCGCTGGCGTTTCTAACGATTCGCGACTCGACCGGCGATATGCAGATTGGTTTATCCAAGCGCGACGTCGGTAGCGACGGCTGGCAGGTCATCAAGCGGCTCGACTTGGGCGATATCGCCGGTTTCGATGGCGTCGTGGGTCGCACCAAGACCAACGAAGTCACGGTTTGGTCGGATACGATCACCGTGTTGTGCAAGTGCTTGCACCAGCCGCCGGAAAAGTATCACGGTCTGACCGATGTCGATCAGCGCTATCGCCAGCGCTACGTCGATTTGTTTACCAATGCCGAGGTGATGCAAACTTTTCGGCAGCGGTCGCAAATTATCGACGCCGTGCGGCAGGTGATGCGCGATCGCGGCTTTATGGAAGTCGAAACGCCGATGCTGCAACCGATCTACGGTGGAGCGGCAGCGCGACCTTTCACCACGCATCATAACACGCTCGATATGGACTTGTTCCTGCGCATCAGCCCCGAGTTGTATCTCAAGCGGTTGTTGGTCGGCGGTATGGAGCGGGTGTTTGAGATTAATCGCAATTTCCGTAACGAAGGCATCAGCCCGCGGCACAATCACGAATTCACGATGATGGAGTGCTATCAGGCGTATGGCGATCTGAGCGACATGATGGATATCGTTGAGGCGATGTTCAGTGCGTCGATCCAGTCCATCGGCGGCGGCACGAAGCGCACATTCAAAGATATCGAAATTGATTTCTCCACGCCGTGGGCGCGCAAGACGTACACCGAGTTGCTTAAAGAGCATGCAGGTGTCGACTTGGCGGACAACGACGCCGTGCGGGCTAAGGCCAAGGAACTCGGCATCGACATGCCCAAGGCCGATGATGCCGTCGTGGCGAACAAGTTGTTTGAAGAGACCGTAGAAGACAAGTTGATTCAACCGACGTTCGTGACGGAGTATCCGGCGGCGATTTGTCCGCTGACGCGGCGTAAGAAGGACGATCCGTCGTTGGCGCTGCGTTTTGAAGCATTCATCGCTGGCATGGAAATGGGCAATGCCTATACCGAGCTGAACGATCCGGCGATTCAAAAGGAAAACTTCGAGGCACAGGTAACGGGCGAAGGCGATGAAACGATGCGCGTGATGGATGAAGATTTTATCAACGCGTTGGAATACGGCATGCCGCCGGCGGGTGGTTTGGGCGTCGGCATCGACCGCATGGTGATGTTGCTGACCAATTCGCCGAGCATTCGCGACGTGATTTTGTTCCCGCTGCAACGGCCGCAAAACAAGGATTAAGGCGTGAGCCCTCGCACACGGAAGCTGCTCTTTACGGTTCTCGCGCCGATTTCGGTCCCCGTCTATATTCTCTTTCTGATTTTCACGAATCTGCTGGCGGGTGCCTATTACATCGTCGTCGAATCGTCGTTGGCGAAGTTGATGGGCAAGCCGCTGGAGTTATCGCCGCGCCAGTTCTGGTTGTTGGCGTTGCCGGTGTTGCTCTTGGCACCGATCGCGTTGGTGGTGCATCTGATCATCGGGCTGGGGCGCGGCATCATCGGCTATCTGGCGTGGGTCGGTCGCTGGCAAACGGGCGGACGGCAACCGGCATTGATGGTTGCGTTTGGCACGTTATGGAATATCGCGGCACTGTGGGTCACGCTGACGTGTTTGGATGCGGCGCTCGGTTTGGAATGGGTCGGCAAGCCGATCGTGCAAGAGAATCGCGATGCATACGTGCGCTTCGAGCAGCGCTTCTTGCCGCTGGGCGAGATGCCGCCGGAGTTTCAAGCGCGTCGCAAGGAATTGATTCAACGCCTCGCGGATGAAGGGTACGACGATGCGTGGCTGAAGGCGCGCGAGTCGGCGCGGCTGCTCGAAGATACCGAGGCGTTTAGTTACGACGATCGGCGTTTGTTTATTGATCTTGCCACGTTGCGGAATGATGACGCTTCGTTTCGTCGCTTACCGCCGACGTTTCGACATTACATTGCAGACGTACCGTGGCTTTTTACGCCTGCGGAGCTGTCAAACACCGAAGACGGTCAGGATCGCAGCCTGTTTCTCAAGGGGCCGCTGCTGTTTTGTTGGCTGCTGTTGATCTGCTGGCGGAAATTCGCCGTGGAATCGACGGAGTGACTTCCTAGCGGGGAGTGCTGGTGTTTATAATGGCCGCCTCATTTGAGTGCCGGGAACACGCATGAGCTGGATTGACAAGATTCT
>JAUIHO010000186.1 GCA_030432035.1 Phycisphaerae bacterium
TCTTCTGACATCACCGTGTGTTCGATGCGGCTGCCATCCTTGTCGGGCGGAATGCCGAGGTATGTGACAGCACGTTTCACGATGTTGTAAACAACCGGTGCGGCAACTTGACCGCCGTAGTAACCGATCGACGCATCCGGCTTGCGCACGGCAACATAGACCACGAGCTGCGGATCTTCGGCGGGCACGCCCGCAACAAACGAGCTAACGTACGCGCGGTCTTCATAACCGCGACCATCGCTGCGGGCGATTTGGGCGGTACCCGTTTTGCCGAACACCTGATGCGTGGCGGGGGCCTGATCGGCGCGCGATGAACGGTTGACGACGTCAACGAGGATGTGCCGCATCTTATCGAGCGTGTCTTGCGAAAGGATCGGTTCGTCGGATTGGGCCGGTGCCATGTCGCGCAGCACGCGACCGTTGGCATCGACGATGCCGCGAATGACGTAGGGCGTGACCAACTTGCCGCCATTGCAGAATACGGCAAACGCTCGGACGAGTTGCAGCGGCGTGACGGCGATCTCCTGACCCATCGGCAGGCTCGTCGTCGTGAAATCGTTCCAACGCACCAACGGTCGCAATAGGCCGTCGCTTTCACCGATAAGGCCGACATCGGTCGCGCCGCCAAAGCCGAAGCGGCGGATGTATTCATTCAAACGGCGATGACCGAGGCGAATGCCCAGCTTGCCCATCCCGATGTTGCTGGACTTGATCAGGATTTCTTCAAACGTCAAAAACTCATACGGATGGTGGTCGCGCAGCGTACGGCGGCCCTCGGACCATTCGCCGCCCTCGCAATCAAACATTTCGCCCATGCGCGTTTCGTTTTCTTCGAGCGCCGCAGCGGCGATGAACGGCTTGAACGTGCTGCCCGGTTCGTACGGATCGGTGATCGCGCGATTGCGATAGCGTTCGGCGGGATAGTCGCGGTAGTGATTTGGATCAAAACCGGGATGGTTTGCCATCGCCAGAATCATGCCGGTCTGCGGATGCATCACGATGGCGATACCGCTTTCGGCGTCGAAGCGATTGACGCCGTCGGCCAGCTCGCGTTCGACGAACGCTTGCATCTCGGCGTCGATCGTAAGGGAGACGTGATAGCCATCCCGTGCAGGGCGGTAACCATCTTCGGCAAGCCAGAAAGCCTTGCGTTTGCTATCGCGCACGATCGTCTTGGAACCGTTTTCACCGGCAAGCCAATGTTCGCACTGATGCTCGATCCCACTCACGCCGGCACCATCCATCGAGACGAACCCGACCAAAGAGCCGGCCAGCGGCCCCATCGGATAGGTGCGGTAGGGCTCGGTGAAGATGCCGAGGCCGTAGATGTCGGCAGCGCGGATTTCGCGAGCCTGTTCTTCGGTGATGCCGCGCTTGATAACGAAGAAACGGCGGTCGCCGGCGGCCATCAAATCGGGAATGATCTCTTCGGCGTTCAGGTCGAGAATATTGGCGAGGATGAGGGCGGCTTCTTGCTTATCCTTAAGAATTTTGGGATCGGCAAAGACGCTGCGGCGCAGGGTGGTGGCGGCGATGATGCGACCGCGATGATCGACGATCAGACCGCGACGGGCTTTGATCGGAATATCGGCGCTGGTTTGCTTGTGCACGCGCGCGGCAAGGCGCGGACCGTGTACGGCGTTGATAAAAATGAGTCGACCGCACAACACTGCTAAGACAAGCAGCAACAGGCCAAGCAGCCAGCGGGCGCGGATTGAAGTGGCGCGATCCTGCGCGGAATCCATCGTCCTTATCCTCCTTGATAAGGATGCATCATGCTCTGTGGATTGTACCCGCAAGTTGCGAGCGTTGCGAGTGGAAAGTGCAAATTATGTAAACGGCTAACGAGGAATATCCGTCGGCGTGGGCGGGGCGAGATCGATGCCCAAGGCTGCGGCGCGATCGCGAATGGCCTGCGGTTCGCGCATCTGCGCCAGCTCGATTTCAATCGACCAAAGCGATTGCTCGAGTTTGATCGATTGGCTGTGCAAACCTTGGATGCGATGAGCCGACCGCGCGCCGGCACCGCGGATCAGGACCAGGCTGAGGCCCAGTACCGAAAGGATCAGCAATACCAGTAACGCGCGGGGTACGGTCATCTTGTTGCTTGCGTGCCGTTAGTCGGCGAGTTCGCGGGAAAACGTTACCGAGTTAGTCGCGGGAATCGCCGACCGCGGAGCCGAATTAGACGCACTGGTCGGTTCGGATTCGAGAATCGGCAAGCGAATCTTGATGCCCGGCTTGAGCGTGTTCTTATCCGGCAGAATGTCTTTGTTGATCTTGTAGATCTTGAGGTAGTGCCGCGTGCTGCCGAGTTCGCGTTGCGAAATGCCGCTGAGCGTGTCGCGATCCTTCACCTGATACCAAACGAAGTCGCGGCTGTCGCTCGACGTGCGGTCGGCAAGACGCTTGTCTTCCGGCCGCGGTTCGGTCTTAGGTAGCGGCACGCGCGGCGTGCGGTCGTCGATGCGAATGGGCTGCTTCATGGCGACCTTCACGGCGGGCACATCGGTGACGGGAACGAATGCGACCGTGTCCTGCGCGTTGAGGCCCGGAATCTTCAGGATGTCGCCGGCGCGAACGGAGTTGACCGACTCGAGTACGTCGCGATTGACATCGAAGATGGCATTGATGCGAGCGGGCGTTGAGCGACCGAAATACTTGGACGCGATCTTGCTGATGCTTTCGCCGGCTTTGACTTCGTGCGTGGCGATGATCTTCGGACGCATTTCGACGGGCGGCGTTTTCGGCTGCAGGTCGATGGGCGTGGTGTTGTCCGTCTTGGTCAGGTCCTCTTCCGGATCGGGTTCGATCGGGAGCACGAGGCTCGCTTCGGGCGTGCGGCGGGTGGCGATGGCCACGGCTTCTTCGAGCGAGATGGTGTCTTCACCCGGTTGCGGGCCAAAGTCGTTTTCGCGAGAAAGGTCGACTTCAGTTTCCGGCAGCGTTGCCATGTTCAACCGTTGCACAACCGTGTCGGGCAACGGTGGCACGTCATCATGAATGCCGGGGATGGGCTGACCGATCGGCTCTTCTTCTTCGAGCATGATCGGGCCCGAACTGCGGGTTTGATAGTTTGGGCGGATCGACTTGAGAGCCGGTTCGACAGGGAAGGCACCGTCGCCGGCAAGCGGCTGGCGCGCGGCGGGGATTTCCACTTCGCTATTGACGGGACCGGCGTCCGCGATGGTCAGCCCATTGGGCGCGACCGTCTTGGCACCTTTCTCCGACAAGATGATGGCGAAGAGAATGATAAATGTCAGACCGACAAGAAGACCGACTTTCGTTTCCTTGGTCACTGGGATGTACCTCCGTGTACGGCGAGAATCGTAGATCAGACGCCGACGAGGTTCAAGGGTCCGCTAATAATTCCGATTCCATCACCCTTAATTTGGCGGAACGGCTTCGCGGATTGGCGGCACATTCCGCCTCGCTCGGGGCTAATGGTTTCTTCGTCAGGATACGGCATTTTCCTTCACGCGCGGCTTCCTTATATGCGGACTTTACCAGCCGATCCTCCCCGCTGTGGAAGCTAATGATGGCCAGCCGACCGCCGGGGCGCAGGTGTTGCGGGGCCGTGGCCAACAGGGTTTCGAGGGCCGCGAGTTCCTGATTCACCTCCATCCGCAAGGCCATAAACACGCGAGTTGCGGGGTGAATCTTCTTGTGGCCGCCGCCGCCCGGCACGGTAGAGGCGACGACCCGCGCGAGGGCCATGGTGCTGTTGATGCGCATTTGCCGCCGGGCCTGCACGATGCGTTTGGCGATTTTGCGACTGTGCTTTTCTTGCGCGAGGTTCCAAAAGAGATCGGCGAGTTTGCCCTCGGGCCAGGCGTTCACGATGTCGGCTGCGTTCAGCTTGAGGCGGTCGTCGAGCCGCATATCGAGCGGGCCTTCGCGATCGAAACTCAGGCCGCGCTCGGCGTCGTCGAGTTGGCTGCTGCTGATGCCGAGGTCGGCAAGGATGAAGTCGGCCTTTTCGATGCCGAGGGATTCGAAAGCCGTGGGCAGGTCGGCGAAGTTGCTACGGTGAAGCGTGAGGCGGTCGGCATGAGCAGCGTGGCGCTCTTTGACGAACACAAGGTTGTCGGCGTCGACGTCGATACCGATCACGCGGGCCGATGGGCAGCGGTCGAGCATCATGCCGATGTGGCCGCCGCGGCCAGCGGTGCAGTCGACCAAAATCGCACCGTCGTGGGTTGGCAGATACGCGGCGATTTCGTCGACGAGAATTGGAATGTGACCGGGATCGACAGACATTATGGGTTTGTTATGGCGCGAATGAGGGAAGTTGGCAAGTTTGGAGAGAGGAGACTAAGCGCTGATTGTCGCGATGCGTTGTTTGATATCGCTGGCCAAGGCTTCTAGCGACGCGGCGGGGTAGAGACCGACAAACCATTCGCGTTGTGCGGCGATGCGATTTTGACGCACACCGGCTTGCAGGTCGTCGATTTTCTTTTGAGTGGCGGCAGGTTCGTCGGCGACGATTTGTTCGAGGTCGGCGTTAGCGCGACGGATGTCGTCATAGGCCTCTCGCCTGGCGGTGCGGTTTTTGCGGTCGTTGATGGCGAGCAGACGCGAGCGTTCGATGGCCGCGGTGCGTTGAGCGAGAAGCGTGGCGTGTTTCGCTGCTTGCGGGCCAGTCAGAAAACGCTGGGGATTAAAGCGGAGGTTGCGCAGTTTCAATTGTGCCGCGCGGAGTTGATCCTCCGCGTCATCGATCATTGGCAACGGTAACCGCAAGGTTGCTGAGGCGCAAGTGTAAGCAGGCGGTTCGATGTTCCACAGCTTCGCGAGCAAGCCATCGGTCACGGCGTCGTATTTGGCACCGCCGATGCCGTGCACGAACAGGTCGCACTCGAACAAGCGGTAATAAGCGGTTTGAGCAATCGCGCGTGGGCGAAGTTGCCAAGGGCCTAGCAAAGCGGCAATCCCCGTCGAGGGATTTGCGATTAGGTCTTTCGTCGCGACTGTGCCAGCGGGTTCATCTTCGGCGAAGACATGGATCGTGTCGTCCTGCGTTTCAACCCAGAGCCGTCGGCGCACTTGGCAACTGTTGAGTAGCCAGAATGGCAATTCGATGCGCTCGCTGCGTGCATCGAGGTCGGGCATCGGATGGCGTGTGCCGTGCATACCGCGCAGGCGTCGATAGTCAGCCAATGCCGCGTTGTAGGCGGCGCGAAACGCATTGGCATTGCGCAAGATTTCGACAGTGAACGCAGCAGCGGCACGAGAGCGCGACTGCGCAAAATCAAAGATGTCGGTAATGCGATGAAACGTTGGAGTTGGGATGCCGAGATGCGCATCGAGCGCTGACATACCCGCTTGCCAACGGCTGACGTAGTCGCGCTGCTCGCTTTGCAAAAACGCGTCGCGAAACTCTTCGAGCATTGCTTCGTCTGCACCGAAGGATTCGTGCAAGGCGGCGAACAAATTTTCGTACGCTTGCGGCGCAACGTCAGTCATGCATTCAAAAGGCTGAGCGGCGGTGGTCCCTTCGAGGCGATGGTTGCGTTGCGTGAGTTCGCCCGCTTGCATTACCGGGAATCCAATCGAAAAAGACGTCGGTGCGTCGGCATCGACGACGAGCATTTCGTGCTTGGCGTGTAGGCGGTTCGCTAGTTCGGCGACGAGCGCGTTTTTGATCCACACGCCGGGATGGAAAAATTCCGGCTGATGGCCCGAGGCGATGACAGGTTGATCACCAAGCTGCGCCCACTCGCCAAATGAGCGACTGCAAATCTCGAATTGGTAGTTCCGCCGTTTGCGGAAGTTCTCTTCGAGCAATCGCGGCCACTCGTCGATCGCGGGCCATATCAACACCTCACCGCTCCGCGCGGGGGCCGCCAGTCGATCGATCTGCTGATGCGTTGAGATGGGGTCGGTCACCGAGGGCATACCAGAAGGGGGATTATTCTTACGCTTGGTTGAATAGCGGCCACCGACAACGCCGGGTGCGTCTAGCTCTCGTCGAGGCTCATGCACGGGCTCTTCTTCGACCCGTCGCGGCGCGAAGCGTTAACGCGTTGTCGTTCGCAATCGAATACGTCGAGGTAGTGCTGTTCGCGCGCCTCGGGGTTATCGAGCATTCCGCCGAAGTGACGATTCGGATCGTTATAGATGAGCGCGACGGGCAACTCGGTCATGCGCAAGCCATGATGATGGGCCTGCACCCAAAATTGCATCGGGAAGGCATAGCCGGGAATCGTAAGCGTGAGTTTGTCGAGCGCTGCGACGCGATACGCCTTGAAACCGCAGAATGAATCGGTCAGCGATAAGCCCAGTTCGCGGTTGATCAACTGCGTGATGCGATGGTTGATGCTGCGTCGATCATCGGGGGCTTCGGTGTTGCCCGGAAGCGTTTGCAAATACCGCGAACCGGAGATGACGTCGGTATCGTCTTGCGCCGCTCGTTCGAGAAACGCTGGGATAAACTCGGGTTCGTGTTGGTCGTCGCAGTCGATGGTAATGAGCCAATCGTAGTCATGTTGCGAAGCGTAATTGAACGCGTCGATGAGACTTTGACCGTAGCCGCGATTTTCAGGATGCGTGATCACAGCGACGTCGGGATCGGCGGCGAGCAGTCGCGGTGTGTCGTCGGTCGATCCGTCGTCGATGGCCAGCACGTCGCAACCGATGTCTTTGATGCGCTGCAACACCTCAGGGATGTAGCCCGCTTCGTTGAAGATGGGGATCGCGATAAGGGTCTTCATAGAGTGGGATCGCCTTGCGTTGCTTGCGCCGTTTCGGGCCGTGATTGCGATCGGTTCGCATCCGCGTGCGAGCCATTGGTCGAGATTGTAGTCATCGACGGCGGCGGAAACGAATGGCGGCGCAAGTGTTTTTATGCCGGGGGCTTATAACGAATGCCGTCATTTACCCGCAAGCCGCCGCCGCGAACTTGGCTAGGTTCGTAAATGTGAGATCGGGCGTGACTGGCGTGGTCGGCGATTTGGTTGCACCGCCGGTGGCTCGGCCATGGCGGCGGTCGATCCAGACGCTCGATATGCCGAGCGCTTGCGCGGGCACATGGTCGTGATAGAGGCTTTGGGCGACGTGCGCGAGTTGATTGCGGTCGATGGACTGCGCGGCGAGCCAATCGAAGGCGCTGCGGAAATGACCGTGGTCGGGTTTGTAGGTGCCGGTGTCTTCGGCGGTGATGATGGCGTCGAATTCGACGCCGAGTTTTTGGTTGGACGCCGCGAACGATGCGCGATCGATGTTGGAGAGAATGACGAGGCGGAAGCTCTGCTTGAGTTGTGCCAAGGCATCGGCGGAATCGTCAAAGGCGGGCCAATTGGGGACGGATGTGCCGAGGGCTTCTTCTTCGTCGGGCGTGGTCACGACGCCTAGTGCTTTGCCAAGTTCGCGCATCGATTGGCGCAATACGTCTGGATAGGGCAGCGACGGATCGGCCGTTTGTACCAGCGGTTCGGCAACGGCAAAGGCGGCGAGCAGGCCTTCGTTGGTGATGTCGAGTTCGTGGTCGTCGGCCCAGGGGCGCAGCACGTTGAGGATGCCGGTCTCCCAGTCGATGAGCGTGCCGTAACAGTCGAAGCTGAGGACGGATGTTTGGTTGAAGTCGATGGTGGTCATGGGGGTTTGGTAATTGCATGTGGTGACGGTTGATGTTCGAGATTTATAAATTATTGCGTTGAAATCGTGGGTCAAGGGTCGGTGCGTTGAGTAGGTTTGGGGTGCGGAATCGTTTCGGGGGTTCCCCTCGTCCTTAACAGGACGAGACGATTTTATTCGCTCGACTACTCCAGCAGTGATCTGCTGGGCTGTTGTCGTTCGGCCCCTGCCGGGGCGGATGTGGCGAATGATTCATGCGGGGGACTAACCATAGTCGTCATACCTAAAATCTCAACTCTCAACTCTGAATCCGCAGGTCTCAAGCCCCCAAGCCCCACACCCCACTCCGCTACCGCGGCCCATTGACGATCAAATATTTGACGGCGTGCTTCAGCCATTGGCGTTCTTTCTTTTCAAGCGCGACGCTGAGTTTGAGTGAGTTCTCGTCGCTTCGTATGACGACATCGTCACCTTCGACGACGATTTCCTCGATCTTGTCATTCGCAATTGTGCGCGACCATTGGCCGACGGCGAAACGGCGGGTGTGTTTGAGGCTGGTCGCGCTGATAGCAACCTCTTCGCGGCTGAGCAGGAAAACGATGCCGGGAAAGATCACATATAAAACGGCAACGACGGGGGCGGCGTAAATGATGGGGTGCCACCAAGCCGCGCCGGCCTTATCCGTTAGCGAGTCGAGCCAGTTGCGAAGATAAAACGCCGTGCCGCCGAGAGAGCCACCGTAGAGGACGAGCAAGAAGGACAGCCCGACGATGCCTTCGCGGATCATCTTTTTTGATGGCTTCGGAATTCGAATCAGGGTGGCATTGGGTTGTTCGAGCACCTCAAAGCGCTCACTGCCGGCTTTGGTCGGCCATGCAACCGATTCTCCTAAGCGTTGGCTGCGTTGCTTAATCGAATGATCGAGTTCTCCGGGGCTGCGAACGCTTGGTTCGTCGCTGGTGGCGTCGTGCAAGTCGATGCCGATGGTGCCTGCGATTTGTTCGGCGACGGCACGCGCCTTTTGATAATCGTATCTATCGCAAACGTCGATCTCCTGTTGCGGACCGAGCAAGCGAATCATGTATGTGGGGTGGCTATCTCCCTGGTCGGTCGCGCGGCGTTCTGAAACTTGTAAGAAGAGTTCGACACGATCGAATTCGGAAAATGGCACGCGCTCGCGCTTCCATGTGAGCCATTGGCCGTGCCGGATGCGAACGAAACTTTTGAGCGGATCGACGATGACGACGTGGCCAGATAGCGTGAGCAGAACGCCGAGAACCACAAACGCAAATGGAAACGCAGCACAGATCGCGGCCAGAACACGGGGCCAAAATGTGAAGTCGTCACCACCGGCGAACGCGACGTACAGCAATCCGCCGGTCAAAACGAGACCGAACGCGAGAAACGCGAGTCCGACCAAGATGGCCATGCCGCCATAGCGATAAGTGAGCTTTTTGTTCGATGAGGTTAGTTGGCTGCTCATGCTCTGGAGTGTAAATGAATACGTCAATTGGCGATCAATCATCGATGATCAGCGTAACCGGCGACCGAATCAATGGCATGTATAGGTTTTAATGGAATTTATAAGAGGCAGGCGCATTCTTCGAAAAGGCCCGCTCATGCATGGCGAATGTTTTATCGCAAATGGGTTAGAGAGCCCCAAGAACCGAATGATTGACGCAATGCTATGAGCTCAAAGTTCAATGTCGAAGTTCGCCTAATCGCCCGGCAGCATCACCCAAACGGAGGGACGGCCGCAGTTGCAGTGAACGGCGCGGGAGAGCAGACCGAGGCAGCACCACGACAACGGCAACGCCATTCGCACGGCGTGGTAGGCCCCGCGACCGAGGTTGGGCTGCATCGTCACTCGCAGCCGATTCTCTACCGACGGCACCGGGTGAAAGATCGTTTCGACACCGTTCGGACGGACGGGCTCGTCTTCCTGTAGTCGATCGAGTTTCCGGATCACGGCTTCGAGGTCGTCGCGACGGATGCCGTTTTGCAACACATGCCGGTCGGCCTCGTACACGCCACGGCGACTGATCGTCGGCAGCAACAGCAGTCCGACAAACGACCACAGCGTGAAGCAAAGGCTAATCGACACGATGCCGGCAACCGTATTTACGGCGGCTCCCGTCGCGTACGTGCAAACGATTAGCCCGATGAGATTCCAGCCGAGCCCAACAGCAAGTCCGCGGGTACGGGTGCCCGTTGTCCGTAGTGCCAATCGGCGCTGCAATTGAATATCGAGCTCTTGCGGCGTGAGCACGCGAATCCAATTTGCAGGAATAACCAACGTTTCCGTTCCCGGTAGCCCAGCGAAGCCGCCCACAAAGCCGGGATCGTTTGACTCTACTGCAACGAACGATTGATCGCCCATGGCTGGTGCCAAATCTGTGGGGAGAGCGGGATAGTCGAGTAATCGCGCGACTAGCCGCGCGAGGGGTAATTGGAACTGTAGGAAGGTCAACATCATTAGGCCTGCCGCGCCTACAAAGCCGACGGCACCGAAAAATGAGCCAGCGGTTATTAGAACCATGCCCGCGGCAAGCATCACGGCAAATTGAGTAATGACGCCCCGAAGCCATGCCATGAAAAAGCGGCCGAACGTCGACGTGCTGCGGCCGAATCGCCACGGCAGAATAAGGCCGCCGACTACATCGCCGGGGATGCTGAGGGTGATGTAGCAAGCGAGCAGAGCGGCAAAGGCCGTCAACGGCGATGCCGCCGCAAGGCCAAGCATGCTGATGATTTCCGGGCCGCTGCCAATGCCGAGCAGTACGGCCGCCAGCACCACAAAGAAACCGACGTTGGAGATTCCCAGCCAAAGGCGGGCGCGCGCATAGGTCATTGGAGTGCGAGCTCCCGAGAGGGGTTGCGAAGCGGGGTGGGAACTGAGTTGCGTCACATCAGGCTCCTTATTGCTCATGGAATGTAGCCCGCAATAGAGAGCTTCAGCTCCTAGGTTTCACGTTTTTTTTAATTGGATGTA
>JAUIHO010000187.1 GCA_030432035.1 Phycisphaerae bacterium
TGCCCCTGCCCTTCTTGGGGCTGGGGGACTATCGGCCGGTACGTCGACCAAACCCACCTACTTCGTCCACTTGTCCAACCATTCAATCACCGTGTCGTGCCATTGAATGCTGTTGTGCGGCTTCAGCACCCAGTGATTCTCATCGGGGAAGTACAAGAACTTGCTCGGCACGCCGCGGCGCTGCAATGCGGTAAATGTCGACATCCCTTGCGTATCGACCACGCGATAATCGAGTGCACCGTGAATCACGAGCATCGGCGTTTTCCATTTATCCACGTGATTGATTGGGTTGTGCTTGTTGTACCCTTCCGGATTTTCCCATGGCGTGCCTTCGTGATCCCATTCGGGGAACCACAATTCTTCGGTATCCAAATACGCGAGCCGTTCATCGAGGTTACCGTCGTGATTGACCAAACACGTAAAGCGATCGGGCCAGTTGCCGGCGATCCAGTTGATCATGAAACCACCGAACGATGCACCAAGTGCGGCAACTTTATCCTTATCCATCCACTCGTAGCGCGACAACGTCGCGGCGAGGCCCTTTTGCAAGTCTTCGAACGGCTTGCCGCCCCAGTCTCCGCGAATCGAATCGCAAAACGCCTGTCCGTAGCCCGTCGAGCCGTGGAAATCGACCATAACCGCCGCGTAGCCCGCGCCGGCGTATGCCTGCGGGTTCCAGCGATAGTGAAAGTGGTTGCCGAAAGATCCCTGCGGTCCGCCGTGAATCAAAAACGCGACGGGGTACTTCTTGCCCTCGTCAAAGTTCACCGGCTTGACGACGTACGCGTGTACGTCTTCATTGTTCCAACCCTTAAACGTGAACTGCTCGTAGTCGCCCATCTCGACGCCTTCGAGCTGCTTCTTGTTGATCTCGGTCAATGGCTTGACGTCGCTGCCGTCGGGCTTCGCCGAATACAGCTCGACCGGCGACTTAAGCGTGTCCAGTCCGAACACAACCCGATCGCCGGCAACGCCTACACTTGTGACCGTACCCTTCTCGACCACTGTGGAAACTTCGCCAGTCTCAACATCAATCGCAAAGAGCGAACGCTGCCCGAGGTTTGCTGCAATGGCGTAAAGCGTTTGGCTGTCGGCCGACCAACACAACCCGCCCGCCGAACGGTCCCACTCTTCGGCCAACACACGTTCGCTGCCGCTGCGCCAATCGCGCAGGATGATCTTAAACCGATCCGACTCGTATCCCGGGCGCGACATCGCCAGATACGCCAGCGTTTCACCGTCGGGCGAAAACAAGGGAGCCGTATCCCACGCCTTATTGGTGCGCGTTAGTCGCTCCGGTTTGCCCGCGCCCGTCGTTTGCGCCGTGTACAAATCGAAATTCGTGCTCCACGCTTCCGATTTGCCTTCGTTGCGACAAGAAAAAACAATCCCGTGACCGGCAGGCGTAAACGTGATTTCGTCCGGACCGCCAAACGGCTTCGACGGGCAATCGGCGTCCATGCCCTTCATGATGTCGACGGCTTCCGCGCCGTCTTTCAAATCCTGCACGAACAAGTGCGACCGACGCCCATCTTTCCACGTATCCCAATGGCGAAAGAACAGGTTGTCGTAAACCTTGCCGCTGGCTTTGCGTTCATCGATTTCATCGAGCCGTTTTTTCGTCGCCGCGGGTCCATCCAAATCGGGAAACACGTCCATCGTGTATGCGATGCGTTTGCCCTTGGGGCCGACGACCAGATTGCCAACGCCCAACGGTTGATCGGTTATCTGGCGCGCTTCGCCGCCGGACAAGGGCAACTTCCAAACCTGCATCGAGCCCGAACGCGAGGACAAAAACAAAATCGCCGAGCCATCGGGCATCCAACGCGGATTAACGTCACTGCCGTCGTGCGTCGTGAGTTGACGCAGGTTCTTACCGTCGGCATCGATCATCCACAGGTCGGTGCGGCCCTTGTTGGCGTCGAGGTCGGTGGTGCGCAACACGAACGCGATGTGCTTGCCGTCGGGCGAGATTTGCGGATCGCCGATCCGCTGCATCGCGAGCATGTCGTGAATCGAAAACGGGTGAGATTCGTCCTTGGCGACAGTCGGCATGGTTACTCCTAACCACGTGAGTGCGAATACGAATAGAGCGGCGAAACGTGCGGCGGTCTTCATGGTCGTCCTTTGCAGTTGAATGGATGTCGGCCCCATTGTATGTACCCTGCGGCCATTCGAAAGTCGCGGGAGATGTGGCGATTGCGAGTGGGTGGATAGAGATTGCGGCGGTTTTTGCGCGGGCCGGTGGGGTTCGTCCCCCAGCCCCGGAGGGGCAGGGGCACCCGAGCATCCGCGCGCTGTGGCAAACGCCCATATTCGCCGTGGTGCCCATATGCCCAAAGAATGTGTGACATCGGCTTATTGCCGTGAGAAGCGCTGTGGCACCGGTTAGTAACCGGTGTTAGCCTCGTACGCTGTGGCATTATGATGTGCCCGTTCGCAAACGGTGTACCTTTCCCAAACCCGCGTCGCAGCAACGGCGCAATCGCACATCGAATACCCAATGGGCTCCCTTCGCAACCTTCGTCGCCGACTTACCAGTGCCGCCGTGATAAACGCGGCGCGAGGGGCCCCCTTCACGCCCGACATCGGAATTCGCCTGCTGGAAGCATTGCTTGCACGCGGCGGCCCCGTCGCGCCCAAGCTCGCCCGCATCGTGCGCACCAACATGCGGCGCGCGGGCATCACCGACGAGCGTGTCGTCGACGCTTACTTCGAGAATGCTGCCCGCCATCTCACCAACGGCTTGCGCGTGCTCAAGTGGGCGCGCCATCCGCAGAAAGTCATCGACCTCGCCCGGCAAGACATCACACTCGACGACACGCTCATCGCCGCGCGACAAACCATCGACGCGCACAAAGGCGGTGGCATCATCGCGCCGGCCCACTGTCAGAACTATTTGGTCTCGTTGGTACGGCTTAATCAAGACATTCCTATCTCCATCTATCTGCGATGGAACAAAGACCCGCGCCGCGTCGAACTCAAGCGCCGCTGGTGCGCCGCAGCCGGGTTGGATGTTATCGTCGAACCGAAGAACCTCACCAACCCCGCCGCCCGTGCCGAAATTTGCGTCGAAGCGATTCGCAATGGCAAGACGCTCGCCATCACGCCCGACTTACCGCAAAAGGCCGAAGATGGCGTGCCGGTGCGTTGGCTCGACCGCACGATTTATCTTCCCAGCGGCCCCGCTTCTTTGGCGATGTTGGCCGAGGTGCCGCTGTTGCCACTATTCGCGACGTACCGAGGTAAACAGCAAGTGCTGTCGTTCGAAGCGCCGATTCCGGTCGAGCGTCTCACGCGCGCCGCCGGTGGTCGCAAAGAAGCCACGCGCCGCGCGACGCAAACCTGGACCGACGGCTTCGCGGCCTTTGTTCGCAATTGTCCCGCCGCGTGGTACCTTTGGGCCGACAACCGCTGGACGCGTGTCCTGCGGAACGATCCCCGTTATGTCGATCCGATTTCCGACGACCAAACCACCCACGTGATGCCTCGCCCCGACCTTAACAGCCCGCCACGACCCGACGGAGCCGACGCATGACGGCGCTCGCCCTGCTTGCCGGTGTGCCCGTGCTGATGTGGGTGGTGCAATCGGTCATGCTCAAACTGCACGGCATGCCATTGCGTTGGCGACTGTCGAACGAGGAGGTACCTGACGCGATCCGCAAGACCGGCCGCATCACGACGCAGCTCGGCTTGTTGAGCGTGATTCTGCTTTATCCGCTCGCGATCGGCAGCGACATCGCGACGCATTACGGCGTGCTTCTGCCGCGCGATCACACGATGCGCTTGGCGGCGCTGGGTGCGGCAACGGCGATACTCATACTCACGTTGCTCTTTATCATCTGGCTCGAATACGGCTGCGTGGCGGTCGACATCCACGGCAACCCGCGCAAACGCTTGCGACGTTTGCTGATGTTGGTACCGTCGTCGTTGCTGGGTGCGTTTGCCGAAGAGTTCGTCTTTCGCGGCGTGATTCAGTTCGACCTGCAACGCTCGACGACGTTGCCGACGATGACCGTGGTGATGTTGTCGGCCCTGCTCTTTGCCGCGGCGCACTACGTCCGCAAGGTCAAGCGCTATTGGACCTTTCCCGGCCATCTCGCGTTGGGCATTTTGCTGTGCGTGGCGTTTGCGGCGACGGGCAACTTGTGGTTGCCCCTGGGCATTCACGCGGGCGGCATCTTCGTAACGCTCGGCGTGCGACCCTATTTGCGTTACCGTGGCCCGGCGTGGGTGACCGGCGCGAGCATCTTTCCGTTCGCGGGCATCCCCGGCATCGCGGGGTTGCTGGGTTTAGCGGCCATCATCGCGTGGAAGGCGCAGACGTTTTAATGAGTGACGCAACCGATCAGCAGCAGCTTGGCGATGTAAATGTGAATGATCGCGCGGCCAATGAAGGCGCATGGGCGGCATTCGACACCCAGTCGAGCGCGTCAACGAATAATCGCGCCGACAACACCACCCGCGACCGCATCCAAAAAGCTGCCGCCGCCTGCGGCATCGACACACTCCACTGGTACGGCCCCGCCCAATGCATCAAGCTCGCCGCCAAACTGCAAGACGGCGACCTTGCCGGTTGTTGGTTTGCCGACGGTGCCGACGTGGTCGCGTTTCTCGCTGCCGTTCCCGACCAGTGTGATGCGATTTTGCAATCGCGCGCAATGTTGCGCGTCGTCAATGACAAAACCTCCGACGATCTACATGCGGGCGGCAACTCTCACAGCGTTTCCAAGAACCCTACCACCCCATCGCAACCTTCGCCCGCGACATCTCGAAACAACCCCATCACCTTCAACCTCGAAGACATCGCCGTCGGCATCAACAGCGCCCATACCCATCAGCGCCGTCATCAAATCCTCGCGGCGGCGTTGCTGAGTTTCTTTGCTGTCGCATGTATCCTGGTCTTCGTCGCCTTGGTGTGGAAGTTTTTAAGTTAACGCGATCCAAACCGCGGCTCGATTCGGATAGAAACTGAGAATTGAGAATCGTGAATATAGAAAGGGACGATCAAGCCTCTGCCGACGTTAAATGACATTTCCATTCTCAATTCAAAATTCCTCATTCTAAATTTCCGAAATCTACCCCGCCCCAATATCGGTCGAGCTACCCGACCGAATATATGCCCCCGCTGGCCCACTTGGTATAATGACGGCTGACTAACTCATGTCCCCTTGCGCCCGCCGATGTCGTGTTCCATTCGATGCGGGCCATGACGATTCGCATATGACCCATCCGTTCGGGAGCCAACCCATGTTCGTATTGCAATCACGCAAGCCGTCGACCATCGCACCGTTCACCCTACTCACTGCCGGTGCGCTCATCGCAATCTTCGCCAACACCACGCGCGCCGTCGCGCCGCCAGCGCCCGACGGTTGCCCAGCGACCACCACCACCTTCGACAGCGACGACCCCGCTTTGCCCGCAATGTTCGACGGATCGCTGACCGTCACGTCCACCATCACGGTCGATGACCTCGACCCGATCCTGTGGGATGTCGATCTCGTCACCTTTATTCAGCATACCTTTTGCTCCGACCTTGACTTCACGCTGACGTCGCCCGAGGGCACCGTCGTCACGATTTCCACCGACAACGGAAGCGGGTTCGACGACCTCTTCAACGGCACCACCTGGGACGACGACGCGGGCGACACGACCGACCCCGGGGCCGTCACCGATTTTGTTTACATGGTTGATGGCGTCGTCACGCCGCTGGTTCCCGAAGAGCCGTTCGGTGCGTTCATCGGCGAAAACCCCAACGGCGAATGGACGTTAACCATCGACGACGATGTGATGGCCGGCGACGATGGCAGGATCGACGCGTGGTCGCTGGTGCTCACCACGCTGCCCAGCGATCTGGCCAACACCACCTCCCCACTGACGACGGCAACTTGCCACTTCCCATCACCGACATGAGTACGACAACTTCAACCCTTACCGTCGCCGGTCTCGAAGCCTTTGTTTGCGATATCAATCTGACCACCTTCATCATGCACACCTTCCCGGGCGATTTGGAGATCACGCTGACCTCACCGGCGGGCACCATCGTAACCCTCACGACCGACAACGGCGGCAGCTCCGACGATGCCTACAACGGCACGATCTGGGATGACGACGCGGGCGATATCAATCCGCCCGGCGCTGTCACCGACCTGAGTTACGGCATCGGGGTCCTCGAACCCTTCGCCGCGCCCGAAGAAGCGCTCGCCGCCTTCATCGGCGAAGACCCCAACGGCGTGTGGACGCTCGAGATCTTCGACGACGCCGGTGCCGATCAGGGCCAACTCGCCGACTGGTCGATGGAGATCACCACCTGCGTTCTCGACGACGACGATAACGATGGCGTCGGCAATGGTTGCGACGAATGCATCGGCGACGACGCCACCGGCGACGATGACAACGACGGCATTTGCAACAATTTCGACATTTGCGACGGCGACAACGCGACGGGCGATAGCGACGGCGACGGTGTCTGCGACGACAACGATCTGTGCGACGGCATCGACGCCACCGGCGACAGCGATGGCGACGGCATCTGCGATTTCTCCGACCCGTGCCCCAATGACGCTTCCAACGATTCCGACGGCGACGGCGTCTGCGACAGCGCCGACCAATGCCCCGGCTTCGACGACAACGCCGATGCCGACAACGACGGTATCCCCGACGGTTGCGACGAAGAAGACAACAGCGCCCAAGAGGTCCCCGAGACCGACGCCTGCTGCGGCGGCGGCATGCCCATGATGATGCCGTTCCTGCTCATCGGCTGGAGCCGCATGCGACGACGCAAGCGCGCCGCGCGACGGCGCTAAGTCGTGGCGCGTGTCGCGGATCTGCGTTCCGACCGCGCCTGATGTACGTGGGCTTGAGGCTTGGGGCGTGGGGCTTGAGGAATGAGACCTGCGTCGTGGGGCTTGGGTCTTGGGACGTGGGTCGTGAGGGTGGTTGATTTGTGAAGGGGTGATTTGCGATTTGTGAAGTCGGGGAGATTTGGTGAATTGGCGATTTTGTGATGTGGTGATTGAAGTAGCTTGGGGGGCGGGGCTTGGCATAACGGGGCCCGTTTGAAATTTAGAATTGAGAATGGCGAATTCCGAAACGCGTATCCCGACGGTGCTAGCCTTGCCATACATCCCTTTCTCAATTCTCCATTCGACATTCTCAATTTCTGCCCCCGGGTGCCACAGGCCAGCCTTCCGCCCGTACGTGCTAATCTCTCGCTACCACGTGCCAGCTTGCTGCCCGCTCGTGACGACCTCCGCGTGCCACGGGCCAGCTTGCTGCCCGTGCGTCGGAGCGGGAACAAACCGCAACCAACCATCGCGCCGCGCCCATTCGTCATCGCGACGTCAAATGATAAATCTCCCGTAGGGTACGCTGTGCGTACCACCCCCAAGCGCGCGACGCAAGAACATCCGAGGCACGCGCCCTACCGCCCCGCAACTAACCGCGCTCGAACGGTAACCGAATCTGCGCAACCGCCATGCGTCATTGCTGCAGCTTCAACCAACGCCGCGCGAATTGCGGTCGACGTTGCTCCTATTCCAATTCGTTTCGCCATGCCACGAATTCATCCCGCGCGTCCTACAATCATCTTCACTTGTTCGGCAATGATCCTTGCTAACCGCGCGATCCATTGCGCTGATCTCGCACCCGCTTATACTTTCTCCGCGATCAACCGCCCCTTACTTGCGATCGCTCCGGCCGCCGCCGCGCTCGTTGCCGCTTCTCCACCGACCGACCGCACACACCCACGCTCACATTGCATGCGCCCACCGACAACCGGCGCGGCCGCGCCGTCGAATGGCTGCCATCCACCGCCACGTCGCCGCCGTCTGCAAACACATTGCCGCCGTCAACCATCACTTGGTAGCGGGCAACATTCTGTCCGTTGCCCTCTGCCGCGCGACGGTGGAACGGTCGGGCTGATAATGACAACTGTAATAATGCTGGCAAGGCAGGCCCATGCGCGATACGCAAGTCCCGCCGGTGCGGTGCCGATGCAACGCATAACAGGAGACCGCCCCATGCCCGCCATCGATTACATCCCCCGCCCCGACGCCGACTTCGACGCGTGGCAGGCATCGTTCCTCGACTACGCCGCCAAGCACGCCGCCGCGTTGGGCTTGCGCGACGCCACCCTCGAAGAGCTGCACCAACTGCAAAAAGACTGGGATACCGACTACGACGCCGCCGTGGCGGCGCGGGCGGCATGGCGCGCGGCGGCGGCCGCCAAGCAAAACCGCCGTGCCAGCTTCGTTGCAGCCTTGCGCCGGGTCGCGGCCCAGTTGCGCGGCACGCCCGACGTGACCGACGCCCAACGCGCCGCGCTGGGGCTGACCATTCCCGACACCACACCGACCGCCGTCGCCGCCCCGACCAGCGCGCCGCACGCGACCGTCGACACCGCCCAACGGTTGCAACACACGTTGACCGTGACCGACGAACACACGCCCACGCGTCGGGCCAAACCGGCGGGCGTCTTCGGCGTCGAGGTGCGTGTGGCCCTGCGCCCGGCGGGCGAACCGGCCCCAACCGATTTAGACGCGTATCTATTTGTCGGCGTCTTCACGCGCAGCCCGGCCACGCTCATCTACGACGGCACCACGCCCGGCCTGCCCGCCACCGCCGGCGGCCAAACGGCCCACTATCAACTGCGCTGGCTCAACGCCAAGGGCCAGCCGGGCCCGTGGGGGCAGATCGTCAGCGCGACAGTGGGCGCGTAGGGGAAGGCTTGAGGCGTGAGGCGTGGGGCTTGGGATGGAAGACCTGGGTCTTGGGTCGTGGGTCTTGGGATGTGTTAATTTGTGAAGTGGGGATTTGTGATTTGCGATGTCGGGGGGATTTGGCAAACGTCAAAAAGTCGAAACATCGAAACGTCAAAACAAACGCGCAGGCTATTTTGTGATCTGGCGACGTGGAGTTTTGGGGCCACATACGGCGGTCGCCTCTGCCGTAGGGTACGCTGTGCGTACCAACCCGAGGCGCGCGAACAAAAGACTGCGCGGCTTGTCAAAAACCGCGAGATTCGGCACGCAAGACCTTTCTAAATTCGCCATTCTCCATTCTCAATTTCCCCCAGCTTTGTTGATCGGGTGATTTGCTGATCGCTGTCGGGTGCCACGGGTCAGCTTGCGACCGATGCGTGCTGACCTCTGGGTGCCACGGGCCAGCTTGCTGCCCGTGCATCGGTGCGGGAATGAACCTCAACCAACCATCGCGACGCGCCCATTCGTCATCGCGATATCCGACAGCGAATCCCCCGTAGGGTCCGCACCGCGGCCCACGGCAAAGCGCGCGAACATCATATAACCCGCAATTGGCGCTATTTGTGAAGTGGTGATTTGCGATTTGTGATATGGCGGAGCATTGGGCGATTTAGCGATTGGGTGATTTGGTGATTGATGCCGGGTGCCACGGGCCAGCTTGCTGCCCGTGCATCGGTGCGGGAATGAACCTCAATCAACCATCGCCACACGCCCATTCGTCATTGCAAACTCCGACGGCAAATCCCCCGTAGGGTCCGCACCGCGGCCCACGGCCAAGCGCGCGAATATCATACAACCCGCACAGGTTGCCATTTGTGACGTGGTGATGTGCGAAGCGTAATGTCGGAGGAATGAGACAAACGTCAAAAAGTCAAAACGTCGAAACGTCAAAAGCGGCAGGCGAAAAGAGAATTTCGAATTGGGAATTTGGAATTGAGAAAGAGACGCCGAACCGCCCGCGACGTTTGACAGGCACGCACTTTCTAAAGTCGCCATTCGCCATTCTCAATTTCCGCCGGATTTGGTGATCGGGCGATTTCGTGATTGGGTGATTGGCAAGCGCCCGGCGGCTTCTCTGCCATTTTGCATTCCACACTTTTCACGTTGCATGCCCCGCCCCCAACTTTGCATTTTGCATTTTTAACTTTGCATTCCCCCCGCGCTGTGGCACCGGTTTGCAACCGGTGAGGCATGGCGCGCGACGGGCGGAAGATCGATTGCGCGATTTGCAGAGGAAAGTTCGGCCGAGCCCCGCGCGGTTCGGCATCGTTCGCCGGTGACGCCAACGGCCCCGCGCCTTCCGCTGGGCATACGCCAATGCCAGTGGGCTGCCGCCCCCTTGGCAATCCCCCGCTGATTGAATAACAAACGATTCGCTTTTTGCAATCGAGCCCATTTCATTTCGATATTTTTGCCGCCGGTGCGCTACCAGACCTGCCAATCCGAGCGTAGTTCGCGCATGGCATACACCCATTCCGGCTCGATGAGAATCAGTGTTTCGATCGAGTCGCTTTTGGCCAGTTGCTTGAGGCCAGTAAGCGAGACTTTCGTGCACCGGTATAGATCCAGATATCTTAGACCGCCCATCGACGCCAGCACCCGCAATCCCTCGGCATCCACGCCGCCGCAACTGCGGAGGTCGAGGGTGGCAAGGTTGCCCAGACCGCTCGACGACGCCAGCGCCCGCAATCCCTCGGCATCCACGCCGCCGCAATCGCTTAAGTCGAGGGTGGTGAGGTTGCCCAGACCGCTCGACGACGCCAGTGCCC
>JAUIHO010000188.1 GCA_030432035.1 Phycisphaerae bacterium
CTTCACTCACCGACGGCGGTAGCAAGTCGAGCGATTCGATCCGGGCCGAGATGATGTCCGCGACGACGGCGCGGGCATACCACTTATCGTCGGCCGGGATGACGTACCACGGTGCCGCTTCTGTCGATGTATGCCGAAAGACCTCATGATAGGCGTGGCGATACTGATCCCAAAAGCCGCGTTCGCGCACGTCGGCTTCGTTAAACTTCCAATTCTTATCCGGCTCGTCGATGCGATCGAGAAAACGCCGCTTCTGCTCGTCTTTGGATAAGTGCAAGTAGAACTTCAACACCATGGTGCCGCTGCGCACGAGTTGATCTTCAAACGCATTGATCGCGGCAAATCGAGATTTCCATAATGTGTCACCACTCGGCTCTTCCGGCAGGCGTTGCCGCACCAAAAATTCGGGATGCACGCGCACGATCAATACTTCTTCGTAATACGAACGATTGAACAGCGCGATCTCACCCTTCGGCGGCAGGTAACGCGTCGGTCGCCACAGAAAATGGTGCAGCACTTCCTCATCGTTGGGCGCTTTGAAGCCGTGCACGCTGACGCCTTGCGGATTCACGCCCGACATCACATGACGAATGGTGCCGTCCTTCCCGGCTGCATCGAGCGCTTGCAAAATGATCAACACAGCACGACTGCCATCGGCCCACAGCAACCGCTGGGCATCGGATAGCGCCTCAATATCTTGCGCCAACGCCCGCTTGGCTTCCGATTTCTTAAAATCGTCATCGGCCTCGGTCGAGATTCTATCGAGGTCAACGTCGCTGCCGGGCTTAACGATGAATGATGCGTGATCGAACTGATGCGGCTTGGGCATGAGCGGTGTCTCCAAAATACAGAATGAGCATTCTAACTGTCGGTGTTGAAATGGGGGGATTTGAATGGGGAATGCGAGGCGTTTTAGCTCTCGTGTAAACAGTAGTATTCCGACGCACACGTGGGCAATGGGTGCCACTGGCTCGCTTGCAGCCAGTGCTCCGAGCGCAAAGAAGATGTCATCGCAAATAAAACGGCTGGGCCGTGTCGATGGTCTTAAACCTCACGCTTTAATGCGGAGATCGTGGCTGAATGTGTGCGATGGTCGTTGGCGATTCGTAATAGGCGGATTTCGATACGGCCAAGCTCGTCATGCAAACTACGATCGTGCCACTGCGCCCGATGCACTGGCGGACAAGCCGTCCAGTGGCACCCGGCGAATTTCGCACATCGTCGCAAATCTGCGTCACCCTACATGGTGTGCCCCAATTTGAACTTTATCGATGAATTGCCGACCCATTCGCGATATTCTACGTCAATTATCCTTTCACGCGAAAATCGGGAGCAATCAAATGAAAACAAGCCCAACCCGTTGGCTGATCGTGCCATGCTGCATGGTTTTGTTGCAAGCGTCCATCGCCACTGCCGATGTCACATTCGTTTTCACGTATTTCGATGTCGACACGAGCACCGGCGTCGGGTTCGACGATCCAACGCTCGGCGCGGATCGTCGCGCCGCGCTCGAAGCCGTTGCCGCCGAGATCGGTGCGCGGATTGAGCAAGATGCGACCGTCGAAATCGGTGTCGCGCCTTCGCAGACCGACGGCACCGGCCCCATCGGTATCGGCAGCGCCACGTTTCTCGATACCTCGCCCGGCATTCGCGATGGTGAAGTCTACCGCCGTATCGTTTTGGGTGAGGCAGACGTCGACGACGGTCTCGATGGCGGCATCGTGTTTGACTTCGGTTATGACGTCGTGCTCTCCGGACCGCCGGTCGTGGGTGTGGCGTGTTTCCGCGATGTCGCGCGGCACGAGCTTACGCACGTGCTCGGTTACGGCAGTTTCATCAAGGCAGATGGCAAAGGCTTTAACGAGACCGCGCCGGATATGTACACGCGTTTCGATTCGATGCTAACGACCGACGCCGGGCCGGGGGCCGATGGTCTTCCGATTGTCGATGAGATGGGCAATTTGCTGCTCGACGACGCAACGTTTGCATTTGCGAACGGTACCGGCTTGGTGTTCGACGGCACCGAAGCCCGCGCCGCCAACAGCGGCGCGCCGATCAAACTGTTCGCCGCCGATCCGACGCATAGCGGCACCGATGATGATGTGATGTTTCCATCTCCCGCCGTCGGCGAAGTGCGCGAAGACTGGACGGCGATGGATGTCGCGATTTTGAAAGACCTTGGCTATCGCATTCGACCGGCATCGGAAACGGGTGATGGCGACGGTGATGGTGATGGTGACGGTGGTGACATGTCAATGACGGACACGTGCGGTGCCTGCGGCGCGGGCACGGGCGCGATGTTGATGATGTGTTTGGTGAGTTTGCCGCTGCTGCGCCGGCGCGGAGCGCGACGCTAACGCGCGTTGAATTCACGGTGCCACTGTTCTATGAACAGTGCGAAGCGGGAGTAGATATTGACGTAATGGCTGATTCGGTCGTCAGAATGATCACAAGCGGGGCTCATTCATCGCAGGGTGATCGACCATCGCTGGTAGGCACTGTTCACAGAACAGTGGCACGGGATGGGCTCAAATTCAACAGGGCCACCCGCAAGGTTGCCATAGGCTTAGTATGATTCAAGATGCGCGATGATCTCGTCATCATTGGCCGATACGAAGCATTCAAAATGATCGTTGACCGAAATTGGATTCTGATTCAACCAGGTCGAAAGGCGTCTTTCAGTAAAGAATGCATCACAGTAAGGAACCGCAGCGCAGGCGTGATCGTAGTCAAATATGTCGTTCAATGAGTAGCTTGCTTTTGCCTCTTTTCCTTTTGAATGAAGACCCGACCAAAGATACATTGTTGGACATTGTCGAGCGTTCCGATTCTTACAAACATCAATGAGGATCCTAGTAATAAACTCAATCACTTCTTTACTTCTGACTGATAACACTCTCCCTTGAGAAGAGCTTGCGTGATACGTGGCCTCCTCAATCAAATTATTTTCCACGAGAATGTTGCTAAAGATCAGGTCGATGCATTCGTGCGGAAATTCGCTGGAAAACCGTCGCATTGTCGCATCAGATTTTCGATCAGCATTAATTTCACTGGCTGCGGAATTTGAAAGCAGAGCCCGATCCAGTTCGTCCGAATGCGTGAATCGAATCGTGTCGGAGAATGACAACTCCATCAATTCGTCAACTATTAACTTGCCTGATGCAATTGCCAAATCTTCAGGTAAAGATGAGGGGGGAGGGCCTAATGGGACGCCATGAGCAAGTGCTATACTTGTCCAGACTATTGGGCTGCTCGTTCGCAATTTGTTCTCGGTTCGTTTAAACGTGTCCCAAGAGCTAAAGAACTCCAGTTTGATCCTGTCGCGAATATGGCGAAACCCGATTCCAAGTGAGAATTGGTCTACTAAATCGGCAGTCTGAGTTCGCCGCCGCTCGTCTTTAATTTTCTGGC
This sequence comes from Phycisphaerae bacterium, assembly GCA_030432035.1. Lineage (GTDB taxonomy): Bacteria > Planctomycetota > Phycisphaerae > UBA1845 > UTPLA1 > ECT2AJA-110-A. Next base: position 3,412 of record JAUIHO010000188.1, read on the forward strand.
ATTCAAGTAGCGTTGATGATGACGCTGGGCAGAAAACTATACCTTCTAGGACTAATGCTCTTAGCAACCTCACCATATGCTGATGTGAAACGTTGTTTGAATTGCCTAAATCAACGTCTCTGAAGAGAATCCAATACTTCAGATCAAGATATATCGACCGCTTGCGTCGAAGTTTTTCCGCAAGCTGACGATGTTGCCATGAAAAATGGTCGTTTATTGAAACATATTCTTGGCGACTGTAGTTCCTTAATCGTTGGAGTGTATCCGGATCCTTCTTCGCAATTTTTTGATAAAGCTTAAATTCATACATTCCTTTAATCATAATTTTGAGTCGTATGATTGCAATCAATCAAATAACCCCCGGCCAATGGCCGGGGGCTAAATCGAATTAACAGATTGTCGTCGGAACTCAGGTTTCCGCCCTTACTCCTTAACCTCAAACTCAGCATCAATCACATCATCATCCTTCTTGCCCGAATCATCCGGCGGGCTGGTGACTGGTTCGCCCGGTCCGTCGCCTGCTGCCGCGTCGGGGCCGCCGGCTTGTTTGGCGGCTTCTTCGTAGATGATTTTGCCGAGCGTTTGGCTGGCCGTGGCCACGTTTTCGATCGCTTTGGTGATCGAATCCGCGTCGTCGCCCTTCATCACATCTTTCAAATTGCTCAGGGCGTTTTCGACCTTGCTGCGCTCGTCGGCCGGCACCTTTTCGCCGTGTTCCTTGAGCGTTTTCTCGGTTTGATAGACCGTCTGATCGGCTTGGTTCTTGACGTCGACCATCTCGCGCCGCTTTTCGTCTTCGGCAGCGTGGGCTTCGGCGTCCTTCTTCATGCGTTCGACTTCTTCCTCGGTCAAACCGCTGGAACCTTCGATCTTGATGTTGTGTTCCTTGCCCGTGCCCTTGTCTTTCGCGGACACGCTCAGGATACCGTTCGCATCGATGTCGAACGTCACTTCGATCTGCGGCACACCGCGCGGAGCGGGCGGAATGCCCTGCAAGTTAAACTTACCGAGCGTACGGTTGTCCGCCGCCATCGGTCGTTCGCCTTGCAGCACGACGATGGTGACTTCCGGCTGATTGTCGGCCGCCGTTGAATAGACTTCCGTTTTGCTGGTCGGAATGGTCGTGTTTCGCGGAATCATGACCGTGCTAACGCCGCCTTGCGTTTCAACACCGAGCGACAGCGGCGTGACGTCGAGCACGAGAATGTCTTTCACATCGCCGCCGATGATGCCCGCTTGCAGCGCGGCACCCACGCCGACGGCTTCATCCGGGTTGACCGTCTTGTTGGGTTCTTTGCCGAAGATTTCCTTGCAAAGCTTCTGCACGGCGGGGATGCGCGTGGAGCCACCAACAAGTAGACATTCGTCGATATCTTTCGCCGTCAGCTTGGCGTCTTGCAACGCCATCAGCACCGGCTGGCGACAGCGCGCCACGAGGTCTTCGGTAAGCTGCTCGAACTTGGTGCGCGTGATCGTCATGTTGAGGTGCTTCGGTCCGCTGGCGTCGGCCGTGATAAACGGCAGGCTGACCGTCGATTCCATGCTGCTCGACAATTCGCACTTGGCCTTTTCGCACGCTTCTTTCAAGCGCTGATGGGCCATGGCGTCTTTGCGCAGGTCGATGCCGTTTTCCTTGCGGAATTCTTCGGCGACATAGTTGATGAGTTCCTCATCGAAATCGTCACCACCCAAGTGCGTGTCGCCCTTGATGGCTAGTGTTTCGAACACGCCGTCGCCGACATCGAGAATGCTGATATCGAACGTACCACCACCCAAGTCGAAGACGGCGATCTTGCCGCCTTTCTTTTGGTCCATGCCGTAAGCGAGCGCCGCGGCCGTCGGTTCGGGCAAGACGCGCTTCACATCGAAACCGGCGATGATGCCCGCTTCTTTGGTGGCTTTTTTTTGCGAGTCGTTGAAATACGCCGGCACGGTAATGACGGCGGCTTCGACCTTTTCGCCGAGGTAGTCTTCCGCCGTCTTCTTGAGATCCTGCAGGATCATCGCGGAGACTTCCGGCGGCGTGTATTCCTTATCGCGAATCTTGATCTTGACGAGTTCTTCCGATCCGCCGGTCACTTCATACGGAACCAGCTTTTCTTCGTCGCTGACTTCCTTATGCCGGCGCCCCATGAAGCGCTTCACGCTGTACACGGTGTTCTTCGGGTTGGTGACTTGCTGGTGTCGCGCGACCTGACCGACGAGGCGTTCGCCTTTTTCGGTGAAGCCGACGACCGAGGGCGTGGTGCGTGCCCCCATGCTGTTGGTGAGGACCTTGGGGTCGCCACCTTCCATAACGGCAACGACGGAGTTGGTCGTGCCGAGGTCGATTCCAATGATTTTGCCCATGATTGACTCCTATCTCTTTGGTGGTCTTGGGTTTTATGTTCAGGCAATCGAGGGCTGACGGCGGCGCGTCACACGAAGGCGACCCGCGGCGATCAGCCCGCTCGACAGGCTTTCATACAAGTAGGGTGCCACTCGACACGGGAATTGTGGGGCGTGGATGTAAATATCTTTTAAATAATGCCTTACGGTGAATAGGTGGGTGGTGTGTGGCCTGTGAAACGCCTGCCGTCTGCCAGTCTGGCATGACGCCGTGGCGGGTGGACAGGAGGTATTTATTAGCGTTCCGAAGGGAGAAGCGGACGAGATTTTTTGCCCCTGCGGGTTTGGCGCACGCTCTCGCAACGTGGTTAACCGGGCGGGCCAAGACCGTCGGGTGTGGCGTCAAACAGTTTTGGGAAAGTCCTTCGATAAGTGTGCCAGAGGACTCATTCAAAATCGGGGGAGGGGTGTACGGTCATGAACGGGCGGAAGGTTGCTCGTACCAGTTACGGGCGGCGAATTCTTCGCCCCGGCAGGGGCCGACCGAAAATAGCCTCGGATGAAGCGGAGCTCGCGCCAGCGAGCGGAGCGCCATTCGGGGTAGTGGCTTGAAAAAATCTCTTAAGCCCCGGAGGGGCGGCGGAAATCTCCCTGCATCGCTGCCGCGATGCAATCGGAGTGTAAGGCGACCTATCCACGGACGGCGCGGCTGCGCCGCTTCGTCCGTGGCTATTTTCCCTTGGCCCTCTGGGCCTGTCTTAGAAAAACAACAGCGCCGCTTCCACCTACCCCGTCACCACCCCGCGCTCCGCCAAATACTCCATCACGCGTTCCACGCAGCGCTCAACCGACCATTGATCCGTCGGCAACACCAAATCCGGCGCGGCGGGCGGCTCGTATTCGAACGACACACCGGGGATGTTCGCAAGTTCGCCTTCGTCAACGGCGTTATATATCCCGTCGGTATCGCGCTCGCGACATACTTCCAACGGCGCGTTCAAATGAACGACATGGAAACGATCGTCTCCAATCACCTTCCGCGCTTTCACGCGCGCCGCTTCCGATGGTGCAACGAACGCACAAATCGCGATCGTGCCCGCATCGTTCACGAGCTTAGCAATCTCTGCACCGCGACGCAGATTTTCCGAGCGCGCTTCGCGACTAAAGCCCAAGTCGCGACTGATGCCGAGCCGCAACGTTTGGCCGTCCAATACCATCGCTTGCTTACCCATGTCGAACAATCGCCGTTCTAGCGCGCGCGCGAGCGTGGTCTTACCCGCGCCAGTCAAGCCGGTCAGCAGAATCGTTGCCGGCAACTGGTCGAGCCGTTCGGCGCGTTCGGCCGCCGTGATCGTGCTGGGCGTGGCTTGCAGTTTGTCGCTCGCGACCGCCGTATCCCAATGGTCGGCGCGATCTGCGTCGGTGCTCGTATCCAAAATCATGCCGGCACCGACGGTCACGTTGGTGATACGGTCGATGATGATGAATCCGCCCGTCGCACGGTTGCGTTTGTACGGATCGAAGGCAATCGGTTGATTGAGTTTGAGTTCGCAACGACCAATCTCGTTGAGTTCGAGTTTTTCGGCGGCGTTGCGATGCAGCGTATTGATATCGATGCGATACCGAATGGCGCTGACGACGGCGTTCACTTCGCGCGACGTGTGTTTGATGATAAACGGGCGATCGGGTTGCAACGCAGTATTCGTCATCCACACGACCATCGCGTCGAACTGATCGGCGACGCGCGGCACGTTGTTCGGATGCACGATCATATCGCCGCGACTGGCGTCAATTTCGTCGGTAAGCGTTAGCGTGACAGCCTGCGATGCGAACGCTTCTTCTTTTTCGCCTTCGAACGTCACGATGCGCGCCACGCGGCTGCGCGCACGCGATGGCAACACCATCACTTCATCGCCGGGACGCACCATGCCGCCCGCGACCGTGCCCGCATATCCACGGAAGTCTAAATTCGGTCGATTGACGTATTGCACCGGATAGCGGAAGTCGATCAGGTTGCGGTCCGACGCGATATGCACGTTCTCCAGCGTGTGCATCATCGTCGCGCCGCGATACCACGGCATCTTTTCGCTCAAGTCGACAACGTTATCGCCGTTGAGCGCCGACATGGGAATGTACCGCACGTCGGGCTTCTTTGAAAGCTCGGCGTAGTCACCCTTGATTTTTTCAAACACGGCTTCGTCGTAATCGACCAAGTCCATTTTGTTGATCGCGACGACCACGTGACGGATGCCCAACAGCGACGCGATAAAACTGTGACGCCGCGTTTGCGTGACGATACCGTGCCGCGCGTCGATGAGGATGATGGCAAGGTCGCATGTGGAAGCGCCCGTTACCATGTTGCGCGTGTATTGTTCGTGGCCGGGCGTATCGGCGATGATGAACTTGCGTTTGGCCGTCGAGAAATAGCGATAGGCGACGTCGATCGTGATGCCTTGCTCGCGCTCGGCCTTAAGACCGTCGGTTAACAAAGCCGGGTCGAAGTCGGTGCCCGTCGTACCGTGCCGCGCCGAGTCTTTGCGCACGGCGGCGAGCTGATCTTCGTAGATCATCTTCGAATCGTAGAGCAAGCGTCCGATGAGCGTGCTCTTGCCGTCGTCGACGCTGCCGCACGTGAGGAAACGCAACAGTTCTTTGCGTTCGTGCTGTGCCAAATAGGCGTCGATATCCGTCGCGATAAGGTCGGAGGCGTGTGACATGGCTTAGAAATACCCCTCGCGCTTCTTCTCTTCCATCGAGCCTGATTGATCGAAGTCGATCACGCGACCCTGTCGTTCCGATGTCGTCGCCAAGAGCATCTCTTGAATAATCTCTGGCAGCGTGGTCGCCTTCGACTCGACGGCGCCGGTCAATGGATAACAACCGAGCGTGCGGAAGCGCACCATCTTCATTTCGGGCTGTTCGCCGTCTTCGAGCGGCATGCGATCGTCATCGAGCATGATCATGGTGCCGTCGCGATAGACGATGGGGCGCTTGGCCGCGAAATACAGCGGGACGATCGGAATCTTTTCGAGATGGATATATTGCCAAACGTCTAATTCTGTCCAGTTCGAGAGCGGAAAGACGCGAATGCTCTCGCCCTTGTGCACGCGACCGTTATACAGATTCCAGAGTTCGGGCCGTTGGTTCTTCGGGTCCCATCGATGGTTGCGATCGCGGAAAGAATACACGCGCTCTTTTGCACGCGACTTCTCTTCATCGCGCCGCGCGCCGCCGAATGCCGCATCGAAACCGTATTTGGTCAAAGCTTGTAGCAATGCCTGCGTCTTCATGATGTCGGTATGCACCTTGCTACCGTGCGAGAACGGTCCGACACCCTGATCGATCCCATCCTGATTGGTATGAACCAATACCTCCAGCCCCAACTCCTTGCGTGCATATTCCTCGCGATATTGAATCATCTCGTGGAACTTCCACGTGGTATCAACGTGCAACAAAGGAAAGGGCGGCTTGCCGGGGTAGAATGCTTTTAGCGCCAACTGCAGCATGACGGCCGAATCTTTGCCGACGCTATAAAGCATGACCGGGTTATCGAAGCTGGCGGCCACTTCGCGAATGATGTGGATGCTTTCCGCTTCGAGTTGTTTAAGATGGGTTAACTGGTTGCTGGACATGTGCGATCACCGCGTCGTTTCGACTGATTGCGCGTATAGAACATAAGTGGTGGGATCGAATCTGCAGAATAGAGACTTTGGTTCGATTCCACAACCGACGCCCGAACGCCTCGGCGCGCCACTTTCGGACGGAAAGCCAAGACCATGAACGACATACAAACCGTGCCGGTCGAACTGGGTAAGGACCGTTACGACATCACTATAGGAAGCGGCTTGTTAACCGATCTCGGCGCACGTCTGAAAACATTGCTCGGCCCCGAGCGCGTGACCGTCATCACCGATCGGAATGTCTCGCGGCTGTACGCTCGAACTGTCGTCGACGCATTGGAAGGCGCGGGCATCGCCTGCAAAACACTGACGATTCCGCCGGGCGAAGGTAGCAAATCGTGGGAAACGGCGAAGCGGCTCTACGACGGGTTGGCCGAGCGGCGACATACCCGGACGCATCCGGTCGTTGCGCTGGGCGGCGGCGTCGTTGGAGATTTGGCGGGCTTTGTCGCCGCGACTTGGATGCGTGGCGTGCCGGTGGTCCAGTGCCCGACGACGTTGGAGGCCGCTATCGACGCGGCCGTCGGTGGCAAAACGGCAATCAATCACGAGGCCGGCAAGAATCTGATCGGTGCGTTTCATCAGCCCAGGGCCGTGATTTGCGACGTCGATTGTCTAAGAACGCTCGATCCGCGGCATTTCCGCGCGGCTCTGGCTGAGTCGATCAAGCATGCGCTCATTCGCGACCCGGCTTTTCTGGATTGGCACGAGGCCAATCTTTCGCACGTGTTGGCGTTGGATCAGTCCGCTGTAACATCCTTGATTGCAAGGAATTGTGATATTAAGGCCGGCGTCGTCGCGGATGACGAGCGAGAGGATCTGTCCGGCCCACCACGGCGCGCGGCGCTGAACTTCGGGCACACGTTCGGTCACGCATTCGAGACGCTGCCGGGCATCGGATTGCTGCATGGCGAGGCGGTGTCGCTGGGGATGGTGGCGGAACTCGACCTTGCGGTTCGGCATATGCGATTGCCGGATGAGGATCGCGAGCGGGCTGAAAAGCTAGTTCTTAGCCTGCAACCTGTTGTGAAATATGACCTTAAAGCTGCGGCCGGGGCCGTATTTGAGAAGATGAAGCTAGACAAAAAGGTGGTCGGCGGGATT
>JAUIHO010000189.1 GCA_030432035.1 Phycisphaerae bacterium
TGGCGACCATCGGGCGAAAGGTCGCAACGGTATTCGTAGATGCGGCCCTTGAGCCATTGGCCGAGTTGAAAGGTGTCGTCGCGCAAGTTCCAGCCGATGGTGCAGACGTGCTTTGAGGGGCCGCGACGGATGATGAGGGCGAAGGGTGCGGCGCGGGCGATGAGGACGTGGATACGCGCGGGGATTGGTGCGTGACCGGCCATGATGGAGATTGTCTATGAATGATAGGCCAAACTCAAGCGACAACATTTAGCCCCAATTTAGCCCCCGGCCAATGGCCGGGGGCTGGTTCGCGGCGTATGCGTCATCGTTTTCGTGGTCGAGCGGTTTTGCGTTAGCTCCGCGCTGGCCATGGGCCATTGGCCCATGGCTAAGTGTTGAGCGTTTGTATTGTGGATGAAGCCGTGAGATTCAATCGCCGTAATTGCAGATGAACTCCCAAGGCTTCGCGGGCCAGCCCATGCGCGTGTTGTGTGCTTCAATGTAATTGATGCGCGTTTCGAGCGATTGCAGATCGAAGCAATAACGCTTGTCGTAGCCCTTGGTCCAAATCGGACGGCTTCTTTTGCGCACTTGGCAATTTTGGGAACGTCTACGAACGTCGCGCCTATGAGCAAATGGAAATGATCGGTTTGAATGGTTAACGCAAGAATCTTGTGGTGTTGGCGTTCGATGAGCGATTTGCCCATCATCGCGCCGATTTCGAGTAATTGATCTTTGGTAAATCGAAAGGTCTCGTGTTGCTGGCGTTGTCGGTCGTGTGCCTCGATCGCTTCGTTCTGCGGTTTCAGAACGCCCTTATCGATCCACCCGCGACGATCGCCGCGCATCCATGTGCCGTACGTCGTCGCCGTGATCATGATAGCAATGGTCTTTCGCATAAATGCGAATATTAAAGGGAGTTCGCTGTTTTGCGAATCATCTGCTGCCGCAGCAAACTCGCCGAGGCTTAAGGCTTTAGATAGAAGCAACATTTAGCCCCCGGCCAATGGCCGGGGGCTGATTCGCGGCGTACGCGCCATTGTGTTCGTGGTCGAACGGTTCTGCGTTAGTTCCGCGTTAGCCATGGGTCATTGGCCCATGGCAAAGTGTCATTGGCCGTCGATGATGTCACGAAATCTAGGGGAAACATTGGCTGCGGCGCGGGCGATGAGGACGTGGAAGCGCGCGGGGATGGTTGCGTTCATCATTCGCTTCCAATTTATCCGCTGCTATAGATTATCCCAATAATCGCGATAATCGGGTTCCTTCTTATGGTGAAATCCGTTCGCCCTTAGTTCCTGTATCGTTACGACACGTTCGGGTTCGCCGTAAGTTAGTACGAATAGCCGTCGAATGAGCTTCTTATGAATTTCTCCGCTATCGACGCAGAGCTTGCCGATATCCTGCAGCCAATCGATTACTTCCGTGCCTTGCTCGCCTTGTTCCCTCAGTCTCATCCAAAGTAACCCCGCTTCCAAATATCCAGAAGTCGGCGACGTAATGGCATGATATGAGCGTATGGTACTTTGCATTAAGTGCTGAAAGCTCGGTTTTTCCGAATGCAAACTCGGCCAGTCGTAAACACGTATCCCAAAACACTCCTCAAGATGCCCCAGCAGGTCTCGATAGTATTCTTCGATATCCCGGTCGAGGTGGCTGCGCGTGGCGGCGATATAGACATCGATGAATCGCTGCCAATCGTAGGTGTCACCAGATACCTTCGGATATTCGAGGCCGATGTCTGCGTCATGCTTCGGCCAGCGGTCGAAGTTGCTGCTTTGGTGTTTGCCTTGAAAGTAGGAACACAAAACAGCAACGAGTACTCCAACGCCGATCAACACGAAAATTAGTATAGGGATATGAGGCGCAATGAGATGTATGTTGTAGATGCATGTTACGACCAGCGACAAACCCATACAGATAAAGAGATATCGCAACTTCCGTTGCCAAGTTCGTTTGGTCCATCCCATCGATACTCTCCATAAAGATTTTTTTTCGCTAATCACATTTAATTGAATCGATACCTGCGCGTACCAACGGCGACGAGCTGATACGCGTTTTATATCGTTCTTGTCTTATTTGGTTGCGTGAAGACCTAATAGTGTCCGATGGGGTAATTACCCCACCTTACCCGCCACCACGCTCAAAATCTCTCGCTCGCGCGCTTCGGCTTTGTCTTCGATACTTTTACCTTCATCCAGATACTTCTGTCGCGCGGCGGCGTCTTTTAGATCCTTTGCGTTGATCTGTACGTTTAGGTAGGCGCCCTTGACGGCCGTGCGGGCGCAAAGGGCGGCGACGCCGGCGTCGGAGGCGCTTGCCGACATGCCGATCTCGGCCATTGCTTTGGTTACTTCCATACTATCCAGCGCGACTTGCATCACACGCAACGGTGTTTCGATCGCGCCGCGCGTGGCGGCTTGAATCGCGTCGTCGCGGGCGGCCTCTTCTTCGTCGGTGCCTTGCGGTAATCCAAACGCGGCCATGATGCGATTGAACGCCGCCGTGTCTTCATCGACGAGCTTCAACAATTCGTCGTGATACGCCTTGCCGCGCACGGCCCACTCGCTGAATTCTTCCCAACGATCGTCCCAACCGCGCTTGTGGCTGGAAAGGTTGGCGACCATGGTGGAGAGGGCAGCACCGAACGCGCCGACGGCGGCAGAGATGGAACCACCACCGGGGGCGGGGCTTTCGCTGGCGGTCTCGTGGGTAAAGGCCTGCAGCGACATATCAATTAGACGTTTGTCGCTTTTGTTGCGGGCGGCGATGGCGTACTCGATGATCTTTTCTTTGGGGTCAAATTCGGATAGCTCGTCCATGCCCATGCTTTTAACGGCGATCTTGATCAGCTCGGCATCGCTCACGCCGAGGCTGCGCTGCTGCTTGCGCAAGAAGTACGAGCCGGCGTCGAGCATGGCTTGCAAAGGGATGAGGCCGACGACTTCGCTGCCAGTGACGCGGATGCCGCGCTCCTGAGCTTTGGTGCAGCACTCGTCGAAGGCAACGTGCACGGGCGTCACGCTGATGTTGGTCAGGTTCATGCTGATCTGAGCGACGCCGTATTCCTCGATGAACCAGCCGATGCCCTTCACGCATTTGAGGCTACCGGGCTCCCAAACGGGTTCGCCCTTGGCGTCTTTCACGACCGGTCCGGTCAGCGGGTCGCCCTCGCGTTTGATGCGGCCTTTTTCGCGCACGTCAAAGGCGATGGCGTTGGCGCGGCGCGTGCTGGTGGTGTTGAGGTTGACGTTGTAGGCCACGAGAAAATCGCGCGCGCCCACGGCCGTCGCGCCGGTGCGCGGGTTGAACTTAGCCGGGCCGAAATCGGGTGCCCATTTGGCATTTTTTAGTTTGTCGGGCAGGCCTTCGTATTCGCCGGCGCGGACCGTGGCGAGGTTGCGGCGCTCGGGCGTGGTGGCGGCGTTTTCGTAGCAATAGATGGTGAGGCCGACCTCTTCGCCGAGGCGCTTGGCGAGCGCGCGCGCGTGCTCGATGGTTTCATCCATCGTGATATTGGCGACGGGCACGAGCGGGCAGACGTCCATCATGCCGAAGCGCGGATGCTCGCCGTGATGCTTGGCCATGTCGATCAGTTCGGCGGCTTTGCGACCCGCCCGCACGGCGGCTTCGATCACGGGCGCGGGCGCGCCGACGAAGGTGACCACAGTGCGATTGGTCGCCGCCCCGGGATCGACGTCGAGCAGTGTAACGCCGTCGACGGCCTCAATGGCGTCGGTGATCTGTTTGATAACGGCCATGTCGCGGCCTTCGGAGAAGTTGGGAACGCATTCGATGAGTTGGGACATTGTTTGCTCCTGACGGAGGTAATAATTTCGAATCGGTAGCGCTTTGCAATTGTGACGTGTTAATTGACTAAGCGATCGCCGAAAATCAATCGGTAATGAAATTACTGCTCGTGCTCTTCAACTTGATTTCTAATCTCATGCGGGTCAAGCCCACGTGCTTTACACTTGGCGTCGAACCCCGGTTCGCCGATCACGAGTGCAAACTCGACTGCCGAAATCGACGTTAATCCAACGAGTGATAAGGTTCCATCTGACTGTGCTTCAAAATCCTGAACGCCTACCCCCAATTGGGTCATTCGACCTACTGACGGAACGCTAATGTGATTAATGAACCGTGTAAAACTGCCATCCTGATCGATGTCGTTAGGTGAACTCCAAGAGATACCGTAGATTGCGGGCAAGCGCACCACGATATCTTCGCGTTCGTATTCAAAGGAAATTCGGGCCGGAGCAAACATGGATGGCGCGGCAATGACAAATCCTCTTATCTCGTCGAACGGTATGAAGCCTAGTTCGGTGGGTTCGTTATTTTCGTCGAGAAAAATAACTTCTAATGCGCCGAAATGGCTGTAGGACGCATTGCATAATCGCGCTTGTAAATCTGGTGCCCGCTGAAAAAGGGATTCCATGTCATGTATGTCATCTGGACGCCGTTTTTTGATCTCGGCATGTCTAGGCCGAAATGGACTGTCTTTTGCGTGTAGGCGTGCTATTAGATCCTGGAGTTTTTCTTTATTGGAAAACTCTCGATCGTCGTCTTCGTCAAAGTCCGGATTGACGAACGCGTCTCGTTCATTGGGGTCTGAAATCGATCTTAAGGAAATCAGGTGAGTCAATCTCAAGCATTCGCGCCAAGACAAATCCGTCAATTCTCTCCGCATGAGTGCGGCGAACTCGTCCGAAGAGAAGGTCCAGTACTCCGATTGAATCTGCTTGCATCGACTCATCGTGGAGCCAAATGCGGGATTCGCATCAGATTGGCCAGAACCTTGTGAAGTGGGAGTATTCGTGGTTGGCGTGTTCTTCTTCCAATAAAGGAAAAATATGGCTGCACACACACTCAATAAAAGCGTAGCCAATAAAATTATGGTACGAAGTTCCGGCACTATCCGCTCCCAATGAGATTTCTAGCAAATGCGATATTACCTAGCATACCAAAGTCGGCAGCCATCCGACTTGATGCTACCAAATATCTCGGTTTCTAACGAGATCGAATTGCCCCGCAATCCGCGCGACGGCAGAGCCGCGTCCTATGGACGCATAACGCATTTTTGATGCGGCCAATTTCCCGAATGCTTGCTTATGGCGTTTCGGGAAACATGCGGCCACAGGCCGCGGCTCTGACGGGTGTTCTCAATTTCTTGACGTTTGCTCGAATACGTCTGTTGCTGGTTAATTCTTGATCGTGCGCGCGACGCCATTCACCCCCACGCGATACGCCCACTGATTCACATTCGGCATAGCCAATATCAACACATCCGCCCGATGGCCCACGGCGATGGCACCGATTTTGTCGGCGCGGTTGAGGGCGGCGGCCGCGTTGGCGGTGCAGGCGACGAGGGCTTCCAGCGGCGTCATCTTTAGCATCGTGCACGCCATCGACATGATCAGCGGCAACGGTTCGACCGTGCACGAACCGGGGTTGAGGTCGGTGGCGAGGGCGACGGGCAGGCCGGCGTCGATGAGGCGGCGGGCCGGTGCGGGCGGCGAGCCGAGGAAGAACGAGCAACCGGGCAAGACGACGGGGATGGTGCCGCTTTGCTGTAGCGCGGCGATGTCTTCGTCGTTGACGAACTCGAGATGATCGGCGGAGATCGCGCCCAACTCGGCGGCCATCTTGGTCGCGCCGGTGCGTGTGATCTGTTCGCTATGAATCTTGGGGGTGAGACCGGCTTCTTTGCAGGTTGCTAAGAAGCGCCGCGCTTGATCGAGATTGAAGGCACCGCGCTCGCAGAAGACGTCGGCGAATTCGGCGAGACCTTCGTCGACGATGGTCTTAAGGAAGTCGCGATCGAGCATGCAATCGAGATAGGCGTCGGGCTGACCATCGAACTCGGGCGGAACGGTGTGCGCGCCGAGATAGGTGCCGACGATCTCGATGGGCAATTCGTCGTTGAGGCGTTTGATGGCGCGTAACGTTTTAAGTTCGTCTTCGTGAGAAAGACCGTATCCGCTTTTCGCTTCCAGCGTGGTCACGCCCCATTGCATCATGCGTTCGATGCGAGGCCGCGCTTGCGCGACGAGGTCGTCTTCGGTCGCTTCGCGCAGCATGCGCACTGAGTTTTTGATACCACCACCGGCTTCGAGGATTTCGATATAACTCGCGCCTTGGATGCGCTGCACGAATTCGTTCTCACGGCTGCCGGCGTGTACGACGTGCGTGTGGCAATCAATGAGTCCCGGTACGACGGTACCGCCGTTGGCGTCGATGGTTTCGGCGGCGTCGGTGAGCGTGGGGGCGTCGTGCTGTTTGCCGAACCATGCGATTTTGCCGTTCTCGATGAGCAGCGCGGCGTTGTCGATGATGGGCGGGTTCGAGAATGCGTCGCCGCTAACAGGGCCGGGCGGCACGGCGACGAGTTGAGCGATGTTGGTGATGAGTGTTTGCGAAGACGTGTTGGACATGGGGGTAAGGATAGAGCGACGCTTAGCGCGAGAAAAGGGGAGCGGGATACGTTTATTGCTGCGTGATGATTCACACCTAGCGCGCGTTAATTCAACCCCTGCGCGAAACACTTAGCCCCCGGCCAATGGCCCGGGGCTAAATAGGCGCGGGGGTTTTAAGATGCTGAGCAAAGGGATGTCGAAGGAAATCAACAAGGCGGAGCGTTGCGAGCAGCATCGGAAACGAGAAAGGCACACACGCGTCCGGCGTCTCGCACGCTAGCGTCTCGCGCTTCGCACGCAAGCGCCGCGAAGGGCCAAACGTACCCGCGCGCGGAGTTTCCGCCTATCATCATGGGATGGACGCGTTGCCGCCTCAATCTGTGGAAGCCTTGCTCGAAGCGCTCAATTGCGGGGCGATGTTGATGGATCGTCGCGGCACGATTCTTCGCGCGAATCAACGGTTGATGAGCATGCTGAACATGCCCGATCGCTGCGTGACGGGGATGAGCTTTGAGGCGATCTACGACGACGAGGAAGATCGCAAGCGCATTCGCGAGCGGATCGCGCAGTTTACCGAGGCGCGCGAGGGGGAGTTTCACCTTCCGGCTGCCGATGGTCGCGATGTGCCGGTGATTTTGTCGAGCCGACCATTGGGGGATGGACCGCCGCTGTCGAACTATATGGTCGTGACGGCGATCGATGTGAGTAAGCAGAAAAAGGCCGAAGCACAGCTTGTAGAAGAGAATAAGACGATCGCCAATTTGAGCGACACGGTTCTCGAACAAGCGCTCGATCTCAAGCATTACAACGAACAATTGGAACAGAAAGTACGTGAGCGCACAGAAGAGATTCGTGCGGCCAATATGGAAGCGATATTGATGTTGGCCGTTGCCAGCGAGGCGCGCGATGAAGATACCGGCGCGCACGTAAAGCGGATTCAAGTTTACACAGAGCTATTGGCGCGCGAGTTGGGCTTTAGCGAGAACGAAATCGAACGGTTCGGCTATTCGTCAATCTTGCATGACGTCGGCAAGATGGTGATTCCTGATAGCGTGTTGAAGAAACCGGGTGCGCTAACGGTGGAGGAGCGCGAGATCATCAAATCGCACACGACGGCCGGCGAGCGCATCTTGTCGGACGCGGATTTTTATGAAACGGCGCGACGCATTGCGCGCAGTCATCATGAGAATTGGGATGGAACGGGCTATCCGGATAATTTAGGGGAAATGGATATTCCCGCGCCGGCGCGGTTGGTGCGGTTGGTTGATGTTTTCGACGCGCTGACGAGCCCGCGCGTGTATAAGCCCGCGTGGTCGGCGGATGATGCGGCGGGTGCAATTGATGAGGGGAACGGCACGTTGTTTGAGCCGGAGGTCGTGCGGGCGTTTATGTCGTTGTTTAAGCGTGGCGCGTTGGATGGGCAAGTGGCGCTCGCGCAGGGTGTTGTCCCCCAGCCCTAGAAGGGCAGGGGCACCCGATTTAATCCGATCAGAGCCGCGCCCGTGAGGAAGCGGTGGCGGTTGGTGATGTTGCGCGGAATGGTCGTGATAGCGTGCGCAATGAATTGATCACCTCCGAAGAACACCGATTGTAAACCGGTGCCACAGCGCTTCGCTGGCGCGAAGCCTTTTGCGCGTTTGACTGTTCAATCTCTTGCGCGCTTCGCTTACGTCTTTCTGAGCGTTTCGCTTGTCGCAGACGGAAACTATATGCGTTCGACGGCGACGGCGTGTTGTTGGCGTACAGCGCGGGTGTGGTTGCGGACGTGTTCGGCGACGGTCGCGGGGTCGGAGATCTTAAAGAGTTGGATCGTATCGTCGGTTTCGTCGCTGCTGAACACATCGAGCGTGCCGGTGTTGAGCAACCGATCGATGATGTTCTGTCGAATGCGCACGTCGTCCACGCGGATCAATTCGATTTGATCGGTGATGCGTAGCAAGATGCCGCGATGGATAAACAAGCGTTCCGTCGTGAGGCGATAGCGACTGCCGTAGACGAACAGCGCCGTGCGTGCAAAGAGACCAGCCGCGGAGCCACCGACAAACACCCAAACGGCCTGCACCAATGGGCCGCCGCCGTTGTTGTACATGAATGTGATCGTCAACACGGCAGCGCAGATGGCGAGCCATGCGCACCATGAACCAGCGAAAGCACGCCATGCGGGGCGACCTTGCCAGATGTTTTGTTCGGCGGGGGCTTGCGCTTCGGCTTCGTCGCGCTGACGGGCTGTTTGGAAGAGTTGTTGTTCGGGTGTGGGCTGGTCGACGCCATATCTCCCATCCCTCGCTTCGCTAAGGGGTGGGGCACCCAGGTTCGCTGTGTTGGGTTGGTGATTCCCCAACCTTTGCTGCGCAACGGATGGGGCACCCGTGCCGGTGGCGTCAGTTTTTTGTGAGTCCGTCGCGTCGTCGTTGGGGAGGATGAAGTCGTCGGCTTCGTTGATCTGCTTGGCATTGTCGGCGGTGCTGCCGCAATGGCGACAGAATCGGCTTTGCGGGTGGATGCGTTTGCCGCAGGTGGGGCAGAACAGCTTGGGAACGTTGGAGACCGACGGCGAAGGCATACCGTTGATATCGGGTAGGTTTTGCGCGTGGGTTTAGGTGGGGATGGGGTTTTGCGGGGCTTGCTGACGTGATGTCCCCCACCTCTCGCTTCGCTAAGGGGCGGGATACCCGGTTGACACTTAGCCTTCGGCCAATGGCCGAGGGCTCCGACGACGTCCCGGAGAGCGAGAATACAATTTTGCGATTTGATTCCCCACCCTTTGCTGCGCAAAGGATGGGGCACTTGCTTTGGTTTTGGGCATCCGTGCTAAGGGTTGGGGCTTGCCGCGCAAAACTTAGCCCCCGGCCATTGGCCGGGGGCTAAATGTGAGGCATTCTTGTTCGTAGATCTTGTTCGTAAACAAACCGTCTACGAGATATTCAGATGTTTAATTCTTCAATTCATTTAGCATCCGGCCCCTTGCAATTTAGCTGATCCGCCTACTTCTTCGGATAATACGTCGCGAGTTTGTCGATGGCTTTGGTGAGCGATTCGACCGACGCGTCGGTGGGGACTTGCTTGCATTTCATCGCGGCGACCATGACGGCGTGGTGGTCGGCAAGTTTCTGGTGATAAGCTTCGCCGGATTCCGGCTTAACTTTCTGCGTCAGGAAATACAACGAAACGACTTCGATAATGTGGCTGGCGTGTTCTTCCTTGGTGTTGACCCAGCGAATCGCCTGATTCATGCCGGTCGCGTCGTGCGCGCCGGCGAGTTCGTTGATGTTCTTGATAGCCTTGGCAATGGTTGCGGCGTCTTCGCGAATGTGTGCGATGCGCGCCGGATCGTCGTAAATGCCGCAGGGTACCTGGCAATGCGCCTCGGCCGGTTGCGGGGCCTTGGTCCACAACATGACGGTCGCCAGTACGGTCAATGCAAACAGCGAAAGCAAAATCGGCGTGGTGCGCTTCATGGTTCTTCTCCTTATTTCGTTGATGTGTTCGTAAGTTGCACTTGAAGGCGACAGAATTTTGCCGCCGGTCATCGTTCGATATCTTCAGCGCCCGTCGGGCGTTCATCAAGGCATTTTGCAACCGCCGTATGAAGAATGCGTTATACGCGGTTGATGGATGATTTTAGTTCGGCGAACGGCGACATTCCGGTGCTGGCGTATGCGGATGATGCGTCCCGCAAATCAAGCAAGCGATGGTGGCATATTACCGATCTCGAAGCGGCGTTGCTTTTGGGCTTGGCGGGACTGGCCTCTCTTATCGTGATGCCGCGATTGCTGCAGCGGTCGCGATGTTGTTGTTACTCCAAAACCAAGCTTGCCGAGGCAGCGGTCAAACCTCTAGGTGCGATTTCAAGTGCGCTCAAGAATTTCAAATTCGATCGCGGTCATTACCCAAGTCAATTAAACGAGTTACTCAGGCCACCGCCCTTGGTTGGCGTGGAGGGCAAACCGGAGCCTTATCTTGATGTGAGCCCGTCTTGGCTTAAAGACCCGTGGGGCAACCATTATCAATATCTTTGTCCGGCGCAGCGTAGCAAAGAAGATTTCGATCTATGGAGTTGCGGTCCGAATGGGATAT
>JAUIHO010000190.1 GCA_030432035.1 Phycisphaerae bacterium
TGGCTCAACTTTGAATTAATGCGTCATCGCGAGACGGTGGATTTTCAAACGGCGTTTGCGGAGTTGCAACGCGAAGTCGGCATGCAACTCACGATGGATGGCGACAGCACACCCGAAGGCGAGGGCACGATCAATGAGTAACGCAAATAATACTACGCGCGAACTGCGCGGCGTGCTGGTGCGCTGGGCCACGTTAATCGTCTTATTTGGCGTGTTCGCTCTGTGGGCAACTTGCCGCATGAATCAAGCAGTGGAGCGGTTGGCATCCAGTGGCGGTAGCTCAACATCGTTGACCAACGGCACGGAGCCGACCATCGAATACTGGACCTGCACCATGCATCCCGATGTACGCCAGGACGAGGCGGGCGACTGTCCGATTTGCGGGATGGAACTGGTCGCTAAATACGAAGGGGCGAGCGAACCAGGCGTAAAGCCGACGATGTCAAACGTGGCAAACCATATGGCGCATGCTCAATCCGACGGGAGCGCTTCCAAGCAAAAGAAGAAGTGGTATCGCTGCACGATGCCCGAGTGCGGCGATCAGGGTAGCTCCGATCCTAACAGTCGTTGCCCGGTGTGCGGCATGAAGCGCGAAGATGTTAGCGGGGATGCCGAATCCGACGACGTCGGCGAATATGAAACCACGCTGAGTGAGCGCGCCCGCCGTCTGGCCGACGTTGAGACGGTCATTGCGGAACCCAAGTTGCTGAAGAAACGCATTCGCACGGTTGGGCGAGTCACCTACGACGAAACGCGGTTCAAGATGGTCAGCGCGTGGATGGGCGGACGCATCGATAAGCTGTTTGCCGACTTCACCGGCATGTCGGTGAACGAGGGCGATCACCTCGTCGATTTGTATTCGCCCGATTTGCTGGCGGCGCAAGAAGAGTATCTGCAAGCTTACCGTAACGCGGCCAACAACAGTATGCAGTCGAATGTGATGCAGCGCAGCAATCAGCAAGTGTTGACCTCAGCGCGGCGCAAGTTGGAGTTGCTCGGCATCACGGCGGAGCAGATCGCCGCCATCGAACAGTCGAACGAACCGCAAACGCGGCTCGTGGTGTATGCGCCGATCGGCGGCACCATTATCAAGAAGCAGGCAATGGAAGGCATGTATGTTAAGACAGGCGATCCGCTGTATTCGATTGCCGATCTAACGCACTTGTGGCTATTGGTAGATTTGTACGAATCGGATTTGCCATGGGTGAAACCGTTTCAAGAGGTGCGGCTGACGACGAAATCGTTGCCAGGAGAGGTCTTTAACGGGCAAATCGTTTTTGTTGATCCACGCGTCGACCCGGCCACGCGCACAGTCGCGGTGCGCATGCACGTTGCTAATCCCGACCTGCGTTTGAAGCCCGACATGTGGCTGACGGCGGAGATCGACGCCGGTTTGGCGGCAGGCGGCAAGGGCGCTGTACCGGCACCCAAAGGCGACTATGCATGTCCCATGCATACGTGGGCGGCGGAAGAAAAACCGGGCAACTGTTCGATTTGCGGGATGCAATTGGTGGCCGTGGAAAAGCTCCCGCAATACGCGACGCCGACCGACAGCTCGCCGATTCTCGCCGTGCCGCGCGGTGCAGTGATGCAGACCGGCACGCGGGCGCTGGTATATGTGGAATCAGCAGCGGGCGTGTATCGCGGTGTGGAAATAACGGCTGGTCCGTTGGCGCAAGACGACGATGGAGACGATTGGTATCCGGTTCTCAGCGGTCTCAACGGCGGCGAGGCTGTCGTCGTGCGCGGAAATTTCGCCATCGACAGCCAGATGCAGCTTGCCGGTAAGCCGAGTTTGTTTTCCACGCGCGGTTTCGCGGCGGATATTTCGGTAACGAACGATGATTTGGGTCAACCGAGCGAGATAAAACATCCGGCCAATGGGAGAATGACCACACAGCAAAAAATTTGCCCGGTCATGGAAGGCGAGATCAACCCAGAGGTGTTTATTGAATACAAGGGGGCAAAGATCTATTTCTGCTGTTGGGGCTGCGATAAGAAATTTGTAGACGACCCCGACGAGTATCTCGCTAAACTTCCGCCCGCGATTCAAAAGACCATTCGTAGCAACCAGAATGAGAGGGCCAACGATGATTAATGCCCTCATTCGCCTATTCCTAAAAACGCCCGTGCTGGCCATCGTGCTGGTCGGTGTGCTGGGCATTTTTGGATGGCGCGCCTTCGATCAGAACCCGAAAGATGCGCTCCCCGATATCGCCGAGAACCAAGTCATCGTCTTCAGCGAATGGATGGGCCGCAGCCCCAAAGATGTTGACGAACAAGTGACCTATCCGTTGACAGTCGCGTTGCAGGGCGTGCCCGATGTTAAAGAGATTCGCGCGACAAGCGGATTCGGTTGGTCAATAGTCTACGTCGTGTTTAAGGAGCGTGCCGAGTTCTATTGGGCGCGCAGCCGCGTGCTCGAACGACTCAATGTGGCAAGCGGGCAACTGCCGCCGGGCGTGTTGCCACGGTTGGGGCCCGATGCAACGGCGCTAGGGCAAGTGTATTGGTACACAGTCGAAAATGGTTGGTATACGCAGGAGCGCCCCGGTTTGCGATTTACAGCCGATGGCGAACTTACCGCCGCCTCGCGCCGAACGCTGCTCGATGGCGATCCGGAGCTTAAAGCCAAGCTGAAGGACGCAGAGCCATACACCGACCCGATCAGCGGCATGCCGCTTGTGTTTAGCAAAATTTCGCTCGATCGCCTGCGCAGTATGCAGGATTTCAACGTGAAGCTCGCGTTGGAAGGTGTCGAAGGCGTCAGCGAAGTCGCCGGTATCGGCGGCTATGTGCGGCAGTATCAGATCGATATCAATCCCGAGGCGTTACGTGCGTACGGCGCGCCGCTGGCCAAGCTGGTCAATGCCATCACTCGTGCGAACATCGATGTCGGTGCCAAGGTCATCGAAGAAAACGGCATGGAAATCCTGATTCGCGGCGTGGGCTTTCTCGGTGGTGAAGCGCGTAGCGCCGACGAACGCGCCGTGCGCGAAAATGCAGTGATCCGCGATATCGAGAACACCGTCATACACGCGGCCAACGGCACGCCGGTTTATTTGCATCAGGTCGCGACAGTGTCGGTCGGCCCTGATTTTCGCCGAGGTGCGTTGGATAAGCTCGGTGCCGAAGCCGTCGGTGGCTGCGTGACGATGCGTTTCGGCGAAAACCCATTGACGGTCATCGAGCGCGTTCACGATAAAGTGGTGTCGGTCGAACGCGGCTTGCCGTCAGGTGTGCGCATCGTGCCGTTTTACGATCGCACCGACCTGATCCAGGAGACCATGGGCACGCTGACGTCGGCGTTGTCGCAGGAGTTGTTGATTACATTCATCGCAGTGGTGTTGTTTCTGTTGCACTTTCGCAGCAGTTTGGTGATTGCCGTCACGCTGCCGCTCGCGATAGCGTTTGCGTTTATTTGTATGCAGGCGCTGGCATTGCCGAGCAACATTATGAGTCTGGCCGGGATTGCGATTGCCATCGGCACCATGGTTGATATGGGCATCGTGATGCTGGAAAACATCTATCAGTATCTCACCGATCATCGAGACGACTACGTAAGCGTGGAGACTGACGATAAGGGGCGCACGCTGGAAGTAGTCGATAGCAAACGGCGGCGCGAATTGATCGCCGAAGCCGCGACTGAAGTCGGTACCGCCATTCTCACGGCGATTAGTACGACGGTGATTTCGTTCTTACCGGTATTCTTCCTTGAAGGGCAGGCCGCCAGACTGTTTACGCCATTGGCCTGGACCAAGACGTTCTGCATGGTGGGCGCGGTCATCCTGGCATTGACGTTAGTGCCGCCATTGGCGTCGGCGTTGTTAAAGCATCGACGCATCGGTCGCGTGTGGGCGTTCGCCATCGCGGCACTGCTCGGGCTTGTGGTTGGTGTTTGCTGGCATAAGGCCGAGGCGCTACACCGTACAGTCGATGCGTTTACACAATCCATCGAAAATTACTTAGGTTGGTCGGATGTGATGACAGCTGTGGTCGTTGGCCTGGCGCTAGCGCTGGTGGCGTACGTTGCGCTGCGCGAGCGCATTCGTCCGATCGAGCAAAATCCGACAAGCAGGCTCATTCATCGGTTGTATAAACCGACGATTCGTTGGGTCTTGCGTAACAAGTTGTTGTTCTTGTGCGTGCCGACGGCGATCGTCATCTGGGGCTTGAGCATCTGGCTCGGTTGGGGTGCGCTCGTCGGCGCGTTAATCTGGCCGCTGGAGAAAATCGGTTTGCAACCGACGGCGTGGTCGGCTGCCATGTTGGTGAGCATCGTTGTGGCGGTGTTGGGTGGCTTCGTTGTGTTGCCACTATTCATCGATACGACGCGCGTGGGATTCGGCGTCTTTCGCAAGAGTCAGACGACTCAACGCGATCGAATCGACTGGCTCAAGGGAGCGGCGGCGTTAGTCGGTTTCGCGGCATTGATATTCTTCTTTCGTCTTACCGGTACCTTTGACGGTCGCCATACCATGCTCGCGTCCGTTATTTCACCCGGCTTTGACGGTCGGCTGGACGAGTACCAACCTCTAAAGGCGCTGCGCGACGATAAAGGCATCGGTCAGGAATTCATGCCGCCGCTGGACGAAGGCGATTTCCTTTACATGCCCAGTGTCTTGCCTGCCGGTTCTATCAATACCGTGCTCGATGTGATGCAAAAGCAGGACGTGCAGTTCGCCAAGATTCCGGAAGTCGAGTTGGCCGTCGGCAAATTGGGTCGGATCGAATCGCCGCTCGACCCAGCGCCGGTCGGCATGATCGAAACGATGATCCTCCTGAAACCTGCAAGCGAATGGCCGATTATCGACGATCCCAAATACGATGGCATGCGTCGCCGGCGCACGATGGATGAGATTTGGCAGGATATTAAGCAAGCGGGCCGCTATCCGGGCGTCTTGCCCTCGGTCGAGTTGCAACCGATTCGCACGCGCGTGGAAATGTTAAGCACGGGACTTAACGCGAAGATCGGTATCAAGATATACGGCGATAGTATCGAACGTTGCGAACAGTTAGCTGTTGATATCGAGCAACTTTTGCGTCAACTACTCGATAACGCGCAAGCCATCAATGCCGTGCGCATCAGCGGCAAACCCTATTTGGAATTTCATATTGATCGCGAAGCCATAGCACGGCACGGTGTCAACATTGCCGATGTGCAGCAGGTTATCGAAGTTGCTATCGGCGGAAAAAATCTCACAACGACCTACGAAGGGCTGGACCGTTACCCGGTACGCATCCGCTACGCCCGCGAATTGCGCGATGAAGTGCCCGACTTGGAACGCATCCTAGTACCTACTCCGAGTGGCGCGCAAATTCCGATTAGTCAATTGGCAAAGATCGAGCGCGTAACTGGCCCGATGAGCATACGCCGCGAAGGCGCACGCTTCGTTAGTTACGTCACGATGAGCAATCAAGGTGTGGATGAAACGACGTTGGTGCGCAACGGCCAACGTATTATCGATGAGGCACTCGTGAATGGCGAACTAGATATGCCGGAAGGCTACTACCTGCGCTGGGCGGGTAGTTACGAGCGCAACATTCGGGCGAAGAATCGACTGGCTTTGCTCGTGCCGTTGGTCTTAATTACCAACTTGTTTCTTATCTTCCTGCAATTTAAGCGATGGCCGTTGACCGTCGTGATCTTCCTGGCGATTCCTGTGGCATTTTCCGGCGGATTTATTCTGCTCGAATTCTGGCCGCAAATCCAGAATATATTTTACACGATGGGATTAATGGATCGGCCCTTCCCCGGCAGCGAAATGTATTTGACCGTCGCCGTGTGGGTCGGCTTTATCGCGTTGTTCGGCATTGCAGTGGACGACGGCGTGGTGATCGGAACCTATCTCGATCAGGTCTTCAGCAAATCACCGATCACGCGTTACCAGGAAATAGAAGAACGCGTCATTCATGCAGGTTTGCGTCGCATTCGCCCGACGTTAATGACTACGTTTACAACACTTACCGCATTGGCACCAGTTTTATTAACGACGGGCCGTGGCAGCGATGTGATGACGCCAATGGCGCTGCCGGTATTCGGGGGCATGACTGTGGCATTGATTACGATTCTGGTGGTGCCAACCTGTTACTGCGGCATTAAGCAGCTTAAGTGGAAATTAAACCTCCCCGATCCGGACTTTCAGAAAGGGACGGAATAAATAGCAACCATGAAAACCACGACAAGACAATATGATATTAGCGGAATGCACTGCCAAAGCTGCGTTACCAAGATAACGGCAGCGATTGAGGAATTGAACGCAGTCGAATCGGCAAACGTCACGCTTTCTCCACCTAAAGCGACCGTGCGTCTTCGCGATGATATCGATGACGATCGATTGAAGTCAGCGGTCGAAGAGGCAGGTGATTATCACTTAAAGCCGGCCTCGAATGAGGAAAATGCGACGCAGGCAACGAAAGCACCTGGCGAAACGGCTACAGATGAGAGCAAGGAAAGCCTTTATCCCTTACTGTTGATCGTCGGATTTATCGCCGGTGTGACGATCCTGATTGCGATGCGAAACCAAACGTATGCCGTGCGGCCAATGATGAGTCATTTCATGGCCGGTTTTTTTATTGTATTCGGCTTTTTCAAGCTGCTCGATTTACCTGGCTTCGCCAACATGTATGGGACATACGACTTAGTAGCAAAGGTCATTCCACCGTGGGCGTGGATATACCCGTTTGTCGAAGTTGCACTCGGTGCGTTGTATCTGCTTGCTTGGATGCCAATGATGACGAACATCGTGACGCTCGTCTTAATGTTGATCGGCGCGGCTGGCGTCGCGACAGCGTTGATGAATAAGCGTCGGATACGTTGTGCGTGTCTTGGAAGTGTGCTCAACCTTCCCATGACCACTGTTACGTTAGTTGAAGACTTGGGTATGGCGGCTATGGCGGTCGCGATGCTCAGTCTTGAAGTTACTTGAAACCAGTTCTTAAAGGAGAACGACATGAATGGAAAAAAAAGACTTCTTTCGCTGGCTCTTTCCATGATGGTGCTTGCAACGATCGGTATCGCTACCGCAACTGCCAAACCGAAAGGCGAAAAGCCCGTCGCCGACCTACCCAAGTGCCCGGTCATGGATGAGCCGGTCGACTTTCGCGTCAACACCATAACCGACGAGGGACCGGTGTACTTCTGCTGCAAGATGTGCGTGAGCAAGTTTAATAAAGACCCGAAAAAATACGCTGAGAAGACAAAGGCGCAGCTCGCCACGCTAGCCAAACGCGAGCGGGTACAAGTGACCTGCCCGATCAGCGGCGAATCGATCGATAAGGACGTACACGTGGGTGAAGGCGATGATCGCGTGTATTTCTGTTGCGGAAAGTGCAAGGCAAAGTATAAAGCGTCGCCGGAAAAATATACGGCTAAGCTCGCGGCGAGCTATACCTACCAGACTCGATGCCCGATCATGGGCGGAAAGATCAACCCGACTTCTCACATGAAGCTAGCCAGCGGCGAAATGGTCTACTTCTGTTGCCCAGGTTGCGATAAGAAATTGCTCAAAGACCCGGGCAAATACGTGAAGAGCTTAAATGAGCAAGGATACGGCTTTGACGCAAAGGACATTAAGAATGCGGAAGATAAGTAAGAGAATCCCGGTCGCTGGTTGGTTTTGATGATCAATGCGAACGTACGGGGGCACGATGGATCGGGTGATTCCGACTCCATCGTGTCATTCTGGGCGAACTTACAGTCTGAGCACGCAAATAGCCGTGACGCGATTTCGATCTATCCAACAAGGGTCTATAGGACCAACCAATTTGGTCAATTACGCATCTGGCAGGTACTCAATGATTGATGCACTATGAAAACCCAATAGGATCACGACCCTATTTCCTGCGAGTTGAGCACCTATCAAAGTCTCGTGCGAAGCATGCAGTTCGCCTTTTGCCACGACAGCATTCCCAGAAAGCACCCGATTTTACCTAGTGACTTCAATAACGGTCTGTCACAGAGCAAATTATCGGCCTCGACTCCGCGCCAACTGTGGTAGAACGACGCGTTCGGCGAGTGTAAAAGCCGAGCGCTGTGAACAGGGAATCACTGGTTGACCGATGCGAAATTCATTTCTATGATTTAGGAAATGAAGAATCGAGAAGCGGTGAAAGACGGAATCTGTGAAGCCGAGCGTGTGGACGCTCAGGCGGTCGAAAGGGCCAAGGCGAATCTCTCGGCAGCGACGACACTGAATCGGACGTCGGGCGTATTTAAGGTCTTGGGTCATGCTGGCCGACTGAGAGTGCTTGAAGCCTTGGATGTACAAGAGCTTTGCGTCTGCGAATTGGCCGAAGTTCTAGGAATGTCGATGTCGGGTATTTCACAACAGCTTCGTGAGTTGCGCAGGCTCGGTGCGATTGATTTTCGAGTTTCGGGCAAGTTCGCTTATTATCGAATCGAAGACCCGTACTGGTTGGAGCTGGCTCGTTCCGTGATGGAACGGTTGGGTTCAAACGAAACGAAGAAACAAGTGATTAAGCAAGCAATCTGATGCGAGTTTTTCTACTACTCACTGCCGCTTGGGGCCTTTGGGCCTCCCCCGTCCTCTGCGAGAGTGGTCTGCTTACGGCATGCTGCGAACTGAGTTGCACCGAGGATTGTGAAACCGATTGTGAGTGCCACGGCTGCGCGGAGCTCTGCAACGCACGGGTCACCAAGCCATCAAGCGGTTCCGAGCTTCCCGATTTTTCGGCGACGCATCACGTCGCAACGCTTCCGCCTTTTGCTTCCGAATATGCCGATAGCTACTGGTCTGAATTCCTTGACCCTGTTCCCATCGGATTCTGGAAGCTAAGCTTCCCCTTCCCTGTCAGTGACCGCCCTCTCCTGGTCTGATTCATTCATCACGTCAACCTCGTGTGTCTCAAGCGGGCCGTTTCGACGCGTCCGCTTGTTGGTGTGATGTCGCCTCTGTTCTCGGCTGGAAATGAATCCGACAGGAAAATCTCTCATGAAGCGTAAACGCGTTATCGCGTTGTCCACTTGTGCGATTGGTGTCATTTTCGGCGGCTGTGCCACGGTGCAACCGCGGATGGATTACGCACGCGTGGCGGAGCGAGTCACTGAAGCCACCGGCGTCAGCGATGTGTATCGGCCAGATGAGGACGAGCAAATCTTGCCCTTAGTGAACGAACGTCTCGCCGACGGCTTAAGTGTTGATGATGCGGTCACCATCGCACTGCTCAACAACCCTACGCTTCAAGCGTCGTTCTTCAGTGTGGGCATGGCCCGTGCAGATGCGGTGCAGGCTGGGCTGCTGTCGAACCCGAATCTCGGCGTTTCGTTGCGTCTGCCTGCGGGTGGTGGCCTGGCCAATGTTGAAGCGGGTTTGGCCCAAAACATTGCTGAGCTCTGGCAGATTCCGCTACGGAAACAGGCTGCCGAGCGTTCAATCGATGCGACCATCCTCAACGTGGCTCGTCGAGCCGCCGTGCTTGCAACCGATACGAAGCGTGCCTATTTCGCAGCGGTTCAAGCAAAGGAACTGCACGATGTTGTGCAAGAGAATCTGAATGTTGCGACACGGTTGTCCCAATTGGCCATTGAGCGAAGGGACGCAGGGGCATCAACCCAGATAGAAGTAAACCTTGCTCGGACGGCGGTGATTGAGGCAGAACTACAGGCAGAAACCACTCAACTCGCAGCGGACAACGCCCTTCGTGAACTCGCAACTCTGTTGGGTCTATCGAATCGGGCATCGGAATTGCAACTTGCGAATGCGTTGCCGGACGTGCCGGATAGGGCCCTCAGCGAAAATGCACTCATGCGGATGGCGAAAGCGTCACGCCTTGACGTCGCTGCTGCCCGGCAATTGGTGAATGCGGCGGAGGCCAGGCTTCGCACGGAGCATCGAAAGGTATTCAAGTCTGTCAAGCTCGGCGTGTCCTTGGAACGCGAAGCTCGGAAGTCGCAAGGTGGTCGGGATGTTCTCGCAGATACTGCCCGTGCATCGGTGGCCAACGGAGGTCTCACGGCTCCAGAAATTCAACCGCGTTCCGGGCGTGACACCGATACGGATTTCGTGATTGGTCCGTCGCTCAGTCTTGAGCTTCCCATCTTCGACCAGAACCAGGCTCAGATTGCCAAAGCAAGATACGCCTATCAACAGGCGACGAAAACGCTCGATGCCTTGGAGCGTCGGTTGGTGCAGCAGGTTCATGGGGTACTAGACCGTGTGGAGACGAACTGGCGACTCGTGCGGATGTATCGCGACCGTTCGCTTCCGCTTGCGAAGGAAAACCTCGAGCTCTCGCAGGAAGCGTATCGGTTGGGTCGGGCATCGTTTCTTTCGGTGCTGGAGGCTCAGCGGTTCTTGCTGTCGAGCCGTCGGGACTATGTGACAGCCCTCGGCCAGGCTGCACGCACGCTTCCAGAAATGGAGCAGGTCGTCGGGCGTCCGCTTGCAGAAGTCGTTGCTGAGACAAACTCGGGAGACGGTTCATGAATAGACAGTGGAGA
>JAUIHO010000191.1 GCA_030432035.1 Phycisphaerae bacterium
TAAAGAAAGGCGATACGTTCTACAGCATCGCCGAATCGGTATATGGCTCGACGTCGCGATGGAAGGATATCTTCAAAGCCAACAAGCGCGTGGTGAAGAATAAGCCCAAGAATCTCAAACCCGGCATGGTGTTAGAAGTGCCAGCTTAGGGCATTGTCAAACGATTGGCGATTTCCATGGCCGGCAATCGCCCAAGATGCAGTGAATCACGTTACGCTGTCGGAGTTTCTGGCGGCGTTTCTTTTTGCGCTCGCCCCGCCCGCAGCAATTGAACCATCTGCCCCACCAACAACACCATTAACACGCAAGCAACCCAAACGCCAATGGGTTGGTCGAGCCAGCGAAGCTCGCGCAGCTTGTCGGATATCACGCGACCCGCCACGCCGTCTTCGGGATTGGCCCACACCCATGCCTGATTCACTGTGACGCACAACGCCAGCGATAGCCAACTCAACCACCAAGTCCATCGCGCTTCGTAAGCGAACAACCACAACGCCGCAGCGGGTAATAAATAACGTTCGTGCATCTGCGTGGACACGACAAAGAACGCCAACGACAACACGCGCACTGCAACGCGCACGACGGGTTGCTTTTCACTCGCCGTGATGAGCTTCACAATCACCAACGCCCACACGCCCAAGAGCAACGCAAAGCCAATCGTGCGCGGCGCGAGGCCCAACACCCACGCCACATCGTCCGGTCGATACCATTGCGACAGCTCGGGAGCGTCCAGGTGGTTCTCAGCCACCGGCGACAAAAGGAACCAGCCACTAAACCCGTTTAGGTGAACGAACGGATAGTACGAGGCCGCTTGGGTGAACGCCGCCAACATCGGTCGCGCCATTGAGACAAACGGCAACACGACAGCACCAACCGTTACGCCGATCGCAATCAGCGACCGCCCCCATCTTTGCGTGTCGCGCCCTGCCCAAGCAATCAATAAATACGCGAACACCGGCACCAGAATCGCCGCCTGCGCCTTGGTCAGAAACGCCAGAAACGCGAGTACCGTCATGGCGATGATTCGCTGCCGAACGCCGTACCACAGCGCCGCGACCAACAACAGCGCCAAGATCGAATCGACCTGCCCCCACAACGCCGCGTTATGAATCGCCGCCGGCAACAGCGCATACGCCAAACCCACCGCCCAAGCCGAACGCGTGCGCCAACAACGCCCCGCGATGTATGCCAACAATCCCGCCAGCCACACGTCGCAGAACACGCCCGGCGTTTTCAGAATCGCATACGCCCGTTTCGTCGCCGGCGTGCGTGCGCCGTCATAAATTGAACGGATCAAATCCGGCCCGAACGTCTCACCCGGTGGCGCAATCACGTCGTAAACGCCCGCCAATCCGCGTAACACGAACACGTACCCCGGCGGATAGTTACACAGCGGCCTGCCCGACAGCTCGTTGGTTTGATAAACCGCCGCCATACCTTCGCTTTTCGCGAGATACGCCCAATACGCAAACTGCGAGACATCCGCCGGAAACCCCGGCTCGGCCATAAACGGCACGCGCGCCGCCACCGCCACTAACACAGCTACGACGACCGCCGCCCACGTGCCGCGCGTAGCCGCGCGCAACTGCGCTTCGCCTGCCGCCCCTTCTAATGTTGATGACAATGCCCGGTCCAACCATTCATTCCTGTTGCACGACCGTCGCAACCCGCAATTCTTGCGCGTTGCCGCCGAAATCGGCGACCATCCATGCCCGCCGCCAATTGATAACTATAACCGGTCCGAGATTGAACCGATGAGCCTAGCGCGTCAATGCGCGCCGGGCCACTTTGCCGGGCCGCAATCGAGAACCGTTCTCCCGCCCCTTACGGAGGAGGCAACGCGACGATATGGATATCGGAAGCGTCATCGGGCTGGTCGCCGCATTCGGCCTGCTCTTCTACTCACTGTTTAGCGGTGCCGAAGGCGAAATCGGTGCATTCATCGACATTCCGTCGGTCGCGATGGTCGGTCTGGGTACCGTCTTCGTGACGCTGCTCTCCGTACGGCTCGAACGCTTCCTCGGGTTCGCCAAGATCGCCAAAAAGGCGTTCTTTAACCCGTCGGAAAAGCCCACCGCACTGATCAAACAGATGGTGCAACTCGCCGACGTCGCCCGTCGCGAAGGTATTCTCTCGCTACAAAACTCCATCGGTGAAATCAAAGATCCGTTCGTTTCCAACGGGCTGCAAATGGTCGTGGACGGAACCGACGCCGACACGGTCAAGCAAGTACTCGACCTCGAAATGGACGCTATCGATCAGCGTCATTCCGAAGGCAAAACCGTGCCCGACATGATGGGCAAATATGCACCGGCGTTCGGCATGGTCGGTACGCTCATCGGTCTGGTCGTCATGCTGAAGAACATGGACGACCCCACCAAGATCGGCCCCGGTATGGCCGTCGCGTTGTTGACGACCATGTACGGCGCCATCATCGCCAACTTTTTCGCGTTGCCGTTGGTGGACAAACTCGCCGCCAAACACGACGAAGAAATGCTCTATCTCGACATCGCCAAAGCGGGAATTCTCGGCCTTCAAGCCGGCGACAACCCCCGCATGCTCGAAATGAAATTGATGGTGTTCCTGAATCCGAAGCAACGCGCTGCAGCGGCCGCCGAGGCAGCCGCATGATCAGAGCCGCGCCCGCAAGGAAACGGTAACCATCTGAAGTACACCGGTTGCAAACCGGTGCCACAGCGCAGACGAAACGACAGCGAAGAGACCGACATGGCCAAGAAATGCAAATGTCCGCCCGCCGGTGCACCGCTCTGGGTTATGACCTACGGCGATATGATGTCGCTGTTGTTGTGTTTCTTCATTTTGTTGGCGGCCATGGCCAACTTCGACGATCGCGACAAACTCTTCATGGCGGCGATTGCAGCCATTCGCAAAGCGTTCGGCGACTCGGGCCAGTCAGGTTACTTCCCCGATAACGAAGTCGACTTCAAAAGCTTCATGGTCAAATTCGAGACGTTCTACATTCCCAATAAAGAGAAGAACTACGGCCACTCCGACGAACCCGGCATCGACGGCAAGTTCTATCGCGTAAAGAAGGTGCGCGATGGCGTGGAAGTCGCCGTCGGCGGCCCCATCGCATTCGGACGCTTCAGCGCCGAACTCGAACCCGAGGCCGACGCGTGGTTGGCCCAGTTGGCCGGCGAACTCAAGGGTAAGAAAAACAAACTCGACATTCGTGGCCACTCGACCAACGAACCACTCCCGTTGGAATCGCAATACCGCGATCCGATCGACCTTGGTTACGCCCGCGCCCGCGCTGTGCGCGACCGCCTCGTCGAGTTGGGCGTCGATCCGCGTGCCATTCGCGTTTCATCGGCAGGCAGCTACGAACCCGTCGTGCGTCAGACTTACAACGACGCACGCCGTGCCGCGAATCGCCGCGTCGAAATACTCGTCACACAGGCCCTCATCGACGACTACAAAGCGGCCGCGCTAACGACGGAAGAACTTTCCGAACAAGCGACCGGCAACGCCACGCCCGCCGTCGCACCGTAGCACGTTCTTTAACCGACCAGAGTCGCAAAAAGTCGACCGCGTTTAGTTTATTGAATTTTAATGCCCGCTAGCGCTGATCGGTTGACAGCCCCGGATGAAACACACCCTGCGACAGAGATCGTAGCGCAATCCGGTCCAAAAGGTTACGCAAGCGTTGAGCCCCGGCAAGGTGTGTAGGTCGCTGAACCGCTATGGCGGTTTAGCACACAATACACCTCAATTGCGCGGCTAGCGCCGTTTCATCCATGGCTCTCGACCTCCGCCCCTTTCGGGGCTAAGAAAGATGATTACGACGCCATACTGGAATAAAAACCTTGATTCGTTTTTGGCAACAACGCCAAATGTCACGGCAACCGAAGCGTCAAACAACCGGCTGTACCAGTAGCAACTTCGCCGATCCATCCGTCGCGATCGTCATTTCTTTGCACGCGGCCGGCACCAACAGCACATCGCCGAAACGCAGCGGTGTGCTGTCATGACCGAAGGTCGCGCGCTCGCCATCTAAGCCCACGACCATCAATATCTGAAACACATCCGGCGACAACGGCAATGTCGTACGCGCTTGGTCGATTCGAACTTCGTTGATCGTGAAGCGACTGTTGGCGCAGATGCGCGTTTGCAGCAAACCATCGGCCTCTATCGTTTGCCGCGGCTGTACGATGTCGGTTTCAACCACGTCGTCGCGCACGTTTGCGAGAACTTGGTCGACATGCAGTTCGCGCGGTTGGTTCGTGCTTTGGTCGAGGCGGCTCCAATCGTAAAGGCGATACGTGGTATCCGACGGCGTTTGCACTTCTGCAACGAGAATGCCGCCGCCCAACGCGTGAACCACGCCGCTAGGTAAGCAGAAGCAGTCGCCGGGCCGTGCAGGATACGTATTAAGGTACGTCGCGGGATCGTCACCGCGCTGCGCGGCTGTTTGCAACGCCTTCAAATCGATGCCGGGTTTCAAGCCGATGTACACCACCGCCCCCTCGTCGGCATCGACGATGTACCACGCCTCATCCTTCACATCGATGGCCGGAGGTCGCGGATGGGCTTGCACACTCAAGGCTTCTTTCGCGTCGAGATATTTGATCAGCAGCGGGAATGTGTTGCTTTCGACATTCGCAGCGCCACCCAGCAAGGCATCCGGAGCGCTATCGATCAGTTCCGTCAATAATTGGCCATCGCATCGCCCGCCTTGCACGCATGACACGTTGCCCGGCAAACCGCAAATCTCCCACGACTCACCGAACGGACCGTCGGTCGGCAAGTTGCGTCCGAGCCGCGTTGCCAGCTTGCGACCGCCCCATGTCTTGGCTTTGAGAATCGGCTCGAATTGAATCGGGGTATCGAATTGCGGCATGTTGTCAGCTTACGTCCCCTCCCTTGCAGGGAGGAGTTAGAGGAGGGTTCGAACCACCAGCGAATGTCAGCGATTGATTTAAACCGACCAATCGTGCGACTTCACCGCTTCCACGATGCGCGTGGCCAGACGCACCGCCGCCATGCCGTCGGCCGCCGTTACTTCGGGCGGCGTGCGCGTGCGCACGCTATCGAGAAACGATTCCAACTGTGCCCGCAACGGTTCGATGTCGTCGATATGCAACGGTTCGACCTTGACCATTTCGCCAAAATCGAGATTGGCCAGTTCGGCTAAGTCATCAACCTTGCGTTCGCGCGCCATCGAAATGATATCGATATTGGCATCGCGCGTGACGGCAACGCCGTGCTTGTTTTGATAATCGACCGACAGGTAGGCCGTTTCGCTAAACACGCGCAATCGGCGATCGGTCTTCAGCGCCAAACGCGAACCGGCAAGCGTTGCGACGGCACCGTTGGCAAATTCGATGCGGGCGTTGGCCACGTCTTCATGCGGACCGAGCACGTTTACGCCCACGGCCCGCACGTCGGTCACTTCCGACTTGACCAAGTGCAAGATGATATCGATATCGTGAATCATCATGTCGGCCACAACGCCGATATCCGCAGAGCGAAATCGAAACGGACTGATGCGCTGCGACTCGATGTATTTGGGAGCGATATCCAAGCGCGAAATCGCGCGGACGACCGGATTGAATCGCTCGGTATGACCGACGGCAGCGATGCGTTCGTTACGGTCCGCCGCGGCAACGATGGCTTCGGCTTCTTCGACCGTTGCAGCGATCGGTTTTTCGATCAGCACGTCGATGCCGCGTTCGAGCAAAGCAACGGCGATGTCGCGGTGAAAGACCGTCGGCACGGCGATAGAGACGGCGCGAACGCGGTCGGGCAATTCGTCGATCGACGCGAGCGCCTTGGCACCGGCATAACCGGCGGCCATCTCCTCGGCTCTATTTAGATTTTTGTCGATAATCGCGACCAGTTCGGCCTGCGGCAACTCGTGATACAACCGGGCATGATGCCGACCCATATGGCCGACGCCGACAACTGCTACGGGGATCGGCGCGTCGCTCAATTGTTTGAGCCTCCGTCCATAACGCGGGCGGCGGATGTAGAGCGATCATCTTTGGCAGCACCTTCGGCCCCTGCCAGTCGTCGATAAAACTCGGGCGGCGGGCTGCTGTTATCGCGGCGATGCGATTCGAGATAGCGACCGTGTACACCGCCGTGCATCGAGCGCTTCATAAAGCTAAGCAGGTACTGACAATGCTCGTCGGTAAACGAGCGGGCATCGGCCTCGCGAATACGCTTGGCCAACGTCGCCGCCGCGGCGGTGTTGTTCTTTGATCGCGAGGCGAACATGCCGTATAGATTGCGTATGCGATAATCCGACGGCGGCGTGTTGCGTTTGGGGAAGAGCAGCTTGCAAAGTTCGCGTAGCTGTTGGATCGTGACATCCGAAAAGCCCCAGCGCGACAGGCCTTTAACATTTACACCTGCGACGATGCCGTCATGTCCGAAGATCACATACGGAGGCGTGTCAGCCGTGCAGCGCGCTGCGCCGGCGATAAAGCTATAAGCGCCTAGCGTGACGAACTGTTGCACACCGGCCAGACCGCTGACGACCACATGATCTTCGATCTGCACGTGGCCGGCGATTTGAACTTGATTACTTAAGATGCAATGGCTGCCGATGATGACGTCGTGGGCGATATGCGAACCGACTTGAAACTGATTGTGGCTGCCGATGGACGTGAGGCCGCCGCCAATTTCGGTACCGAGGTGCGCCGTTACGCATTCCCGAAAGATGTTGTGATCGCCGATGACGAGCTTGGTGTTGCCGCCTTTAAATTTCAAATCCTGCGGCGCGGCACCAATGACCGTGGACGGATAGAAAATGTTGTGGCTGCCGATCTGCGTGTTTCCGATGACCGTCACGTTGGGCATCAGAATGCAGTTGTCGCCAATGGTGACGTCAGGCCCGATGTAACAGCCCGGTGCGATGGTCAGGTTGTTCCCTAACTGGGCCCGCGGATCGATGGTCGCGGTTGCGGCGATATCACTCATATTCTCTTCCCATTTGCGTGCGGCCATTATCTCGCGCCGGGCCGCGCGCAGCACTCGCTTACTCACGCAATCATGCTAACGGGTTGTTGCGGTTGATTCCAGAGGGAAGTTTTCGGACGGATGAGAATATTTCCGCTGTTGCGAGGGTGCGATTCGAAAGCATAAGCCTGAAATGAAGTTGCGACCGCCGCGTGCGGATATTACCGACCTACAGCGGTTCGGCATCGACCATCATGAACTTAATTTCAGCTTGAGCGACCATCGCTTCGTTGACCGTAGCTACGCAGCGGACGTGGCCCGTGCGGGCGCGCACGCGAATGGTCTCGACTTCGAGGATCAACTGATCGCCCGGCACGACTTGGCGGCGGAATTTCACATTGTCCATCGACAGCAGCACGGCGACCTTTCCGGCGTGCTCCAGTTTTTGCGACAACAGGATGCCGGCCAACTGCGCCATGGCTTCGATGATCAACACGCCCGGCATGATCGGCTGCGACGGGTAATGCCCCTGGAAGAACGGCTCGTTGATCGACACGTTCTTGATACCGATTGCGCGCTTTTCGTCTTCGATATCCACCACGCGGTCGATCAACAAGAACGGATAGCGATGCGGCAGAATGCGGTGCAATTGCCGCGCATCGAACGTTGCAACACCGCTGCCGGCGCGAATGCTCTTTTCCTTACGCTTGAGCGCGGCCAACAATCGCCGCACCAATTCGTGATTCAGCGCGTGGCCGCTGCGTGTGGCGATGATCTTGCCGTGAATGGGCCGACCGGCGAGATAGATGTCGCCGATCAGATCGAGAATCTTGTGACGCACGCATTCGTCGGGAAAACGAAACTCGTTATCGATAACACCGTGCTTACCGATGACGACGACATCTTCATACGTAAGGTGTTGCCCCATGCCGGCGGCTTTGAATTGCAGCGCTTCTTTTTCTAACAAGAAGGTGCGCGCCGTAGCAATCTCGTTGCGGAACGTCTCTTCCGAAATTCGTACGCCGAGGAATTGACGCGGGATATCCGACTCGGGCCCATAGTCGAGATCGTACAACACATCGAGCGCATCGTTGTCGCTTGGCACGGCGATGAGTTCGGCGTTGCCTTCCGACACGCGAATCGTATCTTCGATAACTAGCGGTTTGCGTTCGCTGTTTTGATCGGTAATGCCCGCTTCGGTGATCGCATCGACAAACAACTGGCTGCTGCCGTCGCCGCCGGGTAACTCACCGCCAAACATTTCGATTTCGACGTTGTCGATGCCAAGGCCGTGTAGCGCGGCCATGCAATGTTCGACCGTTTCGACGGCGTGCGTGCCGTTGCGTAATGCCGTGCGTCGCAGGCGTTTGGTAACGTTGTTGACGTGAGCGCTGATGCGACAAGGACTGTCGGTATCGAGGCGAACGAACGTAACGCCGGTATCGGGCGCGGCGGGTTTAAAGCGCAGACTCACCTCTTGGCCGGTGAACAACCCGCGACCACGAATCTCAGCCGGTTTCTCGATCGTTTGCTGCGCCTTCAAGTTCGGCGACCTTCTTTTCTAATTCGCTGATACGATCCAGTGCCTTCGGTAAGCGTCTTACCCGCAGTAAGTCGCGCTTGGCGGCGTTGTGATCTTGGGCCGGTGCACCGAAGAGCCGGCTACCGGGCTCTTCGACATCTGTCATAACGCCGGACATGGCAGAGACTTGGGTTCCATCGGCCAAATAGACGCCATCCGCCACTCCAACGTGCCCCCCAAGTACGCAGCCCGCGCCAAGACGCACACTGCCCGATAATCCGACATGCCCCACCACTATGCATGCGGGGCCAATCTGAACATTATGAGCGACCATTACAAGGTTATCAATCTTGGTTCCGCGACCCACGCGGGTTTCACCCACTTTCGCACGGTCAATGGTCGTGTTTGCACCGATCTCAACGTCGTCCTCGATCACCACTGTGCCGATGTGTTTGAGCTTTCGGTGCTGCCCTTCACGATAAATATAGCCAAACCCATCGGCCCCGATCACGGCGTTTGCGTGAATTCTTACTCGCGCTCCGACGGTGCAACGTTCATATACAACGACGCCTCCGAAGAGTTCACACGCGTCACCGATTTGAGTCTCGGCACCGATCGACACGCCTGCATGAATAAAGGCGTCTTCACCGACCCTTGCGCGGGGGCCGATGCGAACATGTGCGCCGATGCGGGCCGAGGCTGCGACTTGGGCTGTTTCATCGACAGCAGCCGATGGGTGGATGCCGACATCGGGTTGATCGGCTGGCGGCGCGAACAGTTCCAACACGTTGGCAACGGCGGCTTGCGTATCTTTGACCAGCAACGCCTTCGGATGATCGCTGCCTAAAACGCCGGGCGCGCCGATGATGATCGCAGCCTTGGATACTTCCGCGGCGGTCAGCCATTTCTTGCTATCGACCCATGAGATATCGGTCGCTTCTGCGTCGGCAAGGCTCGCGATGGTTCGGACCGGCATCGCAGAATCAACTCGAGCCGCCAGCGTTCCGCCAGTAGCGGCCACGATTTGTGCGACCGTGATATTCATTTCGTTGACGGCTGTTTCGGCCATGGAATCTCCAATTGAAATTGCAACGGCCCTGATGGTAACCGATTCGGCGGGATTGTCGGTATTCGGACGATCTTCGCCACCGCCGATTTGCCCAAGGCGTGCCTGACCGAAGCGCTCGGCAAGCCCTTGAGGCACGACAAATTGGGCGCGCCGAAGGGACGCCCTGATGGGTGAAGGGCAAGATATGCGTTTTTCGATTTCAAGGGTAATTGGATGGATGCCAACAATAGACTCGACAGCAAGTTAGACAACCTCGAAGTGCGGCTTGGCACGCTGTCGCGCGTCATCGGTTCACTCGAGACCACGGTGCGTGCCGAGCAGCAAATTACCGAAAAACACGACGGATTGTTGCGGGGCGTATCCGAATTGGTGGCGACGCTAAACCTCTCGATTCGCGGACTGGAAAAAAGCGTTAATGGGCTACCGGTGCGGGTCGCTGAGCAAGCGCGCGATATCGAGCGGCTCAATGCGCGGGTGGAGAGCCTTAGCGTACGTGTGGAACAAAACACCGCGGCTGAAATCGCTGGACGGTATGGCATCTCGCGCGCGTGGATCGGCCTGTTGGGGTCGGCAATCGGTGCGGCGGTCGTATGGATTCTGTCGCACTGAGCCGACGAGGAATTTCGGAGTTTATTGAAGCAGGCGGTCGACGAAGCCGGCGATATCGCGACCGTCGAGTTTGCCATCACCTGAAAAGTCGATCGCAGAAATCTCGGGCCCTGCGGCTCCGTTCAGAATTTGCTGATAGAACGATGTGATGTCACTGAGATTGACGTCGCCATCGTTATTGGCATCCCCCATCAGGCTGGGGTGCAGGACTTGAAGTTGTTGATTGCCGTTAATGGCCAACAGCCGTCGCGTTGCGCCATCTGGCCATGTGACGATAATTTCGTCTGAGGTCAAGGCGGCC
>JAUIHO010000192.1 GCA_030432035.1 Phycisphaerae bacterium
CCACTATATCAGATAGGCCAGTGCGAGAGAGACCGCGTCTCCAAAAGTCGTCATCGAGAATCGTCAACGGCCATTTCGAAACGCACTCGATTGCCTGTTTGATTGCGTCCTTTTGGCTATCGGTCTGACACCGGCTCGGGTCGCCCACTAGATGCCGGTCGATGCCGCTGTACTGCGCAACAATAAGCCGAGCTATATCAACCCGCGACAGTTCCAACGAAACGAACGCTACTGGGGTGCCGTTCGAAGCGGTATTGGCCGCTATCTGGGCGACAGTCTGAGATTTGCCGTTGCCGGTCGGGCCTGTGAATGCGTGTACGCCACCAACGCGGAGCCCACCACCCAACTCATCGTCGAAGGTGACAAAACCGGTTTCAATCCGTTCGACTGGCTCCCAGGTTGCGGCGTCATTGAGAATCGAGCCAAGGGCGAACGGTTCATAGGCGTCAGAAGTCGTAGGATTCGCTTCTGAGACGAATTCGCTTAATCGGTTGCTGATGGATTCAACGGCCTCATACAGTTCGTCATTGGGCAAAAATGCCGCCTTATCGAGTTCGCCAGCAATACACCGCAGAGACCTGCAGCGTTCCTGTTTGCGGACAAGCTTTTTGTAGTAGTCCGCGTTCGCAGCTGAACCGACTTCGTTAGTGAACGGCTTCACTAGTTCATCGACGATCTGATTGAAATTGAATTCATGGCCACCTCGGGCCTGCAGGATTGCGAATTCGGTTGCAACCGTGGTCGGGTCGAATCCAATTTCTTGCTTGCGAAGATTCGTCAGAGCCTTCCAAACCAGTTGTTGCCGCTCGTCTGTGAACGATTGCCAACTAATGCCTGCATCAACGGCTCGGTCGAATGCCTGACCGTCGGCATCGAGCATCACAGAGCCTAGCAATGCGGATTCGGCCTCTGGTGCGTGTGCGTATGCAATCATGCGGCACCTGCCTTTACTTGCGCTCGGATGTCAGCCTGCAACCAATTCTCTACGGTCTTCGGCTTCTGGCGTTTGACAGGTTTGAGCGGTTGTAACTGGTTGGCTTGCTCTTCGATATGACAGCCCTCGGACGCCCTCAAGTCGGACGAAGGGCTGCTTGTCTGACTATAAGTCAGTGACCCCTGTGGCATCCCCTTCGAGTACCCCTGTGGGACCCCTGTTAATTTGCGTTTTGGTAGCTTAGCTTTGCGGGTAATCCGGCGTTCGTGAATGCGACCTTTGCTCGGTCGAGACGTGATGTAGCCAAGGTCTCGCAAGCGGGTCAGAATCTTCTTAGCGTTGCCGTACTTTGTATTTAGCAAGTACGCCAATAACTGCGGACCGATGGTCCGCCACTCGTGACCATTCAATCGCCACATGGTCCAAAGTGCTAGCTGTTCGAGTTGGCATAGACCATCTATGTGACGAACACGGAACAGGGCATTTATTGCGGGGTCTTTCGGCGGGGTCATTCTGCAACTACCTGAATTCGCTCCCTACTGGCTTGCTATCTTGAAATTTCGAACGTTAAACGATTGATGGATAATCGCTTGGAATCGGCGCTTCCGTGACAATGTAAGCAGTCTCTATTCAATTGGAGACATTCCTACAGCGCCTTTCGCGAGCGACTTGATTGCGCATCAATCCACCGGCGGAGCGCTTCAACACTGTATAATCGTCGCCGACCGATCCGAACCGATGGAATTGCTTTCGAATTGGATAAACTCCAAAGCGTCCGTTCGGATACACCAAGCAAGCCTGCGGCCTGACCCGCCGAAATTAGCAGTGGAGGGTCTTCATTTTTGTCTAAAGCGATGGGATTCATGGTTTTTACTCCGTAATCGTTACACATCGCCCATTTGTCTTCCTGACTGACGAGGCGATTCGGGATACCGCCGCGCGTTTCGGCTTCCTGCGGCAATCTTCCCTTGCTAGCATCATATTGTTGGGAATCTAGGAGAGTGCCCCGAATTGATTTTTTTTTGGATCGCTACAGTTAGGCTCCGCCCAAGAACCAATCTCTTCCAAAATGCGAACCGTCATAACTTCTTTGATAGAAACGACTCGATCACAAACCACACCCGACGGTTTGTCTATAAACCACAGCCGCTCGAACGAGAAAAAAATCTGCCTCCCGTTAATCAACTTTGAAAAATCCCGCAGCGACCGCTCTTCGCCCCTACAACAATTCTCCAAGAAACATTGAACTCTATCGAGCGCGAAGATATGCATTGAAATCAACGCAATCGCGCGGCCCGCTCGCGCCATGCTCCCTCCAACAACAACGCCAACAGCCTGTCCGAATACTTGATAGTCGTCCCAACTATTCGACCCTTACGAATGACAGGCACAGACACGCCTTCCATAGCGCGGCGGCGCGCCTCCCTCTCCAGCGCATCCGCAAACAACTCCCGCGCTTCCGTGAAAGCCTCACGGTAATCTGTAGAACTCTTAAGCCAGTCGTAATGCGTCTTTCGTGAAATCCCCGCGATCCGACAGCACGTGGACACCATCCCGATCTGCCGGTACGCATCGACCATCACGCGCATACGGCTTGCGCGCTTAATCGCGCCTATCCGCGCGGTCCCGTTTTGTCCTCTCACACCAGTAATCACAAAAGGTTACGCTCACTTACACACTTAAGAGTGGCGCGCCACCGAGTGCGTCAACGCCTTTGTCTCGGCGACAACGTCGCCATCGCTAGCCGCAGCGCTTCACCATGCCATCGTCAGTCACGTCTCCCACGCGGGTTTCGGTGCCGTCACCGTCCTGCTTCCAACGAAGCAACGGTCGATCGCTACCGCTATCTGCTGGCGCGGGCAATGATGCCGTGCCTCTTAGCGATTGTATCGGTGCCACCTCCGCCACATGCCGACTCCCGTCCGCCCACCTATTGCATCATTCGTACAAATCGGGTTTCCTCTAGCAAACAACCAGACAGACGCACTCGGACAACAAATTTCTCCGATCACCGCGTTGAAAAAGAATAACAGGACGCCCAATTCCGTAATCATGGCACAACTCGAACATATCGAAGCAATCGAAAAGCGGCTCTGGAGCGCGGCCGACACCCTGCGGGCCAACTCCAACTACGCCAGCAACGAATACTTCATGCCTGTCATGGGGCTGATCTTCCTGCGTCACGCCTACAGCCGTTTCCTCAACGTCAAAGACCGTATCGAAGCCAACCTGCCCACGCGCGGCGGGAAGCGGCGGGCGCTGTCCAAAGAAGACTTCTCGCAGCAAGGTGCCATCTTCCTGCAGCCCAAGGCGCAGTTCGACCATCTCGTCGGTCTGCCCGACAACGAGCAGCGTGCCGAGGCCATCATCAAGGCGATGGAATCCATCGAGCGCGACTACGAAAACCTGCGCGGCATCCTGCCCAAGAGCGAGTATCAAGACCTCAGCAACGACACCCTGGGCCAACTGCTCCGCCAACTCAACCCCGACGAACTCAAAAACGTCAAAGGCGACGTCTTCGGCCGCATTTACGAATACTTCCTTACCCAATTCGCCGACCAGAAGGCCCACGACGGTGGCGAATTCTTCACGCCGATTTCGCTCGTCTCGCTCATTGCCCACGTGCTCGACCCCATCAGCGGCACCATTCTCGATCCCGCCTGCGGCTCGGGCGGTATGTTCGTACAAGGCGCGCGCATCGTCGGCGAAGAACACGGCGCGAACCCCACCGAGAAACTCAGCTTTCGCGGCCTCGAAAAGAACCAGACCACCATCCGGCTGGCCAAGATGAACCTCGCCGTCCACGGTCTCGAAGGTGACATCCAAAAAGCCATCACGTATTACGAAGACCCACACGCCCTGCTCGGTAAGGCGCATTACCTGATGGCAAATCCCCCCTTCAACGTCGACGAAATCGACGCCGACAAGGTCAAGTCCGATCCGCGTTTGCCCTTCGGCCTCCCCAGCGTCAACAAGAAAGGCAAAGTCGGCAACGGCAACTACGTCTGGATCAGTTACTTCTACAGCTATCTCAACGAAACCGGTCGCGCCGGCTTTGTTATGTCGTCGCAAGCCTCCAGCGCCGGTGGCGGTGAAGCCTCCGTGCGGCAAAAGCTGATCGAAACCAACGCGGTCGACATCATGATCGCCATCCGCTCCAACTTCTTTTATACCCGCAGCGTGCCCTGCGAGTTGTGGTTCCTCGATCGCGGCAAGCCCAAGCAGCACCAAGATAAGGTACTGATGCTCGATGCCCGTAACGTGTATCGACAGGTCACGCGCAAGATTTACGACTTCAGCCCCGAGCAACAACAAAACCTGCTCGCCATTGTCTGGCTCTATCGCAGCGAGACCGACCGGTATCTAAAGCTCGTTTCCCAACATCTGGAACAATCGCTCATTGCCGGTGATGCCTGCTTCGAATCGGAAGCCGATAGCGGTGAGCCCATCGAGCCTTTGCCCGCTTTCGTCGAGAGCATCACCGCGCTGCGCAAAGCGATCGACCCATTTTTAACGAGCCTCAAGAAGGGCGGGCACCAATCGGCACCGCTCGAAGAGTTGGAAGAGGCCGAGGCCCTTTTTGAAAAAGACGTTAAGGCGTTTCAGGCAGCCATCAAAAAGGCATGGGAACGCTGGCAAAAGGCCCCTTATACCAATGCGGCGTTGACCAAACTGGTCGATCAGTGCGAACCGCTGGGAAACGCCGGGCGCGATCTCGTGAAACAAACCGACTTGGTTTACAAACTCGTCGCGCGCCTGATCGAGGTCTGTGAAACCGAGTGCGACGCGAAGGAAAGCGACGACTGGTCCAGTCGCGACGTTACCAAGACACGCAAAGCGGCGGACGAAGCCCGCAAGCTGGCCGTCGAGCAGTTGAAGCAGGTGCGCTACTTCTGGCGACAGGCCCACTGGCTTACCAGCCGCTTCCCCGATG
Organism: Phycisphaerae bacterium; assembly: GCA_030432035.1. Taxonomy (GTDB): domain Bacteria; phylum Planctomycetota; class Phycisphaerae; order UBA1845; family UTPLA1; genus ECT2AJA-110-A. The sequence continues at coordinate 4,869 of JAUIHO010000192.1, forward strand.
GCAAACTCTGCGATGTGGAAGGCTTGGTGAAACTGGTCGATCGCGCCGAGATCGAGACCAACGATTGGAGCCTAACACCGGGCCGCTACGTCGGCGTTGCACCTGAGGAAGTTGATGAGAACTTTGATTTTGAGGAGACGCTGCGCGAGATACATGTGGAATTAAGAGATTTGAATAGCGAGGCCCAAACGCTCGCGAAGTTTATTCAAAAGAACTTCGAGGAGTTAGGGATATGACGTGGAAGGAGTATCGCCTCGAAGAAGTCGTAGATTTCTTCGACAATGAGCGCATCCCCTTGAGCACTATAGAACGTGAAAAAAGACAAGGGCCGTACCCATACTACGGCGCGCAAGGAGTAATTGATCACATTAACGATTTTATTTTCGATGGGGAGTATGTTCTGGTAGCCGAAGATGGAGCAAATTTAGTTACTCGCCAGCAACCGATTGCCCAAATAGCATCGGGGAAATTTTGGGTGAACAATCATGCACATGTAATTCGCGCGAAATCGGATGTATCGATGAACTATTTTGTTCTAACACTATTGAATTTCTTTAACCTCACGGGATATGTCACGGGGGCCGCTCAACCTAAGCTCTCCCAGAAAAATCTAAAAATAGTCAAGGTTGAATTGCCGAATTTAGAAGAGCAGAAATCGATTTGCAGAGTCCTCTCCGCCTACGACGACCTGATCGAAAACAACCGGCGGCGGATACAGTTGCTGGAGCAGGCGGCGCGGCTGCTTTTTAAGGAGTGGTTCGTCCACCTCCGCTTCCCCGGCCACGAACACGTCAAGATCAAAGACGGCGTGCCGGAGGCGTGGGAGAAAGTGACCATAGGCGATTTGGGCAAAGTGGTCACAGGCAAAACCCCATCGAAGAAGCACGCAGATAATTTCGACGGACAAGTGCCTTTCATAAAAACACCAGATATGCACAACACGATTCTAGTTGTAGAAACCGATGAGTCGCTTTCGGAAAAAGGTGCGTCTTCTCAGCCCCGAAAAACTCTTCCACCACGATCAATTCTTGTTTCATGTATCGGGACTGTTGGGGTCGTTTCCTTAAATGCGTCGGAGGCACAGACAAACCAACAGATCAACAGTCTCAGACTTGACGATCCGGTTGCGACCTGTTGGGCCTTTTTCATGGCTAAAGACTTAAAACCTGTGCTCGAAGGGATGAGTGGTGGAGCAACGATGGCAAACGTGAGCAAAGGGAAATTCGCCAACATAGGTCTCATCCTCCCGCCCAGACGACTCCTTCGGCAATACCAGAATTTTGCTGAACCGATCATTGATCAAGTCGAAATCCTCGAAAGGCAAAATATATCGCTACGAAGAGCCCGCGACCTCCTACTCCCCCGCCTCATGTCCGGTGAGATCACCGTATGACCCGCGTGCCCGTCCGCTGCAGTCACTTCGAACTGTTTCCCGCCGACGGGCGCGCCGCGCAGTTACTCGGCGATCTGCTACCACAACTCGACGGATTCACCTTTCACGTACACGTGCCCGATCCGCACGTTAATCAGGGGCAGACGCAATCCGATTTCGACGATCGGCTGCAAGCGACCCTGCAACAACTCGGTGCCAACGAGACGCGAATCGCCTTTCCCGTCGGCGTCGGCCAACAACTCGATTTTGCCTTCACCTATCGCAACCAGACCATCGCCGTGGAAGTTGAGAAAACCAATCGTGAAAAGATATTGCGCGATGTGCTCAAGGCGCACATGTATCTCGAGTTTGGGGCCGATATTTCCCTGATCGTGCTGCCGCGCAACTACGCCCATAGCAAGGGAATTTGGAATTTGTTCGATTTCGGCGTGCAGCGCCTGCAGGAATGCCGTGCCTATCATTTCGGCAAATCGGAACGACTCGATAGAATTGCGATGATGGGATACTCGCAATACGACGCGGCGACCGGACAGCCGATTGATGTGGCATGGCGCGAGGCGCTGCGCCACCGGGCCATTGGAACCGTTTGATGGGTGGTTTTAACGAAGACAATCTGGTGCAGCGCACGATGGCCGACTACCTGCGCGACCAGCTCGGTTGGCAGTCGATCGTTGCCTTCGATCGTGAAGACTTCGGCCCCGATAGCATGCTGGGGCGAGCCGATGATCGCGAAGTCGTACTCACGCGACCGCTACGTGCAAAGCTTGTCGAATTCAATCCCGGCTTGCCCAATTCCGCCTATGACGACGCCGTGCGCCAACTCACGGCCATCGTCGCATCCCAATCCATCATCGCCGCCAACCGCGAGAAATACGCTCTCATCCGCGACGGCGTGCCTGTGACGTTTCGGAACGAAAAAGGCGAACGCGAAAAGCGAATGCTGACCGTCATCGACTTCGACGACCATTCGAGGAACGATTTTCTGTGCGTGCGCGAGATGTTTATCTATCGCACACCCTACCGTAAACGGCCCGACATCATCGGGTTCGTCAACGGTTTGCCGCTGCTCTTCGTCGAATGCAAGAACATCAATAAGAATTTGAAAGTAGCATTCGACGAAAACTATTCCGACTATCGCGATACGATCCCGCACATATTTCATCACAACGCCATCGTGATGTTTGCCAATGGCGAGAAGGCGCGCATCGGCTCGATCACCAGCAAATGGGACCATTTCTTCGAGTGGAAACGGCTATCCGAAGACGCCCCCGCTACGGTCGATATGGAAACGCTCATTCGCGGCGTTTGCGATAAGCGAAACCTGCTCGATTTGATTGAAAATTTCATTCTATTCGACGACTCTTCTGGCGAGACGCGCAAAATCGTCGCAAAGAATCACCAGTTTCTCGGTGTTAACCGTGCCATCGATGCGGTTGACCGTCGTAAAGAACTCGATGGTCGACTGGGCGTGTTCTGGCATACGCAAGGCGCGGGCAAGAGCTATTCGATGGTGTTCTTCACGCGCAAGATTCATCGCAAGCGCCCCGGCGGCTTCACTTTTTTGATTCTGACCGACCGGGAAGACCTCGACGCGCAGATATACAAAACCTTCGCCGGTTGCGGCGTGGTTAATCACGATCGCGACCCCTGCCGCGCTAACGATGGCGGGCATCTGCAGCAACTGCTCGGCCAACAAAAGACGCATGTGTTCTCGCTGATACAAAAGTTCCATCAAAGAATCGAAGCCGGTGGCGAGTACACGTTGCGCGACGATGTGATCGTGATTTCCGACGAAGCCCATCGCACGCAGTATGGAACGTTGGCCTTAAACATGCGCGACGCCCTGCCGAACGCCAGCTATATCGGCTTCACCGGCACGCCCCTGATGAAAGGCGACGAGCCCACCCGCAAGGTCTTCGGTAACTATGTTTCTACGTATGACTTCCAACGAGCGGTCGAAGACAAAGCAACGGTACCGCTTTATTACGACGCCCGAGGCGACAAGCTAGGGCTTGGTATCGGTGATTTAAATGAGCGAATCGCCGAGAAGTTAGAATCGCTTGAGATCGAAAACATCGACGTCGCCCAGCGGCTCGAATCGGAATTGAAACGCGACTACCACGTGATTACGGCACAAAAGCGCCTGGAACAGGTCGCGCGCGACTTTGTGCAACACTACTCAAAGGCGTGGGAGAGCGGCAAGGCGATGCTGGTGTGCATCGATAAGCTAACCTGCGTCAAGATGTACGATTTGATCGTTCAATACTGGGATGAACAGATCGTCGCACTTGAAAAGGAAGTAAAACAGTCGAAGGACGAGCAGGAAGAAATCTTATTACAGCGTCGCATCGCATGGATGAAGGAAACGCGCGCGGCGGTTGTCGTGAGCGAAGAGCAAGGGGAAGTCGATAAATTCCGAAAATGGGGTCTCGACATTAAGCCTCATCGCGACTTGATTAAGAATGGGATCGATCTACCGGAGTCATTGCGCCACAAACCGGAGTATCGCAACCAACAACGAATGGATCTCGATGAGGCATTCAAGGAAGAAGATCATCCATTTCGTATTGCAATCGTCTGTGCGATGTGGCTAACCGGCTTTGACGTGCCCTGTTTGTCAACCCTTTATCTGGATAAACCCCTTAAAGCGCACACGCTGATGCAAGCCATCGCCCGTGCCAATCGTGTTCACGAAGGCAAGAACAACGGCTGGATCGTCGATTATTGCGGCATTTTGAAGCACCTACGCCAAGCCTTGGCCACGTTTGCCGGAGCGGGTGACGGCAGTCGCCAAGAAGGTGACGGCGGCAACGGCGACGATCCGACGAAGCCGGAAGACGAGCTCCTCGCCGATCTGGCCGACTCCATCGCCTTCGTCCGTGCCTTTTTAACCGAGCGCGCGGCATCGCTCGACGAGATCATCGAAAAGACCGGTTTCGAGCGCAACGCCGCCATCGTCAAGGCCAAGGAGGCCGTCAACGAAAACGATGAGTCGCGCAAACGCTTCGAGGTGATGTGTCGCGAGGTATTCAAGAAGTTCAAGGCATGTATCAACGTGCCGGGCATTAACGATTACCGCGAGGACTACGGCGCGATCAACATCGTATATAAGAGCCTGCAATCCGACCGAGAGAAAGCAGACATCAGCGACATTATTCGGCAACTCCACGAAGTCGTTGACGACTTCATCGAAACGCGCCCCGAACAAACTGTTACGGAATCAAAGCCGTACGACATCAGCAAAATCGATTTCGATCGATTGCGCGCCGAGTTTGAGCGAAGTCCGCAAAAGAAAACGACGGTGCAGAATCTCAAGCAGGCTATCGAAACACGCGTGCAACGGCTTTTGATGCAAAACCCGCTCCGTACCGACCTGCAACAGCACTATGAAGAGATAGTTGCGGAATACAACCGGGAAAAGGACCGCGTTACCATAGAGAAGTCGTTTGAAGCGTTTATCAAATTTGTCGAAGAGTTGAGCGACGAAGAACAGCGCGCATTGCGCGAGGGCTTAGATGAGGAATCGCTCGCGATTTTCGACTTGATCAAGAAACCCGACCTTACGCCGAACGAGACAAAGAAAATTAAGGCTGTGGCCGCCAGTTTGCTTGAAACATTGAAGGCGGAGAAACTCAAGGTGTATCAATGGCGCGACCGCGAGTCTACGCGTGACGCCGTTTCACTGGCTATCAAAGATTACCTTTGGAGCGATCAGACAGGACTTCCGGCGGATCACTACGATGAAAAAGACGTGGAAGCGAAAGCACAGCTTGTTTACGAGCATGTATTGAGGGTCTATCCCACAGTACCGTCTCCATACTACGAAGGTCCGGAGGCGGCTTGACACAATGTCCCCAATTCTGGATTCCGATCTTACGTTTCGGAGGCAGCTTTTTGCTGCCATTCTTTTAAGGGTTATCCAAGCAGAGGATGTCGCTTATGACAGAAACGGTGATTGGGGTATAGAATAAGAGCCAAGCGCAAGGCGGTAACGTAAATGAGCCCTCTAACCACCATTGACGAAGTTCTTCGTGCTGACAGTCCATTACCGAGGTTCAATCGGTGATTCAAACAGTATGTCAAACCGTTTTCATTTTGTTTAGGACGCACCCATGCCAAAAAAACGAACACG
>JAUIHO010000193.1 GCA_030432035.1 Phycisphaerae bacterium
GCAAACCGCCACGCAAGCGAATCGTCCGTTTGCATTTGCAGACGTTGATAAAATACGGTCGGTCGGAATATGCACTCGCGCACGGTCGCAAGCCATGATCGCGCCGTAGGAGACGTTTCCCATTCTATTCCGGAACGCGTATGCGTCGGATCGATCGACACGACCGTGGCACCGCCGCATTCGGGGCACCGACCCGATTCCGGAACGTGGGCTAAATCGTAGCTGCACGATTCGCAATGCCGGATAACATCTTCGGTAGGTATCGGTGGGCAGACGGCGCGAGCGGCCTGATCCGTCATCCACACCACATAGACCGCGCCCGACATGCCAAGAAACGGCAGACAAAAATCGAGGAAGACACCCCAAAATGTGCGGCTGTAATCTGCCCACCGAATCGACCAAGTCCAATTTTCGATCGTAATGATGACGGCGATGATCAGGAAGAAAATTAGCAAGCTTCCCGAGCATGCCAAGATCGCACGGGCTGCCCGATCGAAACTGTCCCAGCCTTTTCGCCGACTGTGTACGATCGGTAACTGCACGAGCGTGAACGCGATCCAAGCCATGATCAATGAGATAACGAGCGCACCGAGTATCTCAACCAATTCCGCTTCCGAATACCCCATCAACACGTCGCTGATGTCATTGATGACGAGCGACGGATCCGATCCGACCCAAACCGTTTCAAGAACGCGGCCCACTACATCCCACGATAGCGCAGCGACATATAAGACGACGGTAGCAAACGCGCTTGCCGCTAAAATTGAGAGCGACGAGCCGCGCACCATGACCATCGCTGCGCGAGCGGGTCTAAAGATGTGACGCCACGGCGCGAGGACGACTTCGACCAGCCCGGCACGCGGTTCGATGGTTGTGTGCTTTGCAACAGAAACGTCATCGGTTAGGTGCAAAGTCTCAGCATTTGCGCCTTCCCCCGCATTCGGATCGGCTACCGAATCAATCCCATTGCCGGCTTGTTCCTGTTCGTGATCCAAGGCCCGATCCATGTTGGGTTTAACTAACGCACCTGCGGTTAAATATGACTTGGCTTAACGCATCGATTTATTTCGGTCAGGGCGTCACCGACTCAGCCAATGTACGTTCGCTATCGCGAATCCGTTCGCATTGTCCATGACCGAGTGAGCAACCCTACTCCCGAATCTTCGCCGGTCCTTGCTCCGCCAGTGCCGCCGGATCGCGTTGCGATTCCAACTCGAAATGGTTCGTCGAGCGTGCGTATTGGTGTCCGCCCATACGGCCCAGTGCCTCTAACTTGTCCGCATCGCAAATCATATCGTCGGCCGCGATCACGTCGTCGTTCACATGCACGGCGATCACATCGCCAAACACGACCTGCCCCGCCCCGGGACCGTCGCCGAGTGAAACGACTTGCCGCAAGCGACATTCGATATTGACCGGGCTTTCCTTAACGAGAAACGCCTTGACCTTTTTCGCAGGCACCGGCGTGAGACCGCTCTTCTCGAATTCGCTTTGACCGTGCTCGAACTCTGCGCTACAGATGTTCATGCGTTCGGCAATCGGCTCGGTTACCGTGGCAATGACAAATTCTCTGGTCGCCTCGATGTTGACCAGCGTATCTTTCTTTTGCGAGTGGCGATTGAGCGCCGGGCTGAACACAATCACCGGCGGATTGGCCGACATCATGTTGTAAAACGAATACGGCGCGAGATTGGGACGACCGTCGGCATCGACGGTTGACGCAAACGCGATCGGCCGCGGCTGCACGAAGCTCAAATAGAGCCGGTGCATGGCCCGCCAGGAATGTTCGGTATCGGCAAGATCGATGTACATAAAAACTACCCTTTGCTGATGGATTCGATTCCGCCAGCAAAGGGTAATGCAATTCGGCAATACTGACCAACGGGATTACGTCTTCGGAATACACTTACAACTTGAGCCGATCGGCGTATCCGCCGTGGCCCATGCTTGTTGGAATTTCCGCGCATATTCATCTGCGGCATCGTCATTGCCGGCCATTTCCATGCAGCGTTGCAAGCCATAAAGCGACCAACCGTTACCCGGCCAGTTCTCTAAATCCTGACGATACGCCTTGGCAGCTTCTTTGTGGCGACCGGCACTCAGCAAGACCGCACCAAGCGTATGCCGTACCGGTTGCACCCATTCGGGCGGTTCCATGTAAATTAAATCGTCTTCGAGTTTAATGGCTTCCTTCAACTGCGCGACGGCGGTATCGACGTTGCCCTGCCGGTAAGCAATCTCGGCTTCGAGAAACACATCGGCGATGTCGAACAGCTTGTGCACCTTGTTGATACCCATCAGTGCATCCGCCGCGACCTTGTTGCGATGTTCGCGGAAAAAACGTTGCTCGCGCCGGGCTTCGGCGACGTCGCCCGTGGCCGCGTGGGCGATGCCGCGATGGAAGTGATACCACGTATTCGTGATCGGAAGGTGCGCCGCCGGTTTGGGCTCGGCAAGCATGTCGTCCCAACGACCGAAGCGTTTGTGCACGTCGTAACGCACGCTCAACCACGGATCGACAAAAGCGGCCATCTCCGGATCATCTGACGGCGGCATGGCATTGGTCGCCGCTTCCAACGCTTCGGCATGACGACCGCTCATCATGGAGGCGAAGCTGAGCATGTGATCGTTGTGTGCCATGTAGATCGTATAGAAGCCCTGCTTGGGGACGATTTTTCGATACGCCGCGTCGGACGCGATGGCTTTGCGATTTTGCGCGGCAGCTTTATCCCACTTGCCCGTCAGCACGTAGATGTGCGACGGCATGTGCAGCAAATGACCGCTACCCGGCACCATGTTGCAGAGACGCCCCGCCGACGTGAGCGCACGCTCGGGTTGCGCCGCTTCCACGGCGTGAATGTAAAGATGGTTCGCGCCGGGGTTATTCGGGTTGAGTTGCATCACGCGTTCGAGCAATGCGAGAATCTTTTCGGTGTCCTCCTTGGGCTCGCCTGCATGAGTCCACAAATCCCACGGGTGCAAATCCATCATCGCTTCGGCGTAAAGCGTGCCCACGTCGTTATCGGTTGGATAGTTAGCCCAAACCTTGGCCATTGCTTGAGCGTAGGCGTAATCGAGCGGTGCTCGTTCGGCCTTCAAGTTGCTGCTGTAGCGCGCTTCTAGTGCGGTAATCAAGTCGCGTTCGAGGGGCGTTAGCGCGTTTTTTATCGCGACCGCTTTTTGCAACGCAGACCAAGCCGCCTCCGCGCGGTCTTCCGGCAGATCGGGCTTATTAATATGCGGGCCATTGCACAGCGCCACACCCCACCAAGCCATCCCGCAATTCGGATCGAGCCGTGCCGCTTCGCTGAAACAGCGGATTGCTTCATCATGATTAAACGCGTAGGCCCACGTAAGGCCCTGATCGAAGAACTGTTGCGCGAGCGGGTCGCTCGTCGTGACCTTCCGACTGTGGTTGCCCATGCCAGTAAAGAGTTTGGCCTCACCGCTGGAGCGCCTAACGCGCGGAGCTTGGGGTTGGGCGCAGCCGACGGCGAATAGACCGAAGGCGGCGAGGGTTAATGAGAATCGAACAAGTCGGCTCGGGCTGGTTGGATACAAGATGCACCTCTATCGCAGGTTTCGCAATCAAATCGATGGAACCGCAGGCGGGCTCCCGAAAGATTGTGCGACAAAGGTGGGCGGTCGTCACGGAATATGTTGGGAAAATTTAATGCGTAAGAACAGGGTGGTGCATCGAGGGATGCACCCTACGGTCTGCGCTGTGGCACCGGTTTGAAACCGGTGTTTCTTCGTTGCGCTGTGGCACCGGTTTGAAACCGGTGTTCCCCTTCGGCTGCATCGTGTTTTGCCGTTAGATCCCGAAACATCTGACGGTTACTGCTTCCTTACGGGCGCGGCTCTGATTAGACGCGCGCGGCGCTGATTTGGCAGGTGCAACCTTGAAGGATGGCCATTTTTCAAACGCACAACAACTACCTAACTCGCCATATCTTCCATATCCGGGCACGTGCAGAACAGGTTGCGGTCGCCCCAAACGTTATCGATGCGTGCGACGGCGGGCCAGAACTTGCGACCGCGCACCCAATCGAGCGGGAACGCGGCTTGTTGACGCGAGTACGCGTGCGGCCAGTCGTCGGCGCTGGTCATCTCGGCCGTGTGTGGCGCGTGTTTGAGCGGGTTGTCTTCACGGTCGGCCTTGCCATCTTCGATATCACGAATTTCGGCGCGAATGGCAATCATCGCATCGCAGAAGCGATCGAGTTCGGCCTTCGACTCGCTTTCGGTCGGCTCGATCATCAACGTGCCCGTAACCGGCCACGACATGGTCGGTGCGTGGAAGCCGTAGTCAATCAGCCGCTTCGCGATATCTTCGATCTTAATGCCGGCGGATTTATCAAACGCGCGACAATCAAGAATGAACTCGTGCGCGTTAAAGCCATGCTTACCGGCATAGATCAATTCATAATGTTCGCCCAGTCTTGCGGCCATGTAGTTGGCGTTGAGCACCGCGATTTCGGAAGCGCGCTTCAAACCGGCCTCGCCCATCATGCCGATGTAGGCAAAGCTGATCGGCAAAATGCTCGGGCTGCCGTACGGAGCAGCCGAAACCGCGCCGACGCCGTTTTCGGGCACTTCATCGAGAGGATGGCCGGGCAGAAACGGTTCGAGGTGCGGCTTCACGCAAATCGGCCCCATACCCGGACCGCCACCGCCGTGCGGAATGCAGAACGTTTTGTGCAAATTAAGGTGGCACACATCGACGCCCATATCGCCGGGCCGACAGAGCCCGACCTGCGCGTTCATGTTTGCACCGTCCATGTACACCTGACCGCCGTGTTCGTGAATCAGCGCACAGATATCGCGCACGCCCTCTTCAAACACACCAGCCGTCGACGGATACGTCAGCATCAATGCCGACAGCGCGTCGCGATGTTGTTCGGCCTTACTGCGTAAATCTTCGACATCGATCGCGCCGGCTTTATCGATTTGAACTGGCACCACGCGCATGCCCGCCATCACAGCACTGGCGGCGTTGGTACCGTGAGCCGACATCGGAATCAAACACACGTTGCGCTGCTTCGCACCATTCGCTCGGTGAAACCCGCGAATTGCCAACAGCCCGGCGTATTCACCTTGCGCGCCGGCGTTGGGTTGCAGCGACACGCCTGGCAGGCCGGTGATTTCGCCCAACCATTCTGCGAGCGTTTCAAATAGCGCCATGTAGCCGCCCGCTTGGTCGTCTGGGCAGAACGGATGCAACGCGCCGAAGTGAGGCCACGTGACCGGCAGCATCTCGGTCGTCGCGTTGAGCTTCATCGTGCAACTGCCGAGCGGAATCATCGACGTTGCCAGCGACAAGTCGCGCTGCTGCAAACGAAAGATATAACGCAGCATCTCAGTCTCAGACTGATAGCTGTTGAACACCGGATGATCGAGGAACGCCGACGTGCGCGCCAAGACGGACCGAGCCGACGCTTCGGTACCTTGTTCCAACGAGTCGGCGGTGATTTCCGAAACGCGACCGCCGAAACATTCGATCAACGCGGCGATTTCTTCGCCGTCCGTCTTTTCGTCGAGCGCGATACCGAGCGTGCCATCGCCAAACTCACGCAGGTTAACACCAATTTCGGCGGCAGCGGCTAAGACGTCATTGACCGAATGCGTCGTGGGTCGCACGCGCAGCGTATCGAAGAAACGATCGCTCAAGACTTCTTCACCGGCTTCGCTCAGCGCTTCGGCAAGAATCACGGCCCAACCGTGCACGCGCTTGGCGATGCGCTTAAGGCCATCGGGGCCGTGATAGACGGCGTACATGCTGGCCATGATGGCGAGCAGAACTTGGGCAGTGCAGATATTACTCGTGGCCTTTTCGCGTCGGATGTGTTGCTCGCGCGTTTGAATGGCGAGGCGATAAGCCGAGTTACCTTGGGCATCTTTCGATACGCCAACCAATCGACCCGGCAATTGCCGCTTGTGTTCGTCCTTCGCTGCGATAAAGGCGGCGTGCGGGCCACCGTAACCGAGCGGCACGCCGAAGCGCTGCGAGTTACCGATCGCCACGTCGGCACCGAACTCACCCGGCGTTTTGAACAGCGTGAGCGCCAACAGGTCGGTCGCGTAGATCACTAACGCGCCGGCGGCGTGGGCCTTCTCAACCAACGATGAATAGTCGATCAACCGACCATCGGTCGCGGGGTATTGAACCAATACGGCAAACACGTCGTCTCCGATGCTACTGATCGACTCGGCGTCGATGGTTTCTACATCGATGCCCAACGGTTCGGCGCGCGTGTTGACGACGGCGATCGTTTGCGGGTGGCAGTCGTCGGCGATGAGGAACCGATTGCGGTCGCCCTTAACCGCGCGATGGCACATGCCCATGGCTTCGGCGGCGGCCGTGGCTTCGTCGAGCAGCGACGCGTTGGCCACTTCGAGGCCGGTCATATCCGCGACCATGGTTTGGAAATTGAGCAGCGCTTCTAGCCGGCCTTGCGCGATCTCGGCCTGATAGGGTGTGTACTGCGTGTACCAACCGGGGTTTTCGAGAATATTGCGTTGAATGACGGCGGGCGTGAGCGTGTCGTGATAGCCCATGCCGATCAGCGAGCGGAACACCTCATTCTCGCTGGCGATCTCGACCAGCTCGTCGATCATTTCGCGTTCGGTCAATGCGTCGGGAAGCTTGAGCGGCTTCTTCAGGCGAATGTCGGCGGGCACGACCTTCGCGATGAAGTCGTTCATGTTGTCGAAACCGAGGGTGGCCAACATGGCCTTGACCTCGTCGGCGGACGGGCCGAGGTGGCGGCTGGCGAAGGTGTCGGTGTTGCTGGCCAACGAGACGGGCTTCATGACATCGGTAGGCATAGCGGTGCGGTCGCTCCGGTTAGGAATTCGCAATGTTAAATCGGCCCGCCCAACAGCACAGGCGGCACCGGGCAAAGCCTTTATTTACAGTAGTTTAGCCGGGAAAGGGTGTATCCGCCAAGGTGGATGGAGGGGCAGGTATTCGCTGTATTGAGAATCGATACTGCGTACAAAGGCCTTCGTTAGATCAATCATGCGGCCACAGGCCGCAGCTCTGAAGAATGCTGTCGCATTCTATTTTGAATTCTCGACATTATCGTCGCAATAAGAAAGCGTGCCGCAGCGTGAACGCCGCGGCACTGACTCGGAATCGGTTAACCTGATTATCCGCCTATTTTGATGTTTCGACTTTTCGACGTTTTGACGTTTACCCTTTCACCCCAACCTGCACATACTCCCGTTGCACCTGCTGTGCTGCGTCGGCGTCGGCGACGTCGCTGTGGCAATCCAGCTTGGCACCTTTGTGCGCTAGCATGCGAATTTGTTCGGGCGTAAGGTCTTCGGGTTTGACGTCGAGGCCCTCAGCGGCGGCGCGTTGGGCGAGCAGGATGCGCTGCTCTTCCGTCAGGCCGGGGCTCTTGGCGGCTTTGCTTTCCGGCACAAAACCGTCGGCCTTGCCGCTGGCCCACTCGGTGATTTCCTTACTGATGCGCATGCTGCACCAGTCGTGGCCGCACATCGCGCAAAAGTCGGTGTCGACATCGAGATCTTCATCGTGCAACGCGCGGGCAGTCTCACCGTCGAAGGCGATTTCGAATTGCTTGGGCCAGTTGAGCGCCGCACGCGCGCGGCTCATGTCGTCATCCCATTGAATCGCGCCGGGAATGTTGCGCGCCACATCGCCCGCGTGGGCGGCGATTTTGTAAGCGATGCAACCTTCCTTGACGTCTTGCGCTTTTGGCAAGCCGACGTGTTCTTTCGGCGTGACGTAGCAGAGCATCGCCGCCCCCGCCCGCGCCGCTTCGGTCGCGCCGATGCAACTCGTGATATGGTCGTAACCGGGGAAAACGTCGGTCACCAACGGTCCCAGCACGTAGAACGGCGCATCGTCGCACACGCGCTGCTGCACTTGCATATTCCACGCGATCTCGTGCATCGGCACGTGGCCGGGGCCTTCGACCATCACTTGCACGCCGGCTTCGCGGGCGCGTTGCGTGAGTTCGCCCAGCGTTTCGAGTTCGGCAATCTGCGCCGCATCGCCCGCGTCGCGCAAGCACCCCGGTCGCACGCCGTCGCCGAGTGAATACGTCACGTCGTACTGTCGCATGATGGCGCTGATCTCGTCGAACAGCTCGTACATCGGATTTTGCTTGTTGTGCGTGAGCATCCACTTGGCCAACAGCGAACCGCCGCGCGAGACGAGGCCCGTGATACGCTTTTTAATCAGGTGCAGGTTTTCTTTGAGAATGCCTGCGTGGATCGTGAAGTAGTCAACACCCTGCTGCGCCTGATGTTCGACGACTTTCAAAATCGTGTCGTAATCGAGGTCTTCGATGCTGCGACCGATGATCATGCTGTAGATGGGGACCGTACCGATCGGGATGGTGCTGTTGTCGATGATCGCTTGACGACATTCGTCTAAATTGCCGCCGGTGCTGAGATCCATCAGTGTATCGGCACCGTACTTCTGTGCCCACTTGAGTTTTTCGACCTCTTCGTGGGTGCCCGACGAAACGGGGCTGGCGCCGATGTTGGCATTGATCTTGGTGCTGATCATGCGACCGATGCCCATCGGGTCGAGCCGCTTAGGGGTGGCGTCGCCTTTCGCATATTCAGGGTCGTTGATAACCGACCAACGCTGCGTGACCGTCTGATTCACCCACAACGCGGCGTCTGGTCGGTGACCGGGATGGCCGGTGGGTACGTCGAATTGAGAATTGAGAATGGGGAATTGAGAATGGCTCGCGCCGTTACCATTGCCGTTGGACTTTTGCGCGGCGGCGACATGTTCTTCGCTTTCTCCATTCGCACTTCTTAATTCTAAATTACTATTTTTGGAGATACCGTTCGCAATTGCCTTTAACTCGCCGTCGCGCTTTTCTTTCCAAGACGCACCGATCTCCACCCCCCCGCTGCCCGCAAGGTGTCGAACGTTCGCCGGTATCACGAGGCGACCGCGCGCGACTTCGTCGCGGATGAATTCCGGGGTTTGATTTTCACGAACGGCGACGCGCAGCATTTCGGGCGTCACGATACCATTTTTGGCGGCTTCTAATTGGGTCATGGTGTTACTTCACTCCGTTTCTTTTCTTCTTCATACCGTGCGGCGCTGTGGCGCTCTAGCAACGGTAACTTGGTTATGCGTAGGGTCCGCTGTGCGGACCAGAACTCCTATTTTCGAACTAGCCTAACTACATTGCCCACAACACCGCACGCGGTCAAACCGGCGCGCGACCAAATCATCACGGTGGATCATGAAATACAGCGCGCCTTCGGCGTACCATGACCAGCCTAGCTCCTCAGGGTACGAGCTTAGCTGAGCCACTTGAATCCATTGATCTTGTACCGCAAGGGTTGCCTCGTGCTTCGTGCCTTCCGTCCAAGACTCGCCTGTGGTTGCCTTGCGACAGGTCAAGCCGGGATGATATTGATACGGATTTGAGTTTCCTAAGAATGATTGCGCGAAAAAGTCAAACTCCTCTCTCAGCAGGTGCAATTCGTCGACCTGCGCGTCAGATTCACACATCGTCATCAACATCGCCCACGGTAGCGACCAGGTGGGAAAGAAGTCGACGCCCTTTTCGGGGTACACATGTGTTCGCTTGTCGGCTTGGCGCATCTTACTGCAAGCATCCTCATCTTCGACGAACAGAACCCGCCAACCCGGATCATCTAGGGGCTCGTCCCCCAGCGGCATCGCTTCGAAATCATAGTAGAAAAGCAGCACACCACGATTAGGCATTTCAACTTCGTCGGTGTAATATTCGGAACACTCTGATAGGAATATCTGTAGCAGAAACTCAATGTGACGACCGTTCGAACGCGGCCATTCGATATTGCTAGGCAACTCGGGCAGCCCGCCCAATTTCCACCGATTCGAGCAAGGTTCGTCGTAGTCCATCCAGAACCCACAGCGCAGCGCCTTCATGATTGCAGGGCTCTTCAGCGCAAAGCTGGTTCTCAGGAGGAACTTTTCAATTTCTTTTCTGCTGGATGCCATCAAGCTTCGTTCTTCGTTGTCGCCGATCCCTAAAATGATCCGACCTCACTAAAGGTATTCCAATTCATCAACCGTCCGTTCATTGCGCACATTGCCAGTATTCAGCGTCCCCGCCGGCTCAAACAACATCACGTGTACGTCCTCATCCGCAACGGGCAGATGCTCGACACCGCGAGGAATGACGACAAACTCACCCGGTTGTAGCGTTAATTCGCGATCGCGCAGTTTCATGCGCAGCGTGCCGTCGATCACGAGAAACATTTCATCTTCGTCGTCATGATGATGCCAGACGAATTCGCCCTGCAACTTCACCAGTTTCACGTGGCAATCGTTCACCTGACCGACGATCTTCGGCGACCATGGCTCGGT
>JAUIHO010000194.1 GCA_030432035.1 Phycisphaerae bacterium
GTCTTCGCCTCAATCAAGCAGTATTTATTAAGACGTGGCAATTGAATAGCTACGGCATAACTAAAAATGAGGAAATACGTGAGAGATTTAGAAGTCAATATGAGGATTCGTTAACACTATTTCTAAACAACTACCTCCAGGCTAACCCAGTTAATCGTAATGGTAATGGCGTTCCCGTAGGTCGACGCGAGACCAGTCCTCAGAATTCGAACCGTGGAAGCAATGTGCAACCGATGACGCCAGTTCCCTAGATATAATTGCCTCGGTGGATTGCCTTATATAAGGGCCCCTTTTGCATGCGAAAGGACCTGAAAGACGTTCCCGGCATTATTGCGTGAACACGAAGGCAAGAGGTCTCGATTGCATGACCATTATCGTTAGAATCGTTAATCTACCGATTGGCGGCAATGACGGTTAAGCCGCCCCTTATTATTTAATTCGACGATTGCATGATCCGCGGTGCGGACCCTGCGGCTGCGCAACCAAGCTACGCCGGGTGCCACGGGCCTGCTTGCAGCCCGTGCAGTGGGGCGGAAAGCAACCGTCAATGTGTTGTGGGTACACGATCGTCATCGCGGAGTTGTTTGGGATTCCGTGCGCTGCCAGAAATAGTCAATCCGTTCACGTTGGGTTCACGTAAACGCGCTTGTTAGTCCGCGGTGCGGAGCCTGCGACTCGGCGAACTTGATATTCGGTTGTGCGGACCCTACGGCTGTAGGGGGCTCCCAACGAACGTTTATAAATCCCTTGCACCAAACGTATTCCCCTTGCGACACATCCCCCGTCTCAAACCCTTTGCGAAACCAATGCACGCGTTGGGCTGACGTGCCGTGCGTGAAGGAATCGGGCACGACGTAGCCTTTGCTTCGTTGCTGCAGGCGGTCGTCGCCGATGGCGCCGGCGGCGCGGATGGCTTCTTCGATATCGCCGGGTTCGAGAATGCGCCAGCGCGCTTGTGCGTGATGCGCCCAAACGCCCGCGAGAAAGTCCGCCTGTAATTCCAACTTGACCGACAGTCGGTTGTATTCCGATTCCGATACGCGCTTGCGCGCCCCATGAACTTTGTCGGTGGTGCCCAACAAGTGTTGCACATGATGGGCCACTTCGTGCGCTAGGACATACGCCTGGGCGAAATCGCCCGGCGCATTAAGGTCGCGCGACAACTGATCGAAGAAACTCAGGTCGATGTATATCTTCTCGTCGGCTGGGCAGTAGAAAGGCCCAGTCGCACTGCTAGCGAATCCACAGCCAGACGACGTGCTATTGCGAAACAACACCAGCGTCGGCGGTTGATAAGTGTCGCCGCTAGCACGAAAGATATCGCCCCAAACCTTTTCCGTATCAGCCAAGACCGTCGAGATGAACGCGGCCGCGTCGTCATCGTCGAGGGTGGACGATTGGCTAACTCGCGCGTTTTCGCCGATGCCGACGCTACCTCCGCCGCCACCACTCAGTAGCGATAGCGGATTGCCGCCGAGTGCCCAAATGATGCCCATCATGATAAGCAACGCGATCAGTCCGCCGCGACTGCGAGGGATGGGTAGCCGCCCGAGGTTCAACCCCGGACCGCGCTGATGCCGACGATCTTCAACGTTACGACTACGGGCTCGATTGCGCCAGCGCATGGTGAGATTCTCCATTGTGAAGAGAGCGACTGCCACAAAGGGCAGCAAGCGAATGTCGATCATAACCGATCAAACTCGAAATGAAGTAATGACAGGGCTATGAGGTTAAAGTAAACATAAGGGGCAGGTCGAAACTGGATTAATCTGCCGGTCCTTTTAAATTCGGAGATGAACTGCGAGTCCATCGATGGCCGGCCGACTTCTTGCGCCGCACTTATTACGACGAAAGCTATGACCGAACGTGACCGTGAACCCGTGACAGCAATTCACCGCGCGTTTCCGGCTTTTCTGAAGGCCCACGTTGAAGCGGTGGTCGCTGCGCTGCCGGAGGCGGCTGGAGCCCCATCTGACGGATTCACCGTAAACGTCGGTGATGAATTGATCGTCATTCCGTATCGCGTCTATATCCCAGAGAGCCCGCCATTCGATGCTTCACTTTCTACCGTTGAAACGCTGATTGCAGCATGTATATACAGCCGCCATCACGATGGTTTTGTGCGGCAACGACAGCTCCGAAGCTTGCTGATAGCACACGACGATTGGGTAGTACCGTTTGTCTTACAACTGGCGGGTGAATACGTAGTTGAAATTCTGCAAATGCTCGATAGCCATACTCAATCCCTGTCGGGAGATCAATATAGGCAGTTCACATCGAGCAATCCGCTATTTATCGAGCGGACAAAGGCACGCATCGTCAGCTATTGGAACTGTTATTACCGTAGTGAATACCCGAATTTTAAAGACTATCCCGGCTATCGTATCGGAGAAGCATTGGGCTGGTGGAACTCTTCGGCTGGGAAACTATGATTCCCGTATCTTAAAGAATAACACTTTGCCCAAAAGGAGGCTTAACTGATGGCTCACACCGACAACGTATACAAACTCATCGAACTCACCGGCACATCGAGCAATTCTATCGAAGAGGCCGTCAACAACGCCTTTACCCGAGCATCGAAAACCGTGCGCAACATGCGCTGGTTCGAAGTCATCGAAACGCGCGGCGCCATCGAAGATGGCAAAGTGGCGCAATGGCAGGTGACGATTAAGGTCGGCTTCACGATGGATGATTAGGCGATTGGTGGGCGTGCCATTTGCTCTGCCATACGAACCCTACGCGTAGTTACTACCTCATCCACATTAAGACGGTGGGTGACGTCTACTCCCTCTCCCTCGCAGGGAGAGGGTTGGGGTGAGGGTTTGCAGCCAGAGCGCAAAGTTTAGGAGCCCACACCATTCATGTGGATGAAGTGCTACGAAAGCGGTCGCCGCTTCACGCGGTAAAGCCCGACGGCCATCACGCCCACAAAGAACAACGGCAACGGCCCACACGGAAATGCGAGCAGCGCATTCGGGTCGGGTTCGATCTCGTCGGCTGCGCTGGTTTCAAATGCAGCGCTGACGAATCGACCGTCGCGCGCGAACTCGGCATCGACACCGAGAAAGCCCAGCGCCGTGGCGGCGACATCCATCGGCCGCAGGCGCGCATCAAGTTCACGGCCGACAGCAACTTGCGGCCCGCTCAATATAAACGGTACGTGCTGGTCGGTTGCGATCGGGAATCCATGCGTCCGGCCCGTGCCGCCATGATCGGCTGTGACGATGATAAGCGTTTCGTCGCGTGCGCCACTGTTGTCGAGCGCTGTCAACACGCGTGCGAAAGCCGCGTCTGTGCTGGTTACCTTTTCAAGATAGGGATCGCTCATCCAGCCGTGCGCATGACCGGTCCCATCGGGTTCGCCGAAGTGCAGGAACACCAAGTCGAATGCGGTGTCGGCGATGGCTCCGGCGGCGATGTCGGCCAGTGTGTCGACGTCGCTCTCGATATCCCACGCGTCGGTCTCCCCTTCGTTGCAGAGATAGGCCAGCTTGCTCTTGGTCGCAAAGTACGCCGTGCGCAAACCGGCGGCCTCGGCAGCGTCGAATATCGTCGTGTGTTGCGTGCGTCCGGGCAGATCGAAATTGGCCAAAACCCCGTGATTGAGAATTGTTAGCCCCGTCACCATGCAAAGGTGGTTTGGCAGCGTAACAGCGGGAATTTCGGCGAGCGCCGCCGCGTCGTAGGCACCGGCGGCGATCAGGTCGGTAAGCGTGGGGGCCGTGGCGGCGGTAATCGCGTCGGGGCGGAGACCGTCAAAGCTGACGATGAGTACGCGCGGATGTTCGACGGCGGGGAAGCCATCGGGCGTGGTTGCACGGGCGGATGCCTGGAAAGTAAAGGCAGCAAGGACGAGCGCAACCACGAATGGAATGTACCGTTGTTGAATGCGATTCATGATAGAGGAGTTTAGCACGATTTGTTTGGGCAGGCTCGAAGCGTTTGCTAAAGACCGCGAAGCAACGGGTGCCCCATCCTTCGCGGCAGCGAATGGTGGGGGATCGCAAGCTCCATTGTCGAGTCAATTTGGGAAGACGACGATTGATTCACGGCGGTCTTAGACGAAAAGTATGTGGCACCCATGCGGGGCACTCATGATTCGCGAAACTGAGGTGTTAGGATGATAATAGCATGGAGCAATTAGGGGCACTCGATATGCGGCGTGCTTACGACGCAATTCCCAAGTATTCTCTTGCTTTCAATCGGACTGCAATTGACTTGTGATCTGCCGCAATCTTACGTAACCCATCAAGTTCCATGCCCGTGTTAAGAAACGATACGACTCTTGATTGTAGAAAGACTCGAATTTCGTTGAATCGCTTATCGACAGGCATATCGGATGATTCGAAATTTAAGAGCTCCGCTATAGTGGGGCCGTCGAAATTTGAAAGATAATCTGCACGAAGCCATACATGAAACTGCTCTACTTTTGTAACGTCACCGCTACTCAATTTCGAGATGTTAAACGCTAGATTGAAATAATACTGGAAGCCAAAGTTTGATTTTTGCAGGTTTAGGGCGCCCGTGATTTCTTGATTATGACGAATCCATGTCTTGCCAAATCTAGCGAAGCCAGTCGGGGTTAGTTCATTTGTGATCAATGTGACCAGTCTTTTTTTTGCCGACGAAGAATCCATCACGGTCCTCTATCGTCTTATGATTTCACCGTCATTCGGAAACGCGACAATGCAAGATCCGCACGCTTCATTACTGTAGGTTCCATTTTGCCAGATAAGCGGCTCAAAAACGCTCTATGCGAGATTACACGCGCCGCGCATCGTCGCCCCCAACGCATTGCCTAAAACGATTTGGAAACATCCTCACATCACCCGCAAACTCCTCAACAACTTCCCATGCAACCCATCCGCAGCCGCTAGCAGCGTCAAATTCTCGTCTTTGTAATGCGATACATCAATTGGCCATAACGACGCACCCGTCTCCGTCGTGATCGTTCGGCCAGCTTCTTCGATCAGTAGCGCACCGGCGGCGATGTCCCAGAGTTTGCTTTCGGCGGCATAGGCCGCGTCAGCCAATCCGGCAGCGACCCACGCAAGGTGTAGCGCCAGTGAGCCCTGATTGCGAAACAGATATTCGTCCATCCAATCGCGAATGGCCGGTGGCGACTTGCGTTGGCGAAACGATGAGATCAGAACCGTCACATCGGCGGCTTCGTCGTACAAGTGCGACTGCAATCGCACGTTATCGCAGAACATGCCAACACCGCGACCGGCCGAATAGATGCGCGTGGTTGATGCGTCATAGATCGCGCCCGCAAGAGGGCGGCCATCGTGCATCAACGCCACCGAGCAGGCGTACATCGGGATGCCCTTGGCAAAGTTGCGCGTGCCATCGACGGGGTCGATCACCCAGCAGAACTCGGCGTCGCATTTATCGGCGTGCAAATCCGGCTGAGCGATTTTCTCTTCGCAGATTACGGCATGCTGAGGAGACCGAGCGGCAATAGCCCCGAGAATCGCCGCCTGCGCCGCATGGTCGGCCTGCGTAACAGGCGTGTCGTCGGCTTTTTGCATGGCCGTCACATTGCCGAAATACGGAAGCGCAGCCATACCGCCGACGCGTGCATACTCGCAAGCAGCCAAGCGGTATAGGTCGATTTCTGTAATGGATAGATTCATTTTAAAGTTGTTGTTTGCTAGCGACTGCGTTGGGTGTCCGTGTCAACAAACCCAATAGTTATCGACGATTTCAATATGCATGTTACCCGATCTCGACGAGCGGAGAACTCGAACTCGATACAACATTTTGATGCTGTGTGACGTAGCCCGTACTTCCCACGCAAGGGGGGGCGGGGCCGCCAAAGCAAAAAAACAAAAAGTCGATGGAATAAGCGTGAACAAAGCTCTAGTACTTCATCCACATTAATGGTGTGGAGGGCCTAAATGTTGCGCTCTTACTGAAACCCTCACCCCAGCCCACTTCCTGCGAGTAAGAGGGAGTAGACGTCATCCACTTTTTTGATGTGGATGAGGTATCAGGAATACTACTTCAACTGCAAGGCTGCTCTGAAGCGCGTCTATGCCGCGTATTTTGGTCTTGCGTCGTCGGCAAGTTATTCAGTGTGACAGTCAGGGCGGGCGAATGTCACTATCACAAAACTCGGCATCGCCGTGCTCAGTAGTTGCGCAGATACAATGGGCTATGCAGCCGCTTCTACGTATCGCCTCAAATATCGAAGTTCTGCTTTGACGGTTGCGTTCGATCGGGCTCGAGAATGGTGATGCGATTCTTGCCGCCCGACTTCGCCAGATACAGTGCTTCGTCGGCGAGTTGAACGAGGTCCATCGGCTTGCCGGGGCCGGGGCCGTTCTGGTTGGCGAGGCCGATGCTCAGCGTGGCGATAGACGCCTCTGGCATGTCCGCTTCGATGTCGTTGATAAATCGCGTAAGGATTCGCTCGGCGCTGGATCGCGCTTCGAGCGTTGTCGTTTGCGGCATTAAGATTACGAACTCATCGCCACCATAGCGAATCGCGATGTCGGCATCGCGAATGGAACGCTCGATGACCGACGCAGTTAGCCGCAGCAATTCGTCGCCGGCCTTGTGGCCGAGCGAGTCGTTGACCTGCTTAAAGTTATCGAGGTCGATCATCATGCACGTCAACGTGCCGCCGTAGCGATCGACTTCGGAGAATAGCTGTGCAAGAAAATCGTTGAAGTGCCGTCGGTTATAAAGGCCGGTCAGTGAGTCGCGTGCCGCCATGTCGCGCAGCCGCTCGTTTGCTTCTTCCAACGCCTCGGTGCGTTGGCGCACGCGTACTTCCAAATCTTCATTCAGTGCAACCAGTTTGTCGTGGGCGTCTTGCACGTGATCAGCCATCCTGTCGAACGTTCGAGCAAGTTCGCCGATTTCGTCGCGACGAGTCAACCGAACGCGCGCCGTCAGGTTTCCTTCCGCTACTTCGCGCGTGGCGATGTTTAGCATCTGAATGGGTTGCACCACGTTGCGCACGACCTGGTAGCCCAACGGTAACATTAGTAGAGCGATGGCTGCCGAGAAGCCCATGATCGAATACGAAAGGTAGCCAAGTCGCGCTTCGTATCGGGACGCATCGAGCCCGACGCGAATGTACCCGACGGTAGGTCGCGTCCCACTATGGTGCGAAACGCGCAGAGGTCGAACCGGGTAAACAATATCAACACGCGTTCCGTAATCACGGTGAACTGAAAGCTTGGGGCTGTCGATCGGTTCAACGGATATTTGCCCGTCGGGTCCCATCAAGAGGTGATTGATGTTACCAGCGCCGCGCTGATAGCTCGTTATCAGTTGACCCGAAACATCGGTGAAGAGAACGTAGCACAACTCACTTTCGGTGAGCATCTCTTCCGCAACGGCCAATAGGCTGGTGCTATCTTTGTTTTCGACCGCATCGGCAGACGACCAGGCCAACGCCCGCGCGACATCGCGCGCCTTCGAGCGCGTTTGGTCGAGCAGCATCTTGGAAGTCATGCGCACAAAAATCGCGCCGCTAATGCCGGTAGCGGCCAACACGACCGCCAGTAGGAACAGCGTGGTCCGACCCTGAAGACCGGATACCAGTTTTTTCACGTTTTCGAGAAATGCCATTTGCTGGCGACCTCGATTTTGACGTCTATTCGCACCATCCGTGACAAAAATGGCGCAGCGAACCAAGGGCTCTATCGGTTGATCCGGACCGACAGTTAAGCATTCGCTCAGGTCGCAAGTGGCTATGTGGCTTGGAGTTGGGGACGTAATTGACGTGGCCTGCTTGCCAGTTTTATCGAGACGCGATACGCTACTGTGTCCAAAACATGCGGAGTGGCCGGTAATGTAGGCTTCCCGTGCTGTTGGTGGGTGTAGCTCAGTTGGTTAGAGCACTAGATTGTGATTCTAGGGGCCGCGGGTTCGAATCCCGTCATCCACCCGTTTTTCCTTTCTTCGTTTTTCAGACCCACTGCCCAATCTCTTTATTGGTCCAAACCTAACTGGCGGTTCCCACAAACTCGGGTACTCGACTCTGGGGTGGTTAGTATGAGGCTAGGATATCCAGGTTTTTGTGCAGCACCGCTGCGCGTCGATGGGTTTTTTGTTATTTGTATGGTCATTTCGAAGTCATGGGGCGGATTGCAATTACCGTAAGTGAAGATTTAAGCACGTCTTAGGATCACGTCGCATCAACGCCCGATAAGTCATTACCCGATTCCCCTCCAAATTAACAGGTTTCAAACGAGACGCGGCGACCGGCATCGGTCATACTTTTCACCGATGTCGCAGCCTCGGAGGGGAATGCGGCAACGCCATCTTGCTGGTCGGTCAGATTCCACCGCGCCCATGACCGACCACGTTTATTTAGCAGCGACCGTCGCAGTCCCACCTGCGGCGGTCGTTCTTTTGTCGGTATCGTAAAAGTGAATGCCGGTCCTCGGTCGCCGTACACAAACAACATCAAGCCTCGAACGTTTGCACAGTCGGCAAACTTCTTGCCGCCCAGCTCAGTAGATCATTGGTTTACTTGCGAGCGGTTCTGGTTAGCTTGTAAGCGGGTCATATGAGTTCGCCGACCACCGAAACGCTCACTGCTCGATGCCCCATAACTCCGTTTACAAATCCATACCATGAAACCCGTCAAATTAGTGCGCGAGGCTGTACGCAAGGTTTTCAGCCTTCGAAATGCAGTTGCCCGACTAAGATATTGATAAAAATTGTCCTGTTTTCGCTGAAAAGTCTTAACAAATCGTGAGTTGAGCTTGTCTAACACGCATAGATGAAAGGTGCATCAGGCCTCGCGTCGATCGCGGGATTGCACCGATCAAAAGATTCTCATCATGGAGTGTATTGGCAGTGACGACGATGCAATGGACAATTGACACCACCATGAAGACCGACTTGCATTCTCAGCCCGCCGACGCACCACCGCATTCGCTCAACTATGCGGCCCCCAACGCCGAAGGCGTGACGTTGGCGGACCCTAAGCGACCGCCGCCCGCAACGTGGTTGCGCGTGCTCGTTTCAGCCATCCTTGTTCTTGCCCTGCTGTTCGTGGCGGGGGGGATCTTTAACTTTCTGGTATCCACCAAGCCAACTGCCAGCAAGACATCTGCCGTCTCTTTGCCGCCATTGGTCGACGTGTTGCAGGTCGATCCGCGTACGGTCCGCGAAGAATATTTGGGCTATGGCACCGCCCGCGCCAAGCAAGAAGCGACCGTCGCCGCGGAAGTGATGGGGCGGATAGTAGACGTGCCGGAAGGTGTCGACGACGGAAAGCATGTCGAGGCCGGAACGGTTCTTGCGGAGGTCGACAATCGCGACTACCAAAACGCGTTGGAACAAGCCGAAGCCCAGTTGGCCGATATTGAAGCCCGGCTCGAAACGCTTGACGTCGAGAAAGCTAACGCCGAACAGTTGATCGAGATCGCCCAGCGCGAACTGACTGTCAACGAAGCCGAGGCTCAGCGGCTTCAATCGCTTCGCGAGCGCGGCAACGCTTCCAAGAAAGAGTTGGATTTCGCGCGTCTCGCCGCCGAACAATCGCGCCGCCAGTTGCAAACGTTGCAAAACAGCTTATCGCTTATCCCGGTGCGTAAGGCCGAACTGATCGCAACGCAACGCACGCGCCAAGTCGAAGTCGAACGCGCCCGCATCAATCTCGATAAGGCGACGATTCGCGCACCGCTCAGCGGTCAACTCGACCAGGTCTTCGTGGACCGCGGTGATATGACCATGCAAGGCGCACAGGTCGCGCGCATTATCGATACCGACCTGATTGAGATTCCCGTCGAACTTCCATTGGCAGCGCGGCACAAAGTGAAGATCGGTGCCGAGGTCAAGATTGAGATGGACAGCGCTCCCGACGCGACCTGGAAAGCACAAGTGGTACGCCTGTCGCCCATCGCCGATCAGACCAGCCGCACGTTTCTGGCCTACGTTGAAGTCGATAACCGCGAGCAGGAAACGCCGCTTGTACCGGGTTCGTTCGTGACGGCGCGTGTACAAGGCAAACGCATTGACAACGCCTTGGTGATTCCGCGCGGCATCATCGTCGGCGATGATGTATTTGTCGCGAAGGACGAACGCGTGGTTCGCAAGGGGGTCGCTAT
>JAUIHO010000195.1 GCA_030432035.1 Phycisphaerae bacterium
CCCAAGCCGCCGACGGGAACCGATACCACGGCGACGACCGACGGCACCAAGCCGACCGTGACCCAGCCGCCGCCCGCAGGGGATAAGCCTGCAGTGGTACCCGAACGACCACCGGCCCCTAAAGAATTCGCGTCGGTCCAAGCAACGATGCGAACGTTCTTTCGAACATTCGATCCAAAACTGGCGGATAAGTTTACCCCCGCGGATTGTTTGAACTTGGCCGATCGCGCGCTAACGCCGCAGGATGCGTGGGCCAGATCGCTCGCACGCGGTGTAAAGTTTGTTCTCGATCGATCGATATTCGTTCAAATCGCAAGCTTGCCGGATAACCCCGATATACCGTCGCCGTATTTTTATACGTCGGTCGCAAACAAAGAGGGCGAAGAAGTCGGCGCGATTCGCTTCGAGCGCATGCCCGACGGTCGTTGGTTGATTTCTGACGGAACGCTGGATCAGTTGAAAGACATGATTCGCGCCGTCTTTGATGAACCGCCGAAGGTTCCGAACGCGCAGGAACTCTCGCTCTTTAAGACGCCTGAGATTTACATTCTGGTGTACGTGCCCGATTGGGCGACGAAGCATTGGTGGTTCCTGGAACTGTGGCAATGGATCGGCGTGCTTGCGATCATTGTGTTCGGTGTGTTGGCCGACCGGTTAGCGCGCATTCTCTTGCGCGGCGTCTCGCGGATGCTGTTCAACCGCCTGTCGAAGCATACGTCGATCGAACTGCGGCAAACATCGTTCCGCCCAATCGGCATCGTCCTGATGGGATACGTCTGGCTGTCGTTGTTCCCGCTGCTGTGGACGCCGTCTTGGTTCGGAACGCTGCTGACGACGACGTCGTATCTCGTGATGGTGTTGGCGGCCATTTGGTCGACCTATCGCGTCATCGACATCATCTCGTCGATTGCGTCGGTAGTGTTGGATCGCCGCACGTCGACGTTCGACGATCTGCTCGTACCGTTCCTTCGCAAGTTTCTAAAAATTGTCGTCACGATCATCGGCATCGTGTATTTCTTCGGTCGTATCTACCCCGACGACGTTGACGCGCTGCTCGGCGGTCTGGGGTTGGGTGGTTTGGCCTTCGCTTTGGCCGCTCAGGATACGATCAAGAACGTCTTCGGTTCCATCACGGTCATGTTGGACCGCCCCTTCGAAATCGGCGATTGGATCAAGCTCGAAGGCGTCGAAGGTTCGGTCGAGTCGGTCGGTTTTCGAAGCACGCGCGTGCGAACGTTCGCAAACTCGCTGATCAGCGTTCCCAATGGCAAGCTGATCGAAGCTGTCGTCGATAACTTCGGTCGCCGCCAATATCGCAGGTTATCGTGCAAGCTCAATGTGACGTATTCGACCACGCCGGAGCAGTTGGAATCCTTCTGCGAAGGTATTCGCGAGTTGATTCGCCGCCATCCGTACACGCGCAAGGACATGTATCACGTGTACTTCAACGAGTTCGGCGCGCACTCGCTCGATATTCTCGTATATATGTTTTTCGAAGCGCCGGATTGGGCGACCGAACTGCGCGAACGGCATCGCCTATTGACGGATATATTGCGACTGTCAAAGCGCATCGGTGTGGAGTTCGCCTTCCCGACGCAGACGTTGCACCTGCACAACGCCGACGAAGCGCCGCAAGCCGACCCGAATATTCCGCCACGCGCTGCCAATCTCGCGGCGGACATCATCGGTCGTTCCGAAGCCGCCGCCATCGCCAAGATCACGGTGCCGCCGCCGGATTCGATCCAGCCGGTCGCCATCGCCACCGACCCGCAGCCAGTGGACGAGGACTACATCAAACAGCGGTTGGGGATCGTGGACGAGCCGCCTCCGGAGAAGAAAAAGAAGGAGAGCTAGGCCGTTTTCCAGAAAATGGAGATGATGTCGAAAACGAGTGAGAGATGGCGACGCCTGCGGCTGCAGTTTGCGGTGGCGCTAATTCTATTTTCACTATGGAACATATTTATCACGTTCGTCGTTACCTTCACGCCGGCTGGTCAATTGCTCGCTGTTT
Source organism: Phycisphaerae bacterium (assembly GCA_030432035.1). GTDB lineage: Bacteria > Planctomycetota > Phycisphaerae > UBA1845 > UTPLA1 > ECT2AJA-110-A. Next base: position 2,012 of record JAUIHO010000195.1, read on the forward strand.
TAGAAGGCCTGATCGCAACGCTGCCATGTTGTTGGGGCATAAGTGGCGTTATTCGATATAGTCGGTCAAGCGTTCGGTTTGCGGTTCTCTTGTTGATTCTCCCGCTAGTGCCCGTATTCTACAGTTTGGCTTCTTGGATGACCCGCCTTCTCGGGCGGTTGGAGTAGCTGAATAAGCTGAATGAAACGTCGGATGGACGAACGCGACGCCGCTCACCGCAACGTCGCCGGCCTCCGATTCCACCATGCATCCCACGTGTACAATGCCAGCGCCGACCAGATCACGCCGAACGTAATCCAATCGTGTACGCTGTCGCGTTCGCCGTAGTAATACACGGCGAAGATAAACTGCAAACTTGGTGCGATGTATTGCAGCAGCCCGATGACCGAGAGCGGTAACCGCCGCGCCGCGTTGGAGAACCACCACAGCGGAATCGCTGTAATCACGCCGCCCGCCATCAGTAGCGCATCCATACCGCGCGATTGTTGCGAGAACACGAGCGTGCCCTGAGCGTTTTGATAAATCAGATAGGCGATCGCCAACGGCGTTAGGAATGCCGTTTCGATCAATAAACCCGGCAGGGCGGCTACATTGGCCGTTTTGCGAATGAGTCCATAAAACGCGAAGGAAAACGCCAGCAGTAGGGCGATGCGCGGTGGGTTGTGCGTGGCAATCGTGAAGTATACGACGGCGACTGCAGCCATAGCGACGCATATTACCTGAACGCGCCGCATGCCCTCACGTAAGACCAACGCTCCGATCGCAATGGTGACTAACGGATTAATGTAATAACCAAGGCTCGCCTGTTTCACCTGATCGTTGGTGACGGCATAGATAAACGTGTACCAATTGGTTGCAATCAGGACCGTCGACATGCACAGCATCTTGATTGTGCGCGGGTCGCGAAAAACGGCCCGCACCTCGCCCCAGCGCCGTTGCAAACGCAAGACCAAGGCCAAAAACACGAGCGCCCAAATCATGCGATGTGCCAACACCTCTTCCGGCGCGACATCTTTCACGGCTTTGAAATACACCACGCAAACGCCCCAGGCGCTGTAGCAGGCAAATCCGTAGAAAAGGCCAAGTCGATATTCTCGTGCGTCGGTGGTGGTCGTCATGGTTCGGTTATTGCGGCGCGAACCAAACATCGGCTGCGCTGTCGCGGTCGGTTACCATAACGCCGATTGGCATCAGCGGGGATAGCTCGACTGTGGGATAGGTGAAGCGGCAGTCCGTGGCGTGGCTAAGTCCGTCACCATTCATCCTTTTTAGTTCAAGCCCATGTTTACGCGTGAGAATCCGGCGGCCGCTTCCCCGCGTTGCAGGGACCCACGGCTGCTCTACAATCCCACGGCGTTGTCACCAGACGAGGAACCAATTGCAAGTGGCCATTCATCGGACAGCCGTTATCGATCAGCAGGCACACGTGCCCGAATCTGCGGACATCGGCCCTTACGCCGTTATTGAAGGGCCGGTTCGTTTCGGCGAACGCGTCAAGGTATACGCCCATGCCTACGTCTGCGGTTGGACGGAAATTGGCGACGACTGCGAAATCCATCCGCATACCGTCATCGGTCATGTGCCACAGGATTTTCATTTCACCGGCGAGCGATCGTATTGCCGCATCGGTTCGGGAACGATTCTGCGCGAAGGCGTGAGCGTGCACTGCGGCAGCCAGCCCGAATCGGAAACGCGCATCGGCGCAAATTGTTTTCTGATGGGCAATTCACATGTCGCCCATAATTCGATTCTCGGAAATCATGTGAAAATGATGAATGGGGCCTTGCTCGCCGGGCATGTTGAAGTCGGCGATCACGCCATCCTCAGTGGCAATCTCGCCGTGCACCAATTCGCGCGTATAGGTGGCTATGCGATGGTGAGCGGTGTCAATCGTATCTCCAGCGATGTGCTTCCCTATATGACGGTTGGCAACCAGGGCTTTTGTGTTGGATACAACAGCATCGGTTTGCGCCGTAGTGGGCAGTTTACGAAAGCCGAAATCGACGAAGTGAGACGCGCCTATCGCACGATTTACCGTACCAACGATTCATTTTCCAAGGCTATGGAGACGCTGCGTGGGCAAGTGCAAGAGCGCACCGGCAAAGAAATATTGGCATTCTACGACGCGAGAGGCAAGCGATCGATCATAAAGGGGCCCGATCGCAAATCAACGCCCTTGGCGGATTCCGACGCCGCCGGATAATACTCTCGTGTCTTTCATGAAGCACATTCTGGGGCCACGCAGCGCCTTCGATGGTGGGCTCTTCCTTCCCGATCGTAAGTCGCTGCTCGCGCGCCGACCGATTCAAACCCTCCATCCAGATGGCCCGTTGCAGGTTCCGTTGACGGTCCGCGCCGATCTCCGCACCGAACGAATCGTTGACGTTGGCGACACGGTCGTGCGTGGCCAAGCCCTTGCGCGGGCCATGCAAGGCGACGCCATCAACGCGCACGCACCGGCCGCCGGTCGCGTAACGGCAGTAGGGCGTGTGTGGACGGCCCACGACGGTTTTCTACCATCGGTCACCATCGAGCCGGACGGCACCGACCAACGCACACCGCGACATCAAGGTTGGGATGAAGAATCACTGATCACGCAACTGGCCGAGCACGGCGTCATGTGTTCCGAACCGCGTGCACCGTTGCATGTCGTCATGCGCAAGGCGATTGAAAGTGGCGTCACGACATTGATCGTCAACGCGATGGAGACCGAGCCGTATTTGTGCTCCGATCTGCGCACGCTGGTCGAATATCCCAGCCGCATGATCGACGCCATTTGCGACTTGGCCGATGCGCTGTGCGTTTCGAACGCCATCCTGGCGGTTCCGTATCGGCATCGCCGCGTTGTGCGAAGGTTGCGCCGCGAAGTCGTCGGTCGTCATGTCACGATAGAGGCGCTGGCCAACCCGTATCCGCAATGCCATCCGGTCATGTTGACAAAAGCAATACTCGATATCGAAGTGCCCGTCGGCGGTTCGCCGCTGGATTGCAGCGTGGTCGTGTTGCCGTTGGGCTCTGTGCGACAAGCGGCTGACGCATTGCTCGCCGATGAGCCGGTAACCGATGCGCTGCTTACCGTGGCGGGCGATGCGATTGAACATGTCGGTACGTATCGCGTCGCCGTCGGCACGCCGTTCTCTCATTTGGCCCGCCGCTTGGATATTCGTGCACCTGTGCGACAAGTCGTTGTGGGTGGACCGTTGACGGGCGTTGCGATGGGGTATCGCGATGCCGTCGTCACGTCGACGATGAACGGCCTGCTTTACTTTGCCCACCGCGAGGATGTGCGCCCCGTGCCATGTATCCGTTGCGGTTGGTGTATCGAAGATTGCCCGGTCGGCATCGATCCCCAGGCGCTGATGAAATTGGAAATAGTGGATCAACCCTCCAGCCAAGCGGTTACCGACCTAAAGGCATGTATCGAATGTGGACTGTGTAGCCACGTTTGTCCGTCGCGGTTGCCCGTAGCGGAAAGTATCTACCGCGCGCGCACCCGCGTGAATAGCCGATCCGGAGACGCATCGTGATGTCGCCCAAATCATGGCTGGCTGTCGATGCGCCGCTGAGGTCCGACGCGCCGCATCGCCGCGCGGGCGGAACCCATCGACACATTTTGCGCACATGGATGCTTGCCGGGGCGTTGGTCGGCATCTCGGGGGCCGCGTTCCACGGTTGGCGTGCACTGCTCATTCTTGGGTTGACCGTCGTATCAACGTTTGCCGTTGATCTGTCGTTTGTTTTGGCAACCCGCCGCGCATCGAGCGGACGGCTATCACGTACATTTTTGGTGGGGCTGATCGCCGGGCTCACGTTGCCGGTGGACGTCGAGCTCTACGTGCCGGTGGCCTGCGGTGCGCTTTCTGCCTTCGTCGGCAACATTATTTTTGGCGGTTGGTTACACCCTGCGCTGGTCGGTCGCGTCTTGGTGCAGTTTATCTTTCTGAATCACGCGAGCCTGGCCGTTATGGGCGGGGCCGTGCTATTGCCGGCTTATATCTTTACGGGCGATGCAACGTCGAGCGTGTCCACGCGCTATTACGATGGTTGGCTCGACTTTGAAGGTGAAGGGGCGCAAGCGATTGAGTTGCAGTCCCCCCAACGGGCACTGCGCGCATTTGCGGAAGGCAAAATCCCGCCGGACGGCGATGATCATTTTGAGCCCTTACTTCGCGATGTTTTACCGCCTTGGCCCGACGCCGTGCTAGGCGCCGTACCGGGTGGAATTGGCGAAACCAGTCTCGCAATGATTCTGATCGTCGGCTTTTTCCTGATTTACCGCGGTTATTTGAAGTGGCAATTGCCCGCCAGCATTTTTCTCGCGGCGTTCGTGACGGTCGCGATCCTGCCGGTCGGTCTTGCTGATGGCTATCGCTGGTTTCCCGTCTTCGCAGTGGAAAACGGTCGGGCGGTGGGGCTGGCGTATTGCGTATACCACCTTGCCGCCGGGCAGTTGGGGTTGGTGGCGTTCCTGATTGCAGGCGATATGCATTCGTCGCCGATGCGTGTACATGGGCAAATTCTGTTCGGCATCGGCATCGGCACCATCACGATATTCATGCGCCTGTACGGCGTCGTCGAGTGCGAAGCGTATTGGGCCGTACTCATCATGAACACGGCCGCAACCTCAATCGATCGCCTCACACGTCGACGCACGTTGGGCACCCAGCCGCCGCGCGAGCAAGCCTCGCTCGCTTAAGCACAACGGATCTTTAAATTCGGCGCTTCAGTGGCTTGCTGGCCGCTTGATTCCTGTTGTTGTTCTTTTGTTTCAGCGGATGCCTTCGTTTCGACCGGAGGTGTATTTGATGGGGCGGGCGTCGTCTGACGCGTTCGGACCCGCGTGCACTGGCGGATGAATCGCTTCAGCTTAGCGTGCACCGTCTCAATATCTGCACCATCGATCAGGTCGTTCTCGATCGCGGTAGCCACCCCGCTCAACGCGGTGAACCCGCACGCGCCTGTTGAGGCCTTTAGCCCTCGGATTTGAATTTCACTTTCCTTCGAGTCGTTCTTACCGATGGCGGTGGTCAGGCTACGCAAGCGCTGCGGCAAATCGGCGACGAATATGCTGATGACGTCGCTCATTTCCGGGTCGCCTTCGAATTCACTGTAGATCGGTTCGCCACGCAAATTTCGAATAACGCTTGCTAGGCTGTCTTTTGTATAAGGCTTACCAAGAAACCCGTCGCAGCCGGCCACAGTACATTCTTCGCGCACTTCCGAACGCGTCATACCGGTGACGGCGATGATCGTTCCCGCGTAGCCCTTTTCGCGTAGCGTTTTGATCGCGGTTAGGCCGTTCATCACCGGCATTTCCATATCCATTAGTACAGCGTCGTACACGTTTTGCAAAGCCATATCGACGCCGATTTGGCCGTTAGCGGCATGGTCGACTTGAGCGTTCAATGCTTTCAAATGGTTTCGCGTGAGCCGCTCAAAAAGCGGATCATCTTCGACCACGAGAACGCGCAGCGAATCGGCCTCGGCCGTCAACAGCGACGCGTCGATCGATTCTTCGAACCGCAGGACGATTTCATGAATACTGCCGTCGATGTGCCGACAACTCGCCACCGTGCCGGATACGTCTTCCCATGCGTTGAACAGCGTGGTTAGCCGCAACATGATAGAAGTATTCGCATGAAAGAAGCCACCGAACAAGAAGGCGATTTCGTTTTCGCTAACGTAGCGCGTCGCAACCAAGTAGGCGTTCTGCTGGTTGTCGCTGGCGTTGGGAATATAGAGAACCGCCGTCTTGCGATAGGCGTAGGTTCCCGACGGCAAGCCAGTCTCGATGGCGTCGAGCTTGTCCATCAACCCTTTCATCCTGCCCGCTTGCAGCTTAAAGGTGCGAATGAGCTTCGTCGTATCGAGCTTAGTCGGAAACGTGTGCAGTGGGTCAGTAGTGTGGTCCGTCATGCCTCGGCGCTGGCTTTCTCTACAGAAAACGGTCTGGCATTAACCGCGCGTACTCCGGGGCCGGCGCGAACTCTCTCAAGATACAATCCATGTTTTTCCGCAACTGGCCCGATACCTTGGAATTCTGATCTATGCCACGACAACAGGACGTATCCAATGGCCGGCGCACGCCCGATTTTTGCACAGTCCTGAAAAACCGTGCGATATAACTCAAGCCATAAACATACTGCATTCTGATCCGTCCCATTTTATGAAGGGCGTTATCGACGGCTCGCGTCCGCTATGGCAGTTCGACCGAATACGGAGCACGCCGAGAAACGCCGACGGATTGTTGAACCGGTCCGATGATCTGCGAGCAGGCACGCGGCGCAGGGCGCTGGCGCTCCGAATTTGTCCGCACAAGCGGATTGGCAATCGATCCGATGAAGAAGGAGGGGCTGCCGCAAGACCAATTTGGCGATCCCCGATTTACCCACGCAGATGGCGTTCGTCGTATAATATCCGTGTCTACGCAATCCTTTGGACGAAGGGGACAACTGCAAATGCGACCTAAGAGCATTCTCGTAACCGGCGGTGCTGGCTTTATCGGTTCGAATCTGTGCCAGCGGCTTTATCGTGAGGGCCATCACGTTATCTGTGTGGACAACTGCTTTACCGGTGACTTGCGCAATTTCGGCGATGCCTATCGCGAAATGTTGCTCAGTGGACGCTTCGAGTTTATCCGGCACGACGTGACAGAGCCAATCACGATCGAAGTGGACGAGATATACCATTTGGCCTGCCCGGCCAGCCCGGTCCATTACCAATACAACCCGGTGAAGACCATCAAGACCAACGTGATGGGCACCTATCACATGCTGGGATTGGCCAAACGCGTCGATGCCAAAATTCTGCTCGCCAGCACATCTGAAGTGTACGGCGATCCGCAGGTGCATCCGCAGGTTGAAGAATATTGGGGCAACGTCAACCCGATCGGCATCCGCAGTTGCTACGACGAAGGTAAACGCGTCGCCGAAACGCTAATGTTTGATTACCACCGTCAACACGATTTGAAGATTCGCGTGGCGCGCATTTTCAATACATACGGTCCGAACATGGCCATCGATGACGGTCGCGTGATGAGCAACTTCATCTGTCAGGCGTTGCGCGGCGAAGCGCTGACGGTATATGGCGAAGGTCAACAGACACGCAGCTTCTGTTTCGTTACCGATCTGGTGGATGGATTGTGTCGATTGATGAACGGCGATCAAACCGGACCGATCAATCTCGGCAACGATCGCGAAATCACGATGCTCGAACTGATCAAAGCAATCGAATCGGCAGTGGGTTCAAGTTTGGAGATCGCGCATAAGCCGTTGCCGCAAGATGACCCGGTTCGTCGGCGGCCCGATCTTTCCAAGGCACGCAATCTGCTCGGTTACGCACCGGAGATTTCGCTCGAAGACGGTATCGCGCAAACCGTAGCTTACTTCCAGCAACGACTGAAAGAACTTGGCGACAACCCGGGCCCTGTTCGTTCGCGCCGCACGCCGGTGCACGCCCAGTAATACGGCAACCAGCACTTTAGAATTGACAAAAAACACCCGCCATGATCGATATCATGGCGGGTGTTTGTATTAAGACGAATTTGGTCGTGACGTTTGGGGCTAGTTCGTGAGGCGGGTATTTGGCTCGGGCCAGAAGTTATAACCGACGCCGCGAATGAACCGCGTATCGACAAAGCGGTATTCGGCGTGGCCGTCGAAAAAGCCCAGCGAATAGCGCGACATTTTGCGGTGCCAACCAATGAATAGATTTTGATAGATGCTCGTGCCCGGACCTTCGGGCGGTAGAGCTTCGTACATCAACGGGTTGATCGAAGCTTCGGCAAAGATCGGGAATGTCGATGCGTTACCACCGATCTTTCGAGAGAGCACTTCGGCACCCTGACGGGTGGTTTCGTCGATATCGCCGAAGTTAACACTGTCGTTAATGGGGGGGCCAAACGCCCAGTACCAACTAAGTGCGTAGCTATTGCCGTTGACTTCCCATGACGGATTTGGGTCGTCCAAATCTACATTTCCACCGCCGCTCCC
>JAUIHO010000196.1 GCA_030432035.1 Phycisphaerae bacterium
GGTGGACGGATCGGCACCGTCGAGGGTGGATACGATCGGCGCGCGATTGGCGGCAGGTTGGGCGGGGCCAGTCATGAAATAGACAAACGTCGGTTTAGAGTCTGCGGTTATCCGGCGACGCCAGCTTGAGGGCTTCCTTCAACGAGAACCCTTTTGACGACAACTCGTCGAAGTTGCTGACAAACTCGTCACCAGCCTTGGCGCCTTCGAGGATTTCGGTTTCCAGATTGTCGGTGATGCCCGTCCAAATCGGGACCGGCGTCCAACTCTTGTCGGTTTCGTTGAACTTCCAAAGATGTGCCTTCTGGCAATAGTCGACGCGTGTGCCGTCGGCCTTTTTGGGCTCGGGGGGCCACGTCACGTCTTCCAACTCTCCGCGGCGATCGTCGCGTGACAGGGGCGGCCGGAATCGCAAAGCTTTGTTCTCGACCTTCAACGTTTCGTCGCGTTTCACGCATTCAATCACGACGTTGACCGACATGCCCGGCAGCAGGGTGCGACGAGCGTCATTTTCAACTTCGAGGATGACGGTGTACGTCGTTACGCCTTGAATAATGTCGGGCTGGTTACGCTTTTCGAGAATTGAACCGCGGAATTCCGATCGGCGCTTACCCTCAACCGCAAAACTGGCGGGTTGGCCGACTTCGATATGGGCGATGTCGGATTCGCTTACGCGTGCCGAAACCTGCATGCGGCTCAGGCTGGGGGCAATCAGGAATAGCGGCGGGGGCTGGAGCGTCGGGTTCACAGTCGTGCCAACATCGAGAAACTTCCGCAGCACGATGCCGTCGATCGGCGAGCGAATGACGCATTTCTCGACCTGTGCCTTGGTTGTGTCGAACTGCGCCTTAGCGAGATCGCGTGCGGCCTCTGCCTCTTTAATGGCAGTTTCCAGTTGCGGCGGCGTGTACCGTTCGTTGGTTTCGGCTTGAACAAGAGCCGCTTCGGCTGCCTTAACGACTGCCTTGGCAGATTCAAAACCGGTCTTGAAGCCGCGCCATTCGGCCTCGGGTGCTTGGTTTTGCTTGAATAGCTTGTCGATACGCTGCCAGTTGAACTCGGCCTGCTCCAACGCCGAGCGAGCTGAATCGAGTTCGGCCTGTGCCTGCTTGGTAAGGGCCGGTAACCGTGCGAGCTGTTCCTCCTTGCGAATCTTGCTGGCTTCCAGGGCACTTTTGGCGCGTTCGAGCGACGCGACCGATTGGGCGTGCTGGGCCATCACGATCTCAGGGTCGATGCGGCAGATGACCTGGTCTTTGGCGACCTCGTCGTCGTAATCCACCAACATTTCAATGATCTTGCCGGTCGTCTCGCAGCTTACGGTCACCTCCGTGAGGGGCGAAACCTGCCCCAGCGTTTCGATACTGAAGGTCAGCGGACCGCTCTCGACGGTCGCGTGTTCGACTTTGTAGTCGTCGGTGGGGTCCTGCAGGCTCATGTAGCCGAATGCGGCTGCGGCTAGAATGACGAGAATAAGGATGATCTTCCACAATCGCATGTCGCGAGAAATCCTGCTTCAAGGGCCGGTGGGCATGGCCGGTCGTGGGGGTGAAACGCGAAAGTCTAGGGGCGTTTGCTGATACTGCCAAATCTAGGCGGCGCTGCGTTAAATTTATCGATTTCCCCCACTTGACACATTTCAGGTCAGAAGTAGTATTGCTCGTCTGCGAATTTCGCGGGAACTGTTAATTTTTCGTGTAGCTAACGCGGGAGCAAGACGTTACGTGGCACTCGATCGCATCAGAATTCGAATGGAAGCATACGATCATCGAGCCCTCGATGGTTCGGCGCTCGAGATTGTCGATCAGGCCAAGCGCACCAGTGCCCGCGTTCGCGGTCCGGTGCCTCTGCCGACGCGTATCGAACGCTACACCGTTCTCCGTGGGCCGCATGTTGACAAAAAATCGCGCGAGCAGTTCGAGATGCGGACGCACCGGCGTCTGATTGACATCTTCGAGCCGACCGCGAGGACGGTTGAGGCACTGAACCGGCTGATTGTGCCGGCAGGTGTGTTTGTCAAGATCAAGGCTTAGGGCACGAACCCTTCCGCCATTGCGAGCGGTCTGGTTCCTCTGCTTGATCTCGTTCAACCCCTATTTGAGTAGTTTTGGCTTGCGTGCGCGAGCTTTATCGCGCACCCATTTGGCGACGGTTGATCCGCGCCTGTAGGGATTTTGCTGAATGAAAGCGGCAATCCTCGGAACCAAAGTGGGGATGACTCGGATCTTCGACAAGGATGGTGTGTCCATCCCTGTGACGGTGATCCAAGCTGGTCCGTGTAACGTTCTTCAGGTGAAGACCGAAGATCGTGATGGTTACTCGGCTGTGCAGTTGGGTTATCTCGATAAGAAGCCGCAGCGATGCAAGCGGCCTGAGATCGGTCACGCCCGCAATGCGAACGCCAAGCCGAAGCGGTTTATTCGTGAGGTTCGCCTTGCTGAAGAGACCGACAAGCAGGTTGGTGACGTCGTGACGGTTGAGCTCTTTTCCGAGCAGGAAGTCGGCCACGTTGATATTGGTAAGGGGTTCCAAGGTGTCATGAAGCGGCACAACTTCCGCGGTAAAGAATCATCGCACGGTGTTGAGCGAAAGCACCGTTCGCCGGGTAGCATCGGTGGTCACGGTAACCTCGGTCTCGGTCGTGGCGTGAAAAAAGGCAAGAAGATGGCCGGTCACTACGGTCACGAGCGTGTGACGTCGCGCAACCAAAAGCTGGTTGCTGTTGACGCCGATCGCAATTTGCTTTTGGTCAAAGGTGGTATTCCCGGCCCGCGCGGTGGCTATGTCATTGTGTCGCGTGCGAAGGCGAAGAAATAAAGAGAGTCGTTGTAAGGGTCGTGGCCGGTTGAGATCGGTGGCGGCCCTTTTCAATGGAACGTGCAGTCATGATTGAAATACCCGTAATTGATGCCGCCGGTAAGCAAGTCGGCACCGAGCAGCTCGATCCCGAAGTGCTCGGCGGTAAGGTGCGTATCGACCTGCTCAAGCAGGCCGTGATCGCTTACCGCGCCAATCAGCGCCAGGGTACGGTCAAAACCAAAACGCGTGCTGAAAAGCACGGTTCGAGCAAGAAGCTGTATCGCCAAAAAGGCACGGGTCGTGCTCGTATGGGTAATGCTCGTACGCCGGTTCGTCGTGGTGGTGGTATGGCATTCGCAAAGCGCCCTCGCGATTTCTCGCAAAAGATGAATCGCAAGATGCGTCGCTTGGCTCGTGACTCGGCGATCTTGGCCAAGGCGATGAATGGTACGGCTCGGATATTGAAGGGTTTGGAGTTTGACGCTCCGCAAACCAAGAAGATGGCCGGCCTGCTGAATGCTGCGAATATGTCGAAAGGTGCATTGATTGCCCTCGATCAATACGACAATAACGTGACGCTGTCGGGGCGGAACATTCCGTCCGTCGATGTGCGTCGCGTTGATGAAATGAATGCTTACGACGTGCTGAAGGCCAAGCATCTGGCGTTTACGCCGGCGGCGTTCGCGGCACTCAAGAGCGGTTCGACGGCCGCAGTGGAGGCGAACTAACGATGGATATTTACAACGTCGTTCGTCGGCCGCTTGTTACTGAAAAAGGCACGCATCAAAGCCGCCAAAGCTTTGAATCGACCAGCTCGCGACCCGGTCGCGGTGGTGCGTACGCCTTTGAAGTGCACGAAAAGGCCAACAAGATTCAGATTCGCGATGCAGTAGAAAAGATCTACAACGTGCGCGTTGAAAGTGTGCGAACCGCCATCATGCGTGGCAAGGCTCGACGCTTTCGCGGTCGCTTCGGTGCATCAAAGACGTGGAAGAAGGCCGTGGTGGTGCTCAAGCCAGAGCATCATATCGACTTGTTCTAAAGCGGAGTTGTAAACGCCAACCAGCAACGAAATGTTGTGGTGAAGGATAGCTGATCATGGGCGTAAAGATATACAACAAGACCACGCCGGGGCGTCGCAACGCCAGCGTCAATGATTTCGCCGAAATCACTGACAAAAAGCGACGTCCGATGAAGTCGCTCACGCGACCGCTCGTCAAAACGGGTGGCCGAAACAATCAGGGTGTTACGACCTCGCGATTTCGTGGCGGCGGTCATAAGCGCTTGTATCGCATCATCGATTTCAAGCGCAACAAGGACGGCGTCAACGGCACGGTCGTTGCGATCGAATACGATCCGAACCGCAACTGCTTCATCGCGCTGATTAAGTATGATGACGGCGAGCATCGCTACATTCTGGCTCCCAACGGCTTGAAAGCCGGCGATGCGGTGGCCAGCGGCCCCGGCGTTGAGCCGGTCGTCGGTAGTGCGATGCGGCTGAAAGATATGCCCGTCGGTATGGACGTGCACAATATCGAAATGAATCCCGGCCAGGGTGGCAAGTTGGTGCGCTCGGCTGGTGGTGTGGCCCGCTTCGTCGCCCGTGAAGGTGATTGGGCAACGCTGGTGATGCCTTCCGGCGAAATGCGTCAGGTGCGCGTTGAGTGCAAGGCAACCATCGGACAGTTGGGCAACGTCGAACATAAGAACATCAAGCTCGGTAAAGCGGGTCGCAAGCGCCATATGGGTCGCCGCCCGCACAACCGTGGTACGTCGATGAACCCGGTCGCCCACCCGTTGGGTGGTGGTGAAGGTCGCTCAGGTGGTGGTCGCCATCCGTGTAGCCCGACGGGTAAGTTGGCGAAGGGTGGTCGCACCCGCAAGCCGCGCAGTCGCTCGAATCGCCGCATCCTGCGTCGTCGTAAGAGTGTGCGGTTCGGTCAAGTGTCGCTGAAGCGACGTAAGTAATTTCGGATTAGTTTGCGGTGGCCGTTGGTGGTTCCCGCTTGGTGAGATACGCTTCGTAAGTTTGGAAACACCGTAATGGGTAGAAGTTCGAAAAAAGGACCATTTGTTGATTTCCGGCTTTATGAGAAGGTCATGAAGGCGGAGTCGGCAGGTAGTCACGCGCCGATCAAGACGTGGGCACGCCGCTGCACGATTCCGCCGGAATTTGTCGGTCGCACATTTGAAGTGCACAACGGCAAGATGTTCCACAAGGTGTTCGTCTCGGAAGATATGGTGGGGCACAAGTTGGGCGAATTCAGCCCGACGCGTACCTTCCGCAGTCATACCGAGAAGAAGAAGTAACGATCCGTTTGGTTCGATCCCCGGCGTCGGCGGCGTATGGTCGCGAGCGTCGGTTGGGAGTGATAGGCAATGGCCGAAAAAACGGCTTGGACAAGCATACATCGCTACGCTCGCATGAGCCCGCGTAAAGTGCGTTTGGTAACCGGTCTGATCGCCGACCGCCACGTCAACGATGCGTTGGATGTGCTCAAGTTCACCAACAAGCGGGCGGCGGTATTTGTAGATAAGGTACTGCGTGCTGCGATGGCGGATGCCGACGAGCAGGAAGCCGATGTACGCAACTTGTTCGTACACGAAGCACGTGTGGATGAAGGCCCGACGATCAAGCGGTTTCGGCCGAAGGATCGCGGTCGCGCCCACCCGATTTTGAAGCGCACCAGTCACATTGTGGTGACCGTTGCGGAAGGACCGAGGAAGTAACGCATGGGACAGAAGATCCATCCAACCGGGTTTCGCATCGGTGTGACCGAGAGCTGGCGTTCGCGCTGGTATGCTCCGAAGGCCGCCTACGCTGAGTTTCTGATCGAAGATCAGAAGATTCGCGAAATGGTCTTCAAGAAGCTGAACGATACGCCGCCGTTTGCCGGCTGTAGCAAAGTAGAGATCGAACGTACCCGTGACGAAGTCAAGGTGTATCTCTCGACGGCACGCCCCGGCATGGTCATCGGGCCCAAGGGTGCCGAGGTCGACAAGCTGCGCGAGGCGATAGAAGACCTGATCGACCGCAAGGTCAGCGTCAACATTCGCGAAATCAAGAATCCCGATATGAACGCCCAATTGATCGCGCTGGATATCGCGGGTCAGTTGCGCCGCCGCGGCAGTTTCCGCCGCGCCGTCAAGATGAAGTGCGAAGCCGCGATTCAGGCGGGTGCCCTCGGTATCAAGATTATTGCCAAGGGTCGCTTGGGTGGCGCCGAAATGTCGCGCACCGAAGTGCAGAAGCGCGGATCGATTCCGCTCCAAACGCTTCAGGCCCACGTGGATTACGGCTTTGCGGAAAGCTTTACGACGTACGGTGCCATCGGCATTCGCGTCTGGCTTTACAAAGGTGAATACGGTAACGAGGTGGATGAAGCCGAACCGGTACGCCGGGGTGGTGGTCGTCGCGCCCGTGCCTAAGGTTTTTTGCTGAGGAGAGCTGACTCATGGCCATGCTTCCGGCCCGAGTGAAATATCGAAAGATGCATCGCGGCAGCACCAAGGGTGTTGCTACGCGTGGCAACACGGTCGCCTACGGTGACTATGGTCTGCAGGTGCTGGAAGGCGGTCGCATCACGGCCCGGCAGATCGAAGCCGGTCGTATGGCGGCAACGCACTTCCTCAGTCGCCAAGGTCGCGTGTTCATTCGCATCTTTCCGCACAAGAGTATCACCGGCAAGCCGCTGGAAACCCGCATGGGTAAGGGAAAGGGTGAAGTCGATCACTGGGTCGCGCTGGTTAAGCCCGGCACGATCCTCTACGAGATCGGTGAAATCCCAGAAGATATGGCCCGCCGCGCGTTTTCCCGCGTGGCCCACAAGATGCCGTTCCGCTGTCGCTTCGTAAAGCGCCGGCCGAGCCTGTAACCAAGATTGAGGTTTGACGACGTGAAGATTGCAGACGTCAGAGGATTAAAAGGCGATGAGTTGCACACCGAGTTAGAACGGTTGCGCCGTCACCTTTTCGATCTCCGCAGCCAGGCGGTCACCGAGAAGCTTGAGGATTCCTCGCAGCTCGGCAAGACCAAGCGCGATATCGCTCGCGTGCTCACCGTCATGTCCGAGCGTGGCGAAGAGAATATCGAGCAGATGCAGCATCATATGGAAGCGACCGGCGGCAAGGCCGAGTAGGTAACACGAAACCCCGCGCGGCGATGGTGCCGGCGCGTTTGAGTAAGAAGAACTATGGCAGACACGGCAGCAGCCAGCACGACCAACGCTTCCGCCGAACCGCGGAAGAACATGCGACGCAAGCGCGTCGGCGTCGTAGAGACGGATACGCGCAGCAAAACCATTAAGGTGCGCATCGATCGTCTCGTGCGACACCCGAAGTATGGCAAGTTCCTGCGACGCAAACTCATTCTTCACGCCCACGACGAGAAGAACGAGGCCAAGCAGGGCGATGTGGTGGAAATTGCCGAATGTCGGCCGCTTAGTAAGACCAAGTCATGGCGACTGGTGCGCATCGTGCGGCGCTCCGAGCAGGTGCAATAAGGATTCCGAGTCATGATTCAGCAGGAAAGCGTACTGGATGTAACGGATAACACGGGTGCCAAAAAGGCGCTCGTGATCCGGGTATTGGGCGGCTCGACGGGGCGCATGCGGCACACGCGCCGCACCGCGTCGGTCGGCGACATCGTCGTTTGCACCGTCAAGAAGGCGTTGCCCAATAGCGACTACTACGTCGGTAATAACCGTAATGAGCGTTCGAGCCGTCGAAAGGTGAAGGCCGTGATCGTGCGAACCCGCTCTGCGGTGCGTCGTCCCGACGGCAGCTATGTGCGGTTCGATTCCAACGCGGCGGTCATCGTCGATGACGATAAGAACCCGCGCGGCACGCGCATCTTCGGGGCGGTTGCCCGCGAATTGCGCGACAAGGGCTTCATGAAGATTGTTTCCCTGGCGAATGAGGTCGTCTAACGACTTAGCGAACCGGGTTTGTAAGAGAGAACGTTTGCCATGGCTGCAAAAGTACGAAGTGGAGACCGCGTCGAGGTAATCGGCGGCGAACATCGGGGCCAGCAAGGTCGCGTGTTGCGGATCGACCCGAAGGCGGATCGCGTTTGGATCGAAGGCGTCAACATGGTGCACCGTCACCTGCGCCCGAGCCGACAGAACCCGCAGGGCGGTCGAATTCAAAAAGAAGCGCCGATCCATATTTCGAATGTCTTGCCCGTCGATCCGAAAACAGGTCGCGGCAGCCGCGTTCGCTTTGAAATCGAACGCGACGGTGCCGGCAAGATCGTCAGCAAGCGTCGCGTCACAACCGGTGGCACGGTGCTGGAGGATGTGACCCACGCAGCCGCCAATCAGTAACTGGCCTCCGCGTGTTGGTGAAAGATCATGAACGCACGACTGTACGAAAAATACGTCAAAGAGATTGCTCCCGAACTCAAGAACGAGCTTGAGCTCGGTAACGTGATGGGCATTCCGCGCATCGAGAAGGTCATTATCTCGATGGGGCTCGGTCGCAACATCGCCGATAAGAAGATGTTGCCCGCCGCCGAACGCGAACTCACGATGATTTGCGGCCAAAAGCCGCTGGTTTGTCGCGCCCGCAAGAGCGTCTCGAACTTTAAGCTGCGACAAGGCTACGACATCGGCCTGAAGGTGACACTCCGTCGCCGCCGCATGTACGAGTTTTTGGATCGTTTGATCAGTGTGGCCATTCCGCGTATTCGCGACTTTCGTGGTCTGAACCCGAACAGTTTCGACGGTCGCGGCAATTACAACATGGGCATCACCGAGCAAACGATCTTCCCCGAAGTCGATCCGGATAAGGTCGAGTATCAGCAGGGCATGAACCTCACGTTCGTGACCTCGGCCGCGAATGACGCGGCGGCGCGATTGTTGCTGGTGAAGCTCGGATTGCCGTTCCGCAAAGACAAGGCAGATAAAGCGGCATAGTGCCGTTGATTCAGGCAGCCGAGCGGTTGCCGCAGTTGCATAGAGAGTATTCATGGCCCGAAAAGCTCTGATAGCCAAAGCCAAACGCACGCCCAAGTTTAAGGTTCGTGCTTACACGCGCTGCCAAGTCTGCGGTCGTCCGCGGGCGGTGTATCGCAAGTTTATGTTGTGTCGCATTTGTTTCCGCAATCTCGCTCACGAAGGCAAGATTCCGGGCGTGCGCAAGGCCAGTTGGTAAAGCCAGCATTAGCCGCAGCGGCCCTCGGTCGGTCTGCGAAAGTGAGGAATGTATCGGATGTGGAGTGATCCCGTCGCTGACATGTTGACCCGTATTCGCAACGCCGTCCGCAACCAAGCGGATGAAGTAAAGGTACCGCGCAGCAAGCTGAAGGCGGCCATTTGCCAAGTGTTGAAGGATGAGGGCTATATCAACGGCTTCGATGAAATCGAAGATGGCAATCAGGGCATCTTGCGGATTCAGTTGCGCTACGGCCCTCGTGGCGAACAAATCCTGCACTCGCTCAAACGCGAAAGCAAAGCCGGTCGCCGACTGTTCGTCGGTGTCGATGGTATCCCCAAGGTCTTGAACGGCCTCGGGATCGCAATTCTCTCCACCAGCAAGGGCGTGATGAGTGATCGAAAGTGTCGCGAAATGCGCGTCGGCGGCGAACTGATCTGTACGGTGGACTAAGGCAACGTAAGGAACGGCATCGGCCATGTCTCGAATTGGAAATAAACCGGTAGCGATTCCCGGCGGCGTCAAGGTCGACGTTGCGGGCAATAAGATCTCCGTCAGCGGAAGCAAGGGCAACCTGGATTTTTCTCATCCGGATGGCGTCAGCGTCAAGGTTGAGAACGATCAAGTTGTTGTCGAACGCTCGTCAAACCTTGCCAA
This sequence comes from Phycisphaerae bacterium, assembly GCA_030432035.1. Classification (GTDB taxonomy): domain Bacteria; phylum Planctomycetota; class Phycisphaerae; order UBA1845; family UTPLA1; genus ECT2AJA-110-A. The sequence continues at coordinate 9,610 of JAUIHO010000196.1, forward strand.
GCACCGTGCGTTCCACGGCCTGACGCGAGCGTTGGTCAATAACATGATCCACGGCGTCTCGCAGGGGTACCAGCAACGCATGGAAGTGTTCGGCACGGGTTACGGTTGTGACGTCAAAGGGCAGGAACTGGTTCTCACGGTGGGTTTCTCCCACACGGTGAACCTTCCGATTCCCGAAGGCATCAAAGTCACGATCGAAGTGGCCCAGGCCCGC
>JAUIHO010000002.1 GCA_030432035.1 Phycisphaerae bacterium
GTACGTCTAAACTAACAAACTGCTCTAAACCGTCAATCATGCGAATCATTAATGGGGTAACTTGACGCTCAACAACTGACACCTTGTCAATTGACTCGTTAATGTCAGCCATTTCAGCTTCTTGGTTAGCAACTTGTTTTTCTAATTGACGGTTGTAAACCAACAAACCTTCAATTTCTTTGTTAATTGCTTTGAACTGTTGCAAACGAACTTGAATGTCGTCGCTAATTTTGTCGATTTTTTGCTCACTACTAAGCCGACGTCTGTGAAACCACCATCGTCTTATGTCTGTGTTACTACTAAGCTGTCGTCGGTGAAACTGATACTGGCAGCCAACCTGCCGCCGTCGAACGCGCCGCCGCCTTGGGATTTGAAGCCGATGCCTGAGACCTCTTTGCTATCCAACATGTCGCCGCCGCCGATGACCCGCTGCAACGTCGGATCGTTAACCGACCAGTAGAACAAAGCGGAATTGCTACCGGGTTCTTGCTCGTCGGCGCTGAGATAAAGGTCACCGTCATTGATGGCGACGGCGCTGAACGGCGAGCTAAAGCCGTTATTCAATTGGAATGTCGTCATCGAACCGGGGATGGTGGTGTTTAGCGTCGCGACGGTCGAAAGCGTGCCGGTCGTGACATCGAGAACGTAAACGCCGGCAGCCGTAACGGGAAAGTCGCCCCGTTCGGCGATAAACGCGATGTATTGACCATCGAAGGCGTGCGCTCTGAAAAAGTTGAAATTACCCATCGCGCCGGGCATTGCATCGGAGCTGTCGATCAATGCTGATAGCGTGCCGGTGTCGCCATCCCAATGATAAATGCCGACAGATTTCGTACCTTGCGTGCCGCCGCCACGAAAGACGACGTCGCCATTTTTGATCACTGGGTTGGTGAAGTTGCCGGTGCCGGAAGGTGCGTTATTAAATGTGCCGCCCAAGCCCGGGCGCGCCGTGCCCTTGTCGGCGATCACTTGTATCGGGCTGGCCGACGACGCACGGAGATAGATGCCTTCCCGACGCTCGTTCGCGTTGCCAAAGTTGGGAATGCGCAAGCCTAAGAACGCAACTGCCGTTCCGTCGATGGATGGACAAAGTCCTAAACTTGTAAACCGATTGCTACCCGCGTTCGGAATGACGGTCGATTGATTCGCGATGACGCCCAGCGGCACACCGCTGTATTTCGAGATAATCGAAACGCCGACATCGTTCGGATTGCTATCGCGCCCCTGGAAGACAATATTGCCATTGCTGATATTTGGGCATTGCAAGGCGGTAAAGGTGCCGACGCCGCCGGGAACGCCGGTGGAACGATTGGCGACCAGCGTGACCGAACCGCCGAGGGTTTTCCGGAATATCCCAAGATTCGTAAACGTGCTATCGACGCCGAAGAAGACAATTGTGTCACCGCTCAGCGCGACATCGAATGCGTTATCGAAGGTGGCCGCCGATCCGGGGACGGTCGTACTCGAATCGACGACGCTGGTGAAGGCGAAACCCTGACCGCGAGCAGAGTTAGCACTCCACAACGCGGTAAGCGCAAACGACAAAGTCGCGAGGGTCGTTAACAGATTTTTGCGTCGGTGCGAATACGACGATTCATGGTGAGAACTCAATAGCGACAACATGGTGACAGTTCCTTTTCAGTTTCGAGCGTTCGATTTGGCAACGTGTAGCGTGCGCTGCTGAAGGGGTTACACAGCAGCCGGGCGCGTCTCACACGCGTGCGAGAAAAATTTATTCACCAGAAAATTCGGACCCTTGTGTGAGAATCAAGGGAAACAGGTGTAAGGCAAATAGCTCGGAAGAGTCCCGGATGCGTGGATCGGTCGCGGTGCACGCAAACGGCGTTTTTTGGTTCATCAGGGCGGATATTTGGCGTATAATGCGGCTTTTGAGGGCTGCAGCAGGCGTCATGAATACCACCCGAGCCAGTTTGCTATTGCGCGTACGCGATCGCGGCGATGCCGATGCGTGGCGTACGTTCGATGCGATCTATCGCCCGATGCTGCTGCGCTTCGCGCTGGCGAAGGGGCTCAAGCACGACGCCGCCGAAGAAATCGCCCAGCAGTGCATGACCGCAGTCGGGGAGCATATCGGTTCGTTTGAATACGACCCGCAGAAGGGGCGCTTTAAGGCGTGGTTGCGCACGATGGCTCACAACAAGGTGCGTAACTACTTTCGCGATCGTCGGCTGGCGCAAGCCGAGAGCGGTCAGTTGCGCGGGCTCGAAGATGACGGCGACGCGCCCGATGAGACCTTTGACAAACTCTGGATGCAGCAGCATCTGTGGCATTGTTTGGGTGAACTGCAGCGCGAAGTCGAGCCCGTCACGTACAACGCATTTGTCGCGTACGTGATCGAGCAAAAATCCGTCGAGGAAGTCTGCACGGCGATGAATATCAAGCCCAACAACTTGTACACCATCAAGTGGCGCATGACGGAGAGGGTGGCCGAGCGCATGCGGGCGCTGCTCGACGGCGCAACGGATGAACTGTGATGGCCGGTGTCGATACATGTTTGAGCGACGATGCGCTGCGCGAATTTCTGGCGGGTAATCTATCACCGGATGAATCCGAGCGCATCGAATCTCATTTGCGAACATGTCAACCGTGTCGTGACCAACGCGACGCGCTTGTGAACCGACATCAAAGTTGGATCGATCTCTTGCAGCAAGCGGGTGTACCCCGCGCTTTGGGCGAACTGCAGACGAGTACCGACGATTCCGTCACGGCCATTGCCGAACTCATCCCGGGCTACCGCGTTATTGAAGAGGTCTCGCGCGGCGGGCAGGGAATTGTCTACCGCGCGACGCAGCTATCTACGCACCGTGCGGTGGCCATCAAAGTATTGCGCGAAGGGCCGTTTGCGTCCGCCGAAGACCGCCGTCGCTTCGAACGCGAAATCGACCTCATTGCGGGATTTCGGCACCCCGGCATTGTGACCGTTTTTGACTCAGGCGCGACCTCTGACGGCCGTCCGTATTGCGTGATGGATTACGTTGAAGGGGCAAGGCTGGATCGCTATCTGAAACAGCACCCGCTCGTTATCGAAGCGATTCTGGCGTTGTTCGTTCGCATTTGCGCCGCCGTGAACTACGCCCACCAACGCGGGGTTATTCATCGCGACTTAAAACCCGGCAATGTGTTGGTCACCGATGCGGATCAATCCGACGGGGCGGTGCAACCGCACGTCTTGGATTTTGGTTTAGCGAAACGCGTGAGCGCGATCGATCAAACGCAACTCACGGAGACAGGCCTCGTTGCGGGTACGCTGCCGTACTTGGCTCCGGAACAAACGCGCGCTTCAAACACGCAAGACGTCGATATTCGCAGCGATGTGTACAGTCTTGGCGTGATGTTGTTCGAAGCACTCGCCGGCAAGTATCCGTACCCTGTTCGCGGAGATTTGTCCGAAGTCTTGCAGCACATAAAGGCAACACCGGCTTCCAAACTTACCAGTAAGTCGAATCTGCAAACTGACGACACGACTGCATCGACGCCGTTGCCGACTGACTTGGCTCGACTTCGCACAGATCGTCGAGACGAAATTGAAACCATCGTGCACAAGGCGTTGGCGAAAGAACCCGCCCGCCGCTATCAAACGGTTGGCGAATTGGCGGCCGATATCGAGCGATTTCTTCGGCGCGAACCGATCGAAGCCAAACGGGATAGCGGTTGGTACGTATTGCGAAAGCTTTTTGAGCGACGTCGTAAAACCGTGGTAGCAGGACTTGCGTTTGTCGGCTTACTAACGGCGTCGGTGATTGGGTTGAGCGTGTTGTATTACCGCGCCCAGACGGCGGAAGCCAAAGCCAGCCAACGGCTCGACGACATGCGCGAAGTATCGCGCACGTTTATTTTTAAGTTAGCAGGGCAGATCAGTCACCTTAGTGGTGCAACCAAAGCGCGACAAACGTTGGCCGAGTCGGCTGTGAAGTACCTGAATCGCATCGCGGACGATGTCGCGCCCGATGACTTGGAGATGCACAGCGAGTTGGCAACCGCTTACGCGCTATTAGGAGATATATATGGTGACAAGATGCGGCCGAACCTCGGAAAGTATGAAGAGGCCACACAATGTCTCGAAAAGAGTCTGCAACATGCGCTTCCGGTATTACAGGCACTGCCCCACGATCCGGCTATTCGAAAGATGTTCATCCGTACCGAAAATCGCCTTGCTCGGTTGTATGGTGTAATCGGTGACCGCGCGATGCAGCAGGAACACGAAGATTCGGCGTATGCAATGGCGCAGTCGCTGGTAACAGACCACGCCGATAGCAACATCGGTAAAGGCGATCTTGCGGATTGTTTGGCGCTGCGGGCCGATCGGGCGCTGCGCAATGACGCGATAGACGATGCGATCGATTTGCATCGACAGGCACTCGCGCTTCTCAGTTCTCGCGGGCCTGATGCGAACGAACCTGCCTACCTACTGCACGATCGTGCATCGTCTTATGGAGCCCTGGCACGGGCATGCATGCAAAAGGGTGACCTGCATGGAGCGTTGGAGTTCCGACAACAATGTTTGGCCTACTTAAAACGTGCAGTCGAAATAGAGCCGACTTCGATGGTCTATCAACGCGACTGCGCGATTGCCCATGAGTGTTTGGGCAACGCGTTGCGAAAGTTGGGGCGAGCTAGAGAGGCGTTAACGGAATTTAGTGAGGGTCTGAAGTTAATTGAACCAATAGCTGAAGATAATCCGCGGGACCTCAAAGCTCGCACGACAAGGGCGTCGCTCTATTGTTATCTTGGAGAACTGGCCATTGCTGAGAACAATTGGGAGGATTCCAAATCACATTTTGAGGTGTACCTGAGCATAGCACAAAAAAATGCGTTGCTCGCACCGAAGGATTCGAAGTCGCGTCGCGAACTCGGTGTCGCCCATTACAAGTTTGTTGAACTACATCGCAAGCGTGCCGAAACCGTCGCCAACACGCCAGCGGCGCAAATCGCGGAACTTCGACAAGCGCAGGCGGCCTGTCGCGCGGCCTTGGCCGTTTTTAACGAGATGGTAGAGGATCAAGTCCTTGAGCTCAGTGACGCCGGCGTGCCCGCCATGTTGCAAGCCGAACTAACATCGCTCGATGAGCAATTGAGCGCAATGGATGCTTCTGCGATCACCGAATCGGCGGACAAGGCGGAATCGTCAACACCGTAGTCACGCCCAAATCGCGTTACACCTTGACCGTGCGCGTCGCAATATACGTCGCCATGTATCGGCTGAGCGCACATTTCTCGTCGCGATCTTCAAACATGTCCGTCAAATGAAACCCCGCTGCGAGTTGTCCGCCGATTTGATCTTGCAGCGTGTGCCCAAACATCAACGGCTCGCCGCGATCGATGAACGATTGGCGCTCCTCTTCCGTTATGTCGGTGAATTCCGAGTACGGTAAGGCATTTCGCACCTCAAGCTCGCCGCGTTCATATTTCAATGCGTCAAAAATAAACAGCGTCGGGCTCGAAAACCCGACCATCAAGATGCCGCCGCTACACAGTACCCGCGCGCATTCCCGCCAAATGGGTGGCAGCGATTCGGCATAACAATTCGAACACGGGTTGAACACCACATCGAAACTGCCATCGGCGAACGCGCTCAGATCGGCCATATCGCCTTCAACCGTTTGAAGGTCGAGCCCTTCGCGATCGGCAACGAGCCGATCCTGTTCGAGTTGCTTCGGGGAGTTATCGAGAATCGTGACGTCGGCGCCGGCCGCGGCAAAGATCGGTCCTTGCTGTCCGCCGCCGCTGGCAAGCCCCAATATTCGGCAGCCTTTCAAATCCGGGAACCACGACCGCGGAACCGGAATCTTCGGCGTTAATACGACTTCCCAATCACCCTTGCGTGCTCGCGCCACCTTGTCGGCGTCGACCGGTCGCGTCCATTCGTTCTGGCGCTCGACGAGTTGATCCCAAGCCTGCTGATTGTATTGACGTACATCCATCGCCGCAGATTAGCGTGATGGTGGAAAGAAACAAAGTGGAGGACGTGTCGTACAGGTAGTCCGTCGCAATTACTCGACGCAAACAACCTTGGTGACTTCGGGGATGTTGTCTTTAAGCGACTGTTCGACGCCCATTTTGAGCGTGATTGCCGCAGACGGGCAGCCGATGCATGCGCCCAGCAGTCGCACGGTCACAATGCCGTCTTCTGCGACATCGACCAGTTCGATATCGCCGCCGTCGCTTTGTACGGCCGGGCGAAGCTGACGGATGATGTCGGCAACCTGTGACCTGATGTCGTCGAGCGTCTTAGGCATCTTGCTCCCTCAATTTCACAACTATCACATTCTAACGCATAAATGTCCAAACCGCCAAACGCGAAACATGGTTCCGAGCGGTGCTAACCGCTGACTGAAAGGTGAGTTAACAATTTATTCAAGTCTGAAAAAGGCCTTTTGATATCGCCCACGCGATTGAATCGCAGGTTGGTGCTAGACTGGTATAGGTCGTCGATTATTTGGTGCTTCGGCAGTCGGCGATATCCAAGAGAGTCATTCACATTCGAATTGAGCCGAGTCGACTTCGAGTGCCTGGTGCCGGAAGACCGCCCACGACCGAATCGAGAACGGCCCGAAAGGTACGCGATGTCCGCCAGTTCAGAACCGCAGCAGCCCGCCGTCGGCAACACGCCAAAACAGAACGAGTCTTCGACGCAAAAGCGAAAGCCGCGCTGGGGGCGACGCCTTTTGCTCTTGGGCGTGTTCCTGTTCGTGGGCCTGCTGGGGTTGGTCGCCGCCGCGCCATGGATCGCATCGCAACCGCAAGCGCGCGGTACGATTCTTGGCTACGTGAACGACGCGATTCCGGGCCAGCTTACCTGCGACGATTTTTCTTTGTCGTGGTTCAGCCCGATACATATTAACGGCTTGCAAATCAAAGACGACCAGCAGCGCGACGTCTTACAAGCACGGTCGATTAGCCTCGGGGCCGGTCTGGCCGGCATCGCGCGGGCACCCACGCGATTTGCCGAACTCAAGATCGAAGACCCTGACGTCATGATGTACATGGACGAAGGTGATCAGCCGTCGCTGGTGCGTGCATTTGTTAAACCCGATACTAAGGCCAAGTTGAAAGAAGCTGCCGACGAAGCCGATATCGAGGCAGACGAATTGCCGGAGATCGTCGGCCGCATCGTGCTCACCAACGGGCGCGTCCGCGTGTTTCCCAGAGAGGGCAAGCAACACGCCATTAACGACATCAACGTCGACGTCGATCTGCGATCACTAAACGCCATCAAGGGAACGCTTGGCTTCGTCATGGAAGGCGGCGCGATTTCGGCCAAGGCCAACGTTGATAACCTCGCTCCCAACGGTACGTTGAATGCGTGCGAAGCCTCCGGCAAGCTCACTGTGAATACAGATGGCGAACTCGACGTAGGCGCGATTCTCGCGATCTTGATGCCTGAAAAACCGATAACGGGCAAGGCGAAGCTGAACATCGATGCCGACTTCCGACCGGACGGTTCCAACGGAAAGATCACGGCTCAAGTTCGCGGCCTGCAAATGCCCGAGCGCGGTGGCAAACCGCTCGACGTCGATTTGAACAGCGATGTCGATCTGAAGGGCACAATGCTGGCGGCCAAGTTGAATCTGTCGGGCACGCCCGGCACCGTGCAAGTCGCGCTCGATGCCGATACCAACCAACCCATGCCCGATCTCGATGGCGACCGCATCCTTGGTGCCATTCTCGGCGGCAAGTCGATCGCATTGCCCGAGTTTGCTCTTGATGCCACGTCCACGATCGACATCGCGCGCATCGACGAGGCACTGCCCGGCATTCTCGAATTCGATTCCGACGTAGCGCTGACGTCCGGCACCGTCGATGTGTCAAAGATTGAAATTCGCGGTGGTAAGTCACCCAGTGTTGCGGCGAACGCCAAGGTGTCGAACGCCGCGCTGCGATCCGGCACGCAAACCAATTCGCTTGCGCCGATGGATTTCGCGCTTGCAGCCAACCTGCCGGATGGCAGCGGCGTGAAACTCGATCAACTCGATCTCACCACCGGCTTCGCAACGGTGAAAGCGTCGGGCGATCCGAACGCGTTGCAATGCAACGTTGACGGCGATTTATCGCAAGTCCAGCGAGAAATGGCCCGCTTTATGGAACTTGGCGAAGCGCAACTGAGCGGTCGCGTGACTGCCGATATCAACTTGCAGCGGCAAAGTGACGAACGTTTCACGGTGTCGACGACCGTGAACGCGACGCAGGCGCGGGTGGTAACGGGTGATACCACGCTCAACTTAAATCAGGGGATGATCGAGCAGGGCGGCGCGCTCACGATGAAAGACGGCGTACCTTCCACGTATCGCGCAGAAAACATTTATGTCGATCTCGATAAGCAAGTCGTGCTGTCGGGTAAGGGTGGTTACGGCTTCGACAAGAAGTCGTTCGATGCCGATCTCGATCTTGAAAAGGGTGATCTCGGCTTCGTCGCGCAACGCGCCGGTGCCTTGGGCATGCCCGACCTAGCGCGCTTCGCCGGGCAGGTCACCGGCAAGCTGACAGTGACGGGTGATGCAACTCCGTCGCTCACGACCAGCGGCAATCTAAACGCGGTCGGCCTGATGGCAGACGGCAAACCCGTCGTACAGAATCAACTTGCCGTCAATTGGAAAGACGTCGCGTACGAAGACGGCGGCAAGCGGTTGCGTGCGGCTATGGCAAAGATCGAAAGCGCCGAAATTCGCGCGGATGTTACCAATGCGGATGTTGACTTAGGTTCGAGCAATTCCGCCAGCGGCAAAGTCAATATCGACGCCGATTTGCAAGCCGTTTTCGCAACGGTCGGTCGGTTGGGTGATATGGTTAAGCCGCCAGCCATCGCGGGGCAGTTGAAGATGAACGGCGATATCGCCAAGGCCGGCGATGCGTTGCAGTTTGCAGCGACAGGTGCGATTGAGCAGTTGGCCGTCGGCGAAGGGCCGTCGGCGGTCCGCGAGCCGCGCGTTGGCTTGAAACTCGATGCCAAGGTCGATCCGCAAAAGTCCACGTTAACGCTTGGTAATAACGAGCTAACGTCGGGGCTTCTCAGCGCCAAGCTAACGGGCGACTTGAAGGATTACAGCGGTGCGATGAATGCCGACTTGTCGGGTGAATATAGCACCGAATGGGCCGCGATTACCAAGCTCATTCAGGAACTCAGCCCGTCCACGGCCAAGCTCGTTTCGATCCAAGGTGGCAGCCGCAGCAAGATCAGTTTGAAAGGGCCGCTCAACAAGCCAAGCGATAAGCCGTCATTCAAAGCGGCCGACGCCGCGTTCGCTGTCGGTTGGGATGCTGCCGATATCATGGGCATCGATCTCAGTCAGGCCAAAATAGACGTTAAGCTAAATCAAGGTGAGTTGGCGGTGCAATCGACGCGCATCGCCGCCGCGCAAGGTTCGATCAACCTCAACGCGCGCTACAACCTCGAACAATCGCTCTTGCGCATGCCCGGCAAGACGGCAGTGTTGGATGGCGTGGTTTTAACCCCGGAACTGGCGCGCGAACTGCTCAGCCGCATCAATCCGATTTTCTATCACGTTGTGTCCGCCGAAGGTAATGTGGATCTCGGTGTTAATGATCTGGAGTTACCACTAGATACGCCGCCGCAAGGTGGCAAGGGCGGCGGCAAGCTCACGCTGAAAAATGCAAAGATCGAACCCGGTGGCGTCCTCGGTGAATTGGTGCAAATGGGCGTCGCCATGCAGACCGGGCAGAAGATCACCGTCCGGCTCGAAGGTGCCGATTTCGAGGTACGCGACGGTCGGATTCACTATCGCGATTTCGCCCTGATCTTTCCGCCGGATTTTGATTTGCGTTTCAAGGGATCGGTCGGCCTCAACGATTCGTTGGATTTAATCGTGTCGATTCCGATACGTCCGGAGGTTCTCGCGCGGCTCGGCATCAAGGGGCCCGTCGTTGAGTATGCGAAGTTGCTTGCAGGTACGCGCATCGACGTGCCGATGGTCGGAACGCGCGAAAATCCGAAGCTCGACTTCTCCAAGGTCGATACCGACGGTCTGATGAAAGACATCCTCAAAGGTGGTGCCGGCAAGTCGGCGCGCGACCTGATTCAGGGTGCCATCCCCGGTATCGGTGGGAAGGGCGACTCCGGGGCGAAGGGTGCTGACGGTAAGGAAGCCGGCGGTTCCAAAGGCAAATCGGGTCGCGGCAAAAAAGGCGACGGCAAGAAGGACGGCGAAAAGAAAAAGAAGAAGGGCATTACGGACATCATCCCCGGAATCGGTGGTTAACTGACTTGGACCGAGGCGCGACCAACATTCGGCAATCCCGAATCGGTGAGATGACAACATTGAGATAGTGGTTGCAAATAGACCAATGTTGGTGTAACCGCCTTCCGTAATCGCTCAATCTTAGATTGGTAGCGGCGTAAGTCATGTCTCTTACTACCCGTTTGAATAATGCGATTCGGTCGTTTTGCGATCTATTCGATTAATCCCGAATAATCCCGTTTCTTAAGCTCAATCGACGAATTCTGCGTGCTTACGCCGCCTGCTACACCTGAATTGGTGTATGTTGGCGGCATTTTATCATGAGATCTTCCAGTTTCTCTGGAACTTTTCCATAGGCTTTTCGTTAATATATAGCCCGTTCGTATGGTTACGATTATTCAACCTGTTTCAGGTATAGGGGCCTGTGGGGCTGGATGCGAGCGAGGTGATTTTGACGCGGCGTAAAAGCGGGGCGTGCGTCAGCAAGCTGGTATTTGAATAACGTGGAAGAGCTTGTCTCAAACAGCAGCCAGACTTTAGCAACACTGAAGATTGTCCTTCAGCATTGGACGAGTGCTGCGGCAGTGGTACGCGCCGATGGTTTGGTGGTTCTTAGAACCGACGCTTGGGATCGCTCTAGACTTGGGGATTTGGATGCCTTTCATTTGGTTCGTGACTCAGGTGGAGATTCGACTGGCGGAACGGTTTGTCTTCATGATGCATTGCATCAGCACGATATCCAATGGTTTCTCGAAGGCTCGCGACAATCTGTTTCCATCGCACCGATTCCGATCGAAGGCGAACACGAACATTATCTTGTAACGATTAAGGAAGACGGGCAACGTGATGTCGCCGGAGGGCGGTTAAACGTCGCGCTCGATTCGATGCGCGGCGGGTTGTGGGATTGGGTGCGCGATGGTGACGACTTTCGCATTTATCGATCGGCTCGCATTTGCGAGATTCTGGGAATTGAAGGTTACGTCACCGATGGCACGCGCGACGAGTGGGTCGATCGGATTCATCCCGACGATCGCGACGATGTCGTTGCAAAGGTCGAAGCAAACTTTAAAGGCGAAACGCCGATCTACATCGCGGACTATCGCATTCAAGCCGCGAACGGGGATTGGATTTTCATCCATGATCACGGTCGCGTTATCGAACGCCACCCGGATGGCACGCCGCGACGTTGGGTCGGCATTTGCGCTGACGTCACGGATATGGTGCAGCTTCAGCAAACCGCGCAGGGTTACAAAGCGCAACTGGAACTCGCCCTAAACAGCTTCAAGTTGGAATTGTGGGAATACGACGCTGACAGACGAATGGTCTATCTGTCACCACAAATGGCCCGGCGCTTCGGGTTTATCGAATCGCCCTGTCTAAAACCAGTCGATGAAATCGTCCCGTTGATTGAGCCCTCAGATTTAGATGGCGTACGTATCGCATTTACCGAGTTTCTGAACGGCAAAGAGACGTTTGATGCCGAAGCGCGTATCGGTCTGCCGGGCAATCGTCGGTGGTGCCGAATCAGCGCGTCGCGCAACACGATCAGAGATGACGGCGCGCTCTGGGTCGCAGGTGCAGTGCAGGATATTCACGCCCGCAAACGATATGAATTTGGCCTCATCGATGGCGAGGCGCAGTTCCGTCGTATGGCCGACGCGGCGCCGGTCTTTATCTGGCTCGGCGATCAACGCACTGGCGATTGTAACTTTGTGAATCGGCATTGGCTCAAGGAAACAGGTATTGCAATCTCGCATTTGCTTTCCGACGGTTGGCTAGATTGGGTGCACGAGGCGGATCGTAAAAAAGTTATGGAAGCCATCGAGCGCGTCTGTCGTCGGTCAAACAGTGAAGATATCGATTTTCGATTGCTAACCGAACGCCAAATCTATGCCCATGCCGTTGGAAGGATCTCGATTCGATACGACGCGCTGAGCGAGCCGATCGGCATTCTTATGATCCTTGTGGACGCGACACCTGTGAAGGTGGCCGAAGCGAGGCTAGGGCTTGCTCTCGATGCCGCTCAGGCGGGATTGTGGGATTGGCGCATTAAAGACGATCTCGTCTTCACGATCCCGCGCACGCACTTGATGCTGGGTGAGCCGATTCCGGATGGCCCCGTCGATCTCGAGTGGTTCACGAGTCGCGTTCATGCGGATGATCGCGAACGCGTTCTTGCCGAAGTATTGCGTGCCCATGCCGATCCGGGTTACGAATACCGAGTTACGTTTCGTTTTCAACACCACGATGGTTCTTACCACTGGATCGAAAGTACGGGCCGCGTGACCGAACGCGATAAAGACGGCAATCCGCTTCGTATGATCGGTCTGCACATCGATATCAACGAACTCAAGCAGACCGAGTTTAAATTATCGAAAGCCATCGACGATCTCTCGATCACGCGCTCGCGCCTGCAGGATATGCTCGAACACGCGCCAGCGTCGGTGGCCATGTTGGACCGGGATATGTGCTATCTCGTGGCCAGCCAACGATGGAAGGAAGATTACGATCTCGTCCAGACGCCGATCATCGGACGCTGCCATTACGATGTTTTTCCGGAGATTGGCGAAGAATGGAAAGCCATCCACCAAGAGTGTTTAAAAGGTGCCGTGCGTCGCTGCGAAGAAGACCGATTCGTTCGTTTAAACGGAGCCGTTCAATACCTGCGCTGGGAGGTTCGCCCTTGGTACGATCGCGCAACCGGTGAAATCGGTGGTATCGCGATGTACACGGAAGACATTTCGGCTCGCAAATTGGCCGAAAAACTCGTGCACGACGCTTATGCGCAAGAATCGGCAATCTTCAGCGCGTGCCGCGACCCGCTTCTCATGGTTGGCGCTGACGGGAACATTAAGAAGGTCAGCGATACGGTCGAACAAGTCTTCGGCTGCGGCAAGTCTGACATCATCGGAACGCCCGTTGTTCAATTATTTGAGGATCTTGCACCGCGACTTAAGAGTCATCCAGACGGCAGTCTCGACGAATCGCATCTCTTGGGCATTGCTGGTCGTCCATTTGAAGTCACCATTCTGAATCGAGGTGGTCGATCGATTGCGGGCGAAGTGAACATCAGCCCAGTGCAATTACCGGGTTCCGACTCGATTCAATTCGTCGCCAGCGTGCGGGATATTTCCGACCGCAAGCGCATCGAATCCGAGCGCGAGCAGCAAGTTGCCGACATGTCGCATCTGTCTCGGCTGGCAGTGGTCGATTTGATGGGAATCGAGTTGGCGCACGAATTTCGTCAGCCATTGGGTGCAATCCGCAACTATGTCTATTCGGCTCGATTGAAAATGAAGAAAAACGCCGAGGCGAGCCACGTCATAGGGCCGTTTCTCGATGAGATTGAGACAGCAGTTACTCATATGACCTCGCTGATCGAGTCGATTCGTCAATTCGGTAAGAAGCCGGAAAAGGAGCACCGCGAAGTTGCTGTAGAGTCGATAATTGACGGTGCATTGAATCTCGCCCAAACCCGACTTCGCAGCATTGGAGTTCGGCCGCAACGAAAAATTGCAGCGGTAAGCGACCGAGTGCAGGGCGACATCGTGCAATTACAACAAATTGTATTAAACCTGATTTTGAACGCAGCGGACGCTATGGAGGAAATTGACCCGTCTCAGCGCGAATTGCGTATTTACGCGGAGCCATCCGGGGGTAAGATGGTCAAGCTGTCGGTTTGCGATAGCGGACGGGGGGTCGATCCTGCCATTGCGGAGAGTTTGTTTGAACCATTCCAATCCACTAATCCATCGAGCTTAGGAATGGGGCTATCGATTAGTAAACAACTTGCAGAGGCACACGGCGGGGACCTCCTGCTTGAACGTGGTAAGCCAACCACGTTTGCGCTATACCTGCCGGTTGCATCGGGGGCCGACGAGTAATGGGTACGATGCCGGATAAACCCAATAAGCAGGTCGTCTATATCATTGACGACGATGATGACTTTCGCAGGTCGCTTAAGACGCTGCTGCAAACGGCCGATTTTCAGGTGCGGGAATTCGAATCCGCAGAAGCGTATCTCGAAGCGGAAATGAAGGAAGATTGCGGGTGCATCATTCTCGATCTGCGTATGCCGGGCATAGGCGGAAAGGTCTTGCAGCGGCAACTTTTCCAAAATGGCGACCGTACGCCGATCATTCTCGTCACGGCTTATGCGTCGGTGCCGGTCGCAGTGGAAGCGATGAAAACAGGGGCAGTCACGGTACTCGAAAAGCCGTTTGATCCACCCGTCTTGCTCGAAGCGGTGGCGAAGTCCCTCGAAAACGGGCCGGTGTCCGTGCGACCGCTAAACTGGGATGAGGTTACCGAAAAATATTCCTTGAGCCCGCGGCAGGTCGAGATTGCCAAGCTTATTTGCGATTCCCTTTCCAACGATCAAATCGCCGAAAAACTCGGCATTACTCCCAACACGGTCCGGATGCACATTAAGCTTCTCTATGAGAAAATGGGTGTAAAAGACCGGGTGGGCGTGGCCATGCGGCTTTTGCAGCGGTGAAGGGCCTGTGATTATTTGCCGTAACCTCGGCTGTTAAGTTAGGGGAATCCGGCGGGGCGATAGGGTCGGCGTAAACACTCACAATTATTTTTCTTTACCCTTGATTTCCAATTACTCGCGGCTTACTGTCTTGGTGTAGCTCCCAACGTGAGACTTCCTTTCCTTTCTCTACTCTCCGGCCCGAGAGTTGGGAGCTACATAAAAGCCACGCCGATATCGGCGTGGTTTTTTTATTGCCCGTCAAAGTAAATGGCCCGGTTTCTCCGGATTGTCGGCCCAATCAGTATGAAGCCATGCTCATCTCGAATTAGCCTCGAATTGAATCCGGTTTTCCAACTCACTACAATCGAGCTAACCTCAGCCGCCATCTACGGTTGCGGGTTGTTTAGTTGTTTGGTGCCGATTATTCGGAAGGTGTTGTGATTTAATGGTCGAACTGCCCCAACTGGCCAGCGAGAAAAAAGAAACCGAAATCGGTAGCCATTTCGTCTCGAATTACCCGCCGTTTTCGGTTTGGTCTGCCGAGCATGTGGCCGAAGTCGAGGACAAACTCGACGCCGGGCCGTTTCCCGATACGCCGCTCGGGCTTTATATGCACATCCCGTTTTGCCGCAAGCGTTGCCGGTTTTGTTACTTCCGCGTCTTCACGGATAAGAACGGCAGCGAAGTCGACATTTACATGGATGCGCTTGCCCGCGAAGTCGACTTCTATCACGGTCGGCCGGGTTTGGCAGGGCGACAATTCGAGTTCGTCTACTTCGGCGGTGGTACGCCGTCTTTCCTGAGTAGCCAACAGCTCTTGCGTCTGATCGAACGCATTAACGAAAAGTGGACCTGGGACGCTGCACGCGAAGTTACCTTCGAATGCGAGCCGGGCACGCTCAAACATAGCAAACTCAAAACGATCAAAGAAATCGGCGTTACGAGGCTGAGCCTTGGCGTCGAACATTTCGACGACGAAATCCTCGAACTAAACGGTCGCGCTCATAAGTCGCCTGAAGTCTTTCAGGCATACGAGTGGGCACGCGAGATCGGCTTCCCACAGATCAATATCGACCTGATCGCCGGCATGGTCGGCGAGACCGAAGACAAGTGGAAGATGGCTGTCGATAAGGCGCTCGCGATGGAGCCAGACTGCGTGACCATCTACCAGATGGAAATGCCACACAACACGGTCATTTCGCGCGAGTCCAAGTCCGATGGCAAACCCGTGCCGATCGCCGATTGGCCTACGAAGCAGCGTTGGGTGAATTACGCCTTCGAACAGTTCATCGCTCAGGGCTACCAAGTATCCAGCGCTTACACGCTCGTGAAACCCTCCGAACATAGCGGCTTTGTGTATCGCGATTCGCTCTGGTATGGTGCCGATCTCATCGGTACCGGTGTGGCGTCGTTCGGCCACTTTCAGGGTATGCACTATCAAAACTTGGATGGCTGGGATGATTACGTGGGCCGCCTGCAGGAAGGGCGGTCGCCGATCAACCGCGCCTTGCCGATTTCGCCGAGGCAACAACTCATTCGCGAGATGATTTTGCAGTTGAAGACGGGCAAGATCGACGCGGGTTACTTCAGAAACAAATTCGGTGAAGAGATCACGCAGGTGTTTGCCGAACCGTTCGCGTCGTTGCAAGATGATGGCTATTGCGAGATCGAGGGCGACCGCATCGCACTGACGCGTGCCGGTTTGCTCAATGTCGATCCGCTGTTGCATCGATTTTTTGAGGACGCGTTTCGCGATATTCGGTACACTTAAACGCCATGACGCTCAACGTTCATACCACCACTGACCCGCGTGCGGCGCTGGCATCGCTGGCGGCCATCTTCTTCGGCCCCGGCATTTCGGAAGAGCCCGATCTGCTTTCCGAAAAGGAGTTACCCGAGCCCTATAAGCGTTTGCTCGCGCACGATCGTCACATGACGACCAGCCTGGAAGATTACCACGGCTATCCGGTTCAGCTCGAAGTACTCGAAACACGCGAAGATGGCGACCAGTATCGTCGCAAAATCCTGCTGACGTCCGGCCCCGGGCGACACGTTGTCGAAGTCGGCGTGGTTCGCATCAACCTTGCCTATACTTCCGACGACGTGCGCGATGAGATCGTCAATAAGAAAGCGCCGTTGGGAGATATTCTGATTCGCCACGACGTGTTGCGAGAAATCGAGCCCAAGTGGTTCTTCCGTTTCAAAGGTCCGCCGGCATTGAAGGGCGCGTTTGATCGCGCCTTGCCAGAGCCCGTCTTTGGGCGCGTGGGCGTGATTCATTGTAACGGCGAACCGGCGATCGAATTGTTGGAAGTTGTGGCAAGCGACAAGGCGGTCGAAACGAGCTTTTAAAAGTTCGTCGCGCGACTGTGCGTGCAGATAGGCTCGTAATTGCGTTGTGCACTAAGCCGCGGTGACGGTTGATGCCCGGATTGATCGAGTCCGCAACCGTAGCGGAATCGTCAAACGTAAGGCGCGTCAAGTCGCCACCCAATTGCAGATGAAGTCGCCAAAACACGTTGCGATTTACGCTAGTTACACAAAAGAAACATTCAGCGAGTATCCAGACCTAGATCATGACCGACTCATACGATTGCATTGTGTTAGGCGGCGGCCCCGCAGGGGCGACGGCGGCGGCATTGGTCGCGCAGCAAGGGCACAAGGTGCTCGTGCTCGAACGCAGCGAGTTCCCTCGGCACCATGTCGGCGAATCACTCATGCCGCAGACTTACTGGACGTTCAAGCGTCTCGGCGTGCTCGATAAGCTGAAGTCCTCGTCCTTCGTCACCAAAGAAAGCGTGCAGTTCGTCACCGACACGGGCAAAGAGTCGGTCCCGTTCTACTTCACCGATCGCGACCCCAACGAATGGTCGCAAACCTGGCAGGTGCGGCGCGACGAATTCGACAAGATGATGCTCGACAACGCGGCCGACAAAGGTGCGGAAGTCGTGTATCGCGCATCGGTTCGGGAAGTGATCTTCGATGGCGACCAAGCCGTCGGCGTGAAGGCGACTGTCAAGGGCGAAAGCAAGACGTTCATGGGCCGCGTCATCGTCGATGCAACGGGGCAATCGGGCTTGCTCTCGCGTCAACTCAATCTGCGGTACGCCGACAGTTGCCTGAAAAACGCATCGATATATAGCCACTATCGCGTGCAAGAAATGGAGCAAGGTCGCAACGCCGGCGCCACCATCATCATGCACACGAAGGATCGCAACGGTTGGTTCTGGTGGATTCCGCTGCGGCATGAAGACAACTTGGTCAGCGTCGGTGTGGTTGCGCCGCCTGCATACCTATGTGCCGGTCGGGGTGACGATCCGGCGCTAACGCTCGAAGAAGAAATCGCCAATTGCCCGGGCCTCAAGAGCCGCCTGGCCGGTGCCGAACAGGTCGGCAAGACCTATATCACGGCCGATTTTTCGTATCGATCCAAGAAGGTCGCCGGCGACGGCTGGGTGCTGATTGGCGATGCCTTCGGCTTTCTCGACCCGGTCTATTCCTCCGGCGTGATGCTCGCCCTCAAAAGCGGTGAATATGCCGCCGACTGCATCACCGCAGGCCTGAAAGACGGCGACGTTTCCGGCAGTCGGCTCGGTGCATTCGGCCCGCGATTGGTGGCCGGTATGCAGACCATTCGCCAACTCGTCTATGCCTTCTATAATCGCGACTTCAGTATCGGATCCTTCGTGAAGGATCACCCGCAATACAGCGATCACATCGTGCGCATTCTCATCGGCGATGTGTTCAATAGCGAAGTGGGTGAAGTCTTCGATGCCATGCGCGAACGCATTGCCCTTCCCGACGACATCGGTCTGGAAGAAGGCGTGCCGGCCTGACGGGAACCTGCATGAAATACCTGGTCTATCTCCTCTTCTTTGCGTTGGTGATTGCCCATCATGATTTCTGGTGGTGGGATCAACACCGTCCATTCATTTTTGGCACGATACCCGTGGGCTTGGCTTGGCACGTCGGCATTTCGCTCGGCGCGGCCTTCGTCGGCATCCTCGGTATTCTGTTTTGTTGGCCCGTGGATGACGACGAAGAAGAAGCCCTCATCGACGCTGCCGCCAATACTCCTACACCAAATCAGGAGCATTCATGATTGCTCAAGCCGCCGGTAACTCCGGCATGGTCTCGCTGGTCGTGATCGTGTGTTACATGATCATGCTGATCGCGCTGGGCTACTTCGCCAGCCGCAGCTTCAAAGGCACCAGCGCCGACTACTTCGTTGCCTCGCGCGGCATCGGTCCGTTTGTTCTACTGATGTCGCTGTTCGGCACGACGATGACGGCCTTTGCCATCATCGGTAGCTCCGGTGAAGCGTATAACGCGGGCATCGGTGTGTACGGCAAAATGGTGTCGTGGTCGGGGATATTCCACTCGTTCTGTTTCTTCCTCGTCGGCATCAAGCTGTGGCGCTTGGGTAAACAGCACGGCTACATGACGCAAATCCAGTTCTTTCGCGATCGATTCGAATCGAACAACATCGGCCTGTTGCTGTTTCCGATTCTGGTCGGGTTGATCATTCCGTATTTGTTAATGGGCGTGATCGGCGGCGCGACGGCGATTGAAAAAATCACGAGCGGGGCGTTTCCGGAGATGTTCGCCGCCACCAAGGGCGGTCTGCCGTTTTGGGCGGGCGGCCTGATGATGTGCGTCGTCGTGTTGATCTATATCTTCTACGGCGGTGTGCGCGGCGCGGCGTGGGCGAATGCGTTGCAGACGTCGATCTTTGTCGTACTCGGAATTGTGATGTTCGTGGCCATCGCCAACAAACTCGGCGGTCCGGCTGCTGCGACCGAGCAAGTCGCGAAGTACAACCCGTCGTATTTGAAGGTGTCGATATCCGAGGCCGATCACGAACGCTTCCTCGCGCAACAAGCCGCGTTTGAGGCGGGCGAAAGCAAGGTCCAACCGCGCGAGCCGGAAGAAATTCCACCGCTGATCTTCCTCACGTACATGTTCATCCCGTTCAGCGTGGCCATGTTCCCGCACTTGTTTCAACACTGGCTCACAGCCAAGAGCGCATCGTCATTCAAGCTGTCGGTCGTGATGCATCCGCTGCTCATGATGTTGACGTGGTTGCCGTGCGTGCTCATCGGGATATGGGCGACATCGGCGACCATGCCGGATGGATCGTTGGTGATTCCGATCGGCACGCCGCAGAACTCGGTCCTGCCGATCATGATTGCCAAGTTGGTAAAGTCGCCGGTCCTCGGCGGCTTGGTGACGGCGGGCGTGTTGGCCGCGATCATGTCCAGCCTCGATTCGCAGTTCATGTGCCTCGGCAGCATCTTCACCAACGACATCGTCGGTCACTACGTCGCTCACGATAAGCTCACCGATAAGACCAAGGTCTTGCTCGGTCGCGGATTCATCGTCGTGATTGTTGCGATTACGTACCTACTGGCGTTGCAGTTACGCGGAGCCAGCGTCTTTAAGTTGGGCGTTTGGTGCTTTACCGGCTTCGCGTCGCTGGCGCCGTTGGTGTTCGGCGCGTTGTATTGGAAGCGGATTAGTAAGATTGGCGCGTATGCGACGATTCTTACAGCCGTGGTCGTCGGCGGTTACTTGTTCTGGGATGCGTCGCGACTGGAAGGCACCAAAGACCCAACGATCTTCGGTGTGATGCCGGTCGCCGTGATCTTCGCCGCATCGACCGTCGCGATGTTTGTCGTGTCGTTGATGACGCCCGCACCAAGTCATGCGACGTTGAAGAAGTTTTTCAAGAACCCGTAGAGGCGAGCCTGCGTCGTTCGCAAGTCGCAAGCAAGCCTTTTCGCTAAAGGGTCATTAGAGTCAGCTTGCGTTGTTGAGTGCCACAAGTCAGCCTGCTTTGGGTGCCACTGGTCAGCTTGCTGCCAGTGCGACCACGGCGTAACCGTCGTCAATTTCCGAGACGGTTCGCTATTTCGATAAGCAACCGCATCCTCCGAACGAATCAATCCTGTAACAAACCTTCGTCTGGCCGTTTCAAAACCCACCGATAACCGAATAACCCAAACCATGCCGCTTACCTTCAACTACACCCGCCGCATCAGCTTTGCCGAGACCGACATGGCCGGCGTGATGCACTTCTCAAACTACTTTCGCCTAATGGAAGAGGCCGAACACGCCATGTTTCGCGACATGGGCATGAGCGTCGTGCAGCCGCGCGACGACGGCGGCATCGTGAGTTGGCCGCGCATCCGCGTCGAGTGCGAATACCGTGGGCCGATCCGTTTCGAGGAAGAGGTCACGATCCATCTCACCATCACGCGCATCGGCAGCAAGTCGGTCAGCTACACCGCCGAATTCGAGCGTGACGGTCGCACCGCGGCCGAAGGGCAGGTAACGATGGTGTGTTGCCTGATGCGCGACGGCAGCTTCAAGTCGATCGATATCCCCGAAGACATCCGCGCCCGGTTTCACAAATAGACCGGCGACGCATCCGGCTGGGTTCCTGCGGCAATCTCGCACTTCGGCTACACTCCCACACGCGCGGAAAAAGCGAACCATAGCTATACCAATGGTTGCATATGGTTCCCGCTTGGTAGAGTGCGTCCAACGACGCATCAATCTGATTTTGAATCCAACTGGGAGGCATCCATGAAGAATATTTGGATCTATTACGTTATCGGTACCATCCTCTGCTGGGGTGCGTATGTGCCGATCATCCACCTTGGCCAACTGAAGTTCATTACTGAAGATTCGCCCGTGAAGGGCTCGTTGCGAGCGTTTATGTTCGTGGGCGTGGCTTACTTCATCATGGCCATCGTCGTTCCATGTATCTGGATATTCGTCATGAAAAACGAACCGGCCAAATTCCCAACATCGGGAATGAGCTGGTCGACGTTTGCAGGCGCGCTAGGGGCCGCGGGGGCGTTGGGAGTTATCCTGGCGCTGAATTCCGGCGGCAAGCCGTACACCGTTCCGCCGTTGGTGTTTGCCGGCGCGCCGATCATGAGCGTGTTTGTCGGTATGTTGCTCGATCCGCCCAAGGCAATGCCGAAGTGGCCCTTCTTCGCGGGTATCGTTCTCGCTGCGGCGGGCGCTGCGTTGGTACTCGTGTTTAAACCGGCAGGCAGCCACGCAAAGCCCGCCAAGCCCGATGCGCAAACCACGCAACATATCGAGGCGCCGACCGAATCGGCTGCCGGACCGTCGTCGAATACGTAACCGGCAACCGTGCGTAGCAGTAGGGTGGTTAATCTACTTCGCGGTACGTGGGGCTGAACCAAGTTACGGTGATTACCACAGGCATCGGCAAGGTGACGACGTCAGGCCGCAAAAAGGTACCGAAATACGACGCTGACAGCGTACCGGAATGTGTTCGTTGACGTGTGTTCGACCATGATGATGCAATACTGCCAACGCGATCGCGCAACGGGTGCCCCTGCCCTTCCAGGGCTGGGGGACCATAGCGCGCGACACGCTTCCGAACAGCGCTCTTGCGCACCGGGTGCCCCTGCCCCTCTGGGGCTGGGGGACAATCGCGCGCGACGCAACCTCAACAAAGAAGCTCGACCGCACCGAAGCACCCAACTCATCCAATCCCTCTGCATCCTCTCGGTGTCGCTCAAACAACGACAACAGCGCGAACAACAAATCCAACAAGTCAACGCCAACGGCTAACGAAACTTCGATACCCACCGACGATTGGTCGATGTATCGCGGCAACCCGCAACTCACCGGCGTTGCCGAATCCACCCTCACGCCGCCCCTAACGCAGCGTTGGCGTGTCTCACCCGCACAAGGCGAAACGGTCGCGTTCGTCGCGACGGCGGCCATCGTCGACGATCGCGTTTACATCGGTCACGACTTCGGCACGTTCTACGCGCTCGACCTTTCTGATGGCAGCGTCGTTTGGCAATTCGACGAGACCGACGAAGCTGCGATCAACAGTTCTGCATTGGTTCACGACGGCAAGGTTTACTTCGGCGATGGCTACGGCGTGATGTATTGTCTCGCCGCCGACAGCGGCAAGCTGCTATGGAAGTTCGATAGCAAAAACGAGATCGTCTCATCGCCCAATCTCACGCCCGACGGTCTCATCGTGTTCGGTTCCACCGGCGGCAGCATTTATGCCCTGAAAGCCGACAGCGGCGAAAAGGTATGGGAATACCGTACGGAAGATCAGGTGCAGGGGACTGTGGGGATCGCGGATGGCGTCTGCCTGATCGGTGGCTGCGATGGTCGCCTGCACGTCATCGACGCCAAAACGGGCGAGGGTCGCCGCAAGATACCGATCGACGGTCAGACCGGCGGGGCGGTCGCGATTTCGGGCACGTCGGCCTTTCTGGGCACCTTCGGCAACGAGGTGTTGGGCTTCGACTGGGCCGATGGAAAAGTTCGTTGGCGCTACCGTGACGAAGAGCGAGAGTTTCCGTTTTTCTCTTCGGCGTCTATCGCGGACGGCACCGTCTATATCGGTGGCCGCGACAAGCGACTGCACGCCATCAACGCAGCCACCGGCGAACGTCGGTGGGTGTTTCAGGCTCGTGCCAAAATCGATAGCTCTCCGGTTATCAGCGGCCCGTTGGTGTACGTCGGCTCACACGATGGCCGTTTGTACGCTGTGAACCGCGAATCCGGAGCGCGCACGTGGTATTTTGAGGTCGGTAGCCCGATCTCGGCGTCGCCTGCGATTGCGCGGGGCGTCTTGGTCGTGGGCACCGAAGATGGGGCAATTTATTGCCTGGAACCGGGGAAGACCTGAGGTAATTCTGCTATACTGCCCGGTCATGTTGGCGGGTTTTCATCCGCCGCAATCGAACGCAAAACGAAACCTGATGTTCGTCAACACTCGACGCAATCGTCTGTCTCTTGAAAGGAGCCCGCGCTGATGAAACTGCGTAACACCTTGCTGGCTGGAGCCATCGCCGCCATCCTTGCCGCACCGGCCTTTGCTCAATCCGAAACCCTGAACGCCTACGAAAACGCGGATGTCGATAGCAGCTTCGACCTGCGCTTCGACGGCCTCGGCATCAACACGACGTCGCGCGTGATCTACACCCGCTTCAATCTTGAGATCGACCCCGAGGAAGGTACCGCCGGTTTTAGCAGCTACATTCAGGAAGTCGAACCGCTCGTTTTGCCGCTGGGCATTTCGACCGGCCGGTTGATGGTTGAAATCATCAGCTCGGAAGGCACCTACAACCGTAACTTCGGCACGTTCGAAACCAATGATGTCTATCGCATTTCGTTCGAAAACGACCTGAGCTTCTTCGGCTTCGAATCGCCGGTGGAATTCCCGGCTGTCTCGACCGGCACCGTCCGCAATGTGGGTGAAGAGCGCTTCATCGACATGGATTGGGAAGGCCAAGGTCAATTCGAAAACGCCGACAACCCGTCGGAGCCGTTTGAATACAACTATACCTGCTCGGTGAACACGGTCGTCGCCAACGACTTGGCCTCGATCCCGCCGATCCCGACGACCCAAAGCTGCGCCAGCGGCATCCTGGGCATCTTCGGTTTCGCCACGTTCGGCATGGGCTTTATGGGCATGAAGCGAAGTGTTCGCCGCCGCCGCCGCTAAGTTAGCGCGAGCGTGACAGAATTAGAAAATTGAAGCCGCCCGTTACGCCAAGTAACGGGCGGCTTTTTTATTTGTACGCGACTTCCATTTAACGGCGTCTTATTGTTTATTGAGATTCGCCCAAATCAATCCTTCGTGCTTGATAGGTAATCTCCCACGAAGCCAAGAACACCAGCGCCTCATTCATTGCCAATTTGCGAACGAGGGTTGCAATCTCTTCGTCGGCAAATTCCTGATGATATCGAATCTCCAGCCGTCGCGGTCGAATCATTGCCGCCAGTGCGTTGCCTTGGTAGTTGTCTTCATAGGAAATGCCCTCTGCCTTTTGATCGCGATGCTCGCGGCTTTCGGGGAAGAAGATGATTCCGTTGGCATTTAGCACGGCCTTGGCGGCGTAGTGCGGTTCCGCTCGCAGCTTGTCGATGTAATCCAGCCCGCTGATGATCATTCGGATTCACCGCCAGATAATTTGAACGCAAACGGTAGCTGCGCGCTATTGGGCCACTTCACGATCTACTGCGATCGTGTGTCGATTACATGCATCCACCGGCTATTAGCTGGTGCCACATCGCAAGCATCGCTCTCAATCGTGAACGAAACTAATCCACCTTGCGTTTCAAATCGAACACTTCACGTTTGTCGCTGCCGCCATGCGGGTCGCTGAGCGTGATGACCAATCGATCGTCGGCGGCGCGATGATATTCGATGCGCGTGGGGTAATCTTTGGTCTTGTTTTCAAACGTGGCTTTGCGCTGTTTGCGATCGAGGTTGGCCAACGTCAAGCCGACAACACGCTTGCCGCCCGGGAAGGGGGCCATCTGAACGGCGCCGTCACTCACCTCAAACATTTCAAATTCATAAAACGCCTGTTTGCCGTCCTTCATGAGGCGGCTGTGGCTAATGACGCGACCACCTTCGGGCGTGGTGTAATACGCTTCAAACGTGCCGCCCCACATGGAGCCCGACCAAGTGCCGGCCATCCAATCCATGGCGGCGATTTGCTTCTCGGCCTCCGACGCGTTGGCTTTGGTGTCCGGCTTATCTGCAAGGGCCAGACTCCAAACAGACGTAAAGGCAAACGCAACAACAAGAAGAATGTAGCGGCTGTTCATGACATGGTTCCTTTGTGTGCGGTTTCGTGCTAACGCGCAGTCTTATTTAGTCATCCAAGTCAAATAGGTCGGTGGCGCATACACCCTCTCCCTCGCAACGTGAGGGCCGGGGTGAGGGATTTAGCCGAATGGCAAGTGCTTCGACCCACCCTTCAATCGTTGACGCAATGCGATTTAGCCAATCCGTTTGTTCTCCAGCGTTCGGTACGCCGACCACAATCGGGCTTGGCGATGGGCGCACGTATAGCAGGTTGGCGTGCAACGACGTGAGCCGGTCAATCATATCGCCTTGGTAAGTGTCCAAAGGCCGGTGGCAGGTGTCTATAACGGCCCAGCGGCCTAAGCCACCAATGCCGACGTTACCCGTTTCTTGTCGTCGATCGCCTCGTTTTCGAAGTCGGTCACGTTCTGCAGCGTCGTACCGTAGATGCCGGCCAACGCTTCTTCGGTAAAGAACGCCTGATGGGCCGTGATGAGCACGTTGGGAAACGTAAGCAATCGGGCGAACACATCGTCCTGAATGATCGTGCCGCTGAGGTTCTTGAAAAACAGGTCGGCTTCTTCTTCATAAACGTCGATGCCCAACGCACCGAGGTGCCCGCTCTTCAACACATCGATCGCCGCCCGCGCATCGATTACACCGCCGCGACTGGTATTGATCAACATCGCGCCCGGCTTCATCTGTGCCAGTGCGTCGGCATCAATAAGGTGATAAGTCTTTGGCGTCAGCGGACAATGCAGCGAGATGATATCCGAGGATTCGTACAGATCATTCAGCGCGACATACTCGACGCCGATCTCCCGACAGGCTGGGTTCTCCTTCACATCAAACGCCTGCACGCAACAACCGAAGCCCGTGAGGATCTTGCAAACCACGCTACCGATCTCGCCCGTACCGATCACGCCGACGGTTTTGCCGTTCATGTCGAACCCGAGCAAACCGTCCAGCTCGAAGTTCTGCTCGCGAATTCGGTTATACGCGCGGTGGTACTTGCGATTGAGCGCCAACATCAGGCCCACGGTATGTTCGGCAATCGCGTGCGGCGAATAAGCCGGCACGCGTAGCAGAGTCATGCCCAACTGTTCGGCCGTTTCTATATCGACGTGGTTGAAACCCGCAGAGCGCAGCGCGATGAGGCGCACGCCGACGGCGTGTAAGGCTTTGAGCGATTCGGCACTACCGTCATCGTTGGCGAAGATGCTGACGGCGGGCGAGTCGATTGCCAATGTAGCCGTCGCAGGCGTCAAGCGGGCCTCGACGAAGTTGAATTCGTGACCGTGCGCCTGGTTGTGATTATTGAGGTGTTCGCGTTCGTAGGCTTTGGTGCTAAAGATCGTGAGTTTCATGATTCGACTTCCTCGTTCTCCAAATCCGACCACGTTCGATCGCGAACGATGCGCCAACCTTCAACGAACTTTCGCAGCGTTAGAACGAAATGACCGCTCGCGTCCGGAAGTGGATCGCGTTTAAGGTGAAACCGGCCCGTCACGGTCGCTTCGTCTGCCGCCGTCACATCGACGACCAGGTTGGAGAACGTGAGCGTTCCCATGGCGGCGCGATTGGGATAGCGGCGCTGATAGCGTTCGAGCGTGGCTCGCCAACCCTTCGTAACGCTATCGGGCGCTTCGAAGGTGAGCTCGTCCGACTGCCAGTAGCCCAGCATGAAATCTTCGATATCGCCCCGATTCCATGCGTCGGTTTGGTCGTTCAGCACGTCTTTGATGTTGTGCTCGGCGGTGTTCTGTGCGCAACCGACGACAAGGTACGACGACAGGCAAAGGCAGGTTAATGTCACGTGTCGGGATGACTTGTGTATTTGATTCATCATTTCGTTCCTCCCAAACCGCATCAGGATTCTTAGGAATGGGCATCCGGCATTCCGAATGAACCGAATTAACCCATCCTTAACAAGGGCGTCAGCAGATCATAATGCATTATTCGTAGGTGTTCAGAGGCATCGGGGCTCACAATCATTCATCTCGCCTACTTGTAACCCGTACCCGTGGAAATTAGGCTTCCAGTTGAATTGCATTCAAAAAACTCGCCAATCGACATCTCATAGAGGGAAGAATCATGCCCGTTGCACGCTCGACGTTTGCCTCCGTCGCGTTCGTCATATTCCTCGGACAATCCGTTCCGGCTTTAGCACAAGACGACGCGCCGCGCGACAACATCGGCCATACGCGCCACTTACATCCGCATAACAAGAAGCACCCGCGCCGCCATGACGCGTCGCGATTCCTCACGTCGCGCGAATCACCGATCAAACTTCCTATGCCCGAAGAAGAGGATGCGTTCTTTTTCGTTGTCTTTGGCGACCGGACTGGTGGGCCGGACGAAGGCGTGTCGGTCCTCGCCGATGCTGTGCGCGACGTCAATTTGCTCGAGCCCGATCTCGTGATGACGGTCGGCGACTTAATTCAGGGGTATAACAAAACGCCGAGATGGATGGCGGAGATGCGCGAATACAAGGAGATTATGGACAACCTTTTGTGTCCGTGGTTTCCGGTCGCGGGCAATCACGATATCTACTGGCGCGGTCGGCGCGGCGAGCAACGGCCGGAAGGCGAACACGAAGCCAGCTATGAAATGCATTTCGGCCCGCTTTGGTATGCATTCGAACATAAGAACTGTTGGTTCATCGCGCTGTATTCCGACGAGGGCGATCCCGCAACGGGCAACAAGAGCATTCGCGATCCCGAATGCCAAAAGATGAGCCCGGAACAATTCGGTTGGCTCAAGGAAACGCTCGGCAAAGCCAAAGACGCCGATCATATCTTTCTGTTTTTGCACCATCCGCGCTGGCTTGGCAACAACTATGGCGACGATTGGGATAAGGTGCATAAGGCTTTGGTTGATGCGGGTAATGTCTCCGCTGTGTTCGCTGGGCACATCCACCGATCCCGATACGACGCCAAGGACGGTATCGAATACGTGACGCTTGCGACGGTCGGCGGCTATCAGGATGGCACGATTCCTTCGGCCGGTTTCCTTCATCATTTCGATGTCGTTACCGTACGCAAGGGCCAGATCGCTCTGGCATCGTTACCCGTTGGCGAAGTTCAAAACGTGCGCGAAATGACGGGCTCGATGCAGCAAGAGTGTTTGCAGTTGGTCGAAAAAGCGGCGGTGATTGAAGGCGGCGTCGAGCTGCAACACGACGGGCGCGCCGATGGTTTGGTAACGGCAACAATTACCAACACGGCGTCGCGACCGATCGATGTGACGGTTATGCCGCAGTCGCCCGATTCGCGCTGGGTGTGTACGCCCGATCACAACCACGGACAAATCCAAGCGGGCGAGTCGCGCTCGTTTTCGTTTAAGGTGCGGCGACCGGCAGGCTCGCTCGATCCGTCGTTTGGCACATTGATGGTCGACGTGCAGTTGGAGTATCTCGCGCCGAGTTTTCGTTATCCGATGCCGGTTAAGTCGTTAGTGGTGCCGATGCGCGCCAATCTGTCGCCGCCAAGTGATGGTCGTAACAAAGCGCTATCGTGCGACGGTCAGGACGATCATGTAAAGGTGCCATCTGCGGGATTGGTGGTGCCGGATGGGCCGATGACGCTGGAGTGTTGGATGAAGGCCGATGGGTTCGGCCGGCGCGTGGGGTTGGTGACGAAGACCGAGGGCTCCGAGTATGGCATTTTCGTAAACAACGGCAAGCCGATGTTTTCGATTCATCTCGATGGCAACTACGTCGAGCCCAAGGCCGAGAACGTAACGTTGGAGCCGGGGCGGTGGTATCACGTCGCCGGCGACTACGACGGCGAACACGTGCGGCTATACGTTGATGGCCGGGAAGTTGCCAAGCTAGCCGGTAAGGGCAAGCGCCGAACCAATGACCTACCGTTCATTATCGGTGGCGATGTCGGTCGCAACGGTGAAGCCAATTCGTTCTTCGACGGTTTGATCGACGAAGTGCGCATCTCGACGACGGCGCGTTACCGCGGCCAGTCGTTTACGCCGCAGCGCCGATTCGAGCCCGACAGCCAAACGGCTTTGCTGCTTCATATGGATGGTTTGGTTGGCCCGTGGCTATACGACGAGTCACCGGCACGGCATCACGTGCGGCCCGCGAACGGGGCGGTGCTGGTTGAGGTTGAGTAGCACGGCTCGTGTAGTGTGTTTCACGACGCAGACTATCCATCAAGCGCCAACGGAAGGAGGAACACGTTCTATGTCGAAGCCGAATCGATTAGGAGAGGAATTGGAAGAATTGTTTCGTCAGTTCGAGTCCGACATCGTAATGCGGCAGAACTTTATTAAGAGCCTGAGGGCAGAGATGGGGGCGGCATCTACTGGTGGTGAATTTCATCAACTTGTCCTACGATTTCTCACTGATAATTCATGCAGTCTAAAGAATTCAAATAAGAAGTTACAAAAACAAATTCTTCGAACGATAAGGCAGTGTCAATAATGCGGTGATGATCGTTTTGGTTTCGCTAAAACGTTCGCCGCCAGAAGTTGAATTCCTTCAGTGCCTCCGGCACGAAATTGCTATGGCACGATTGAACCACGCGTTGAAACGCGTGGCTATTATCCCGTGATCCCTCCGGGATCGATGCGATGCTGCGTATTCTCAACATTCACGACAGGCTCGCGATCGATCCTGATACTTGGGCATTCTCGCTCGGTCGCTACATTCATGCTCGGTCATTCATTCGTCACGCCCCCCAACCCTGCGCACCCTAAATCTCGATACGTAAAACAGAACGCCGGCGGTGCGAGGACCGCCGGTGTTCTGAACGGGGTGAGTTGGGAAGGAGGAGGATACGGTTGCGCCGCGTCGATCGTTCGACGTTAGCGTTACGCGAGCGGCGTCATCTCTTGCATGCTGCCAGACGACGTGCCGTTTTGCGTGGTGTTCTTATCCGTTTGGTTATCGCTATCATCCGACGCGGGTTGCATCGGCTGAGCGATGTCGCTGTCGATCGGTTTGATGACGGCCTTGTCGGCACGCTTGCGCGGAAACGGCGTCTTGCTCGGCGTGCGGTTGTTGCCGGCAGGTGCCATTCGCATCGGCGTCATGTTGCTGGTTGACGTCGATGTTTTCGGAGCAGGCGACGTTGCATTCGACGAAGGCGTCATCGTCGTATTCGAATCGTTCCATCGAAATGTAGCCGTTGTCGTGGTCGCGCTTTTCTCGTTTGAAGTCGTCGCCTTCATCGACTGTGCCTTCTTGTTCGAAGGCCCGTTCGATTTCGCGTTCGTCGTCTTCATCGTCTGCGGCTTCGTGTTCGACGGCCGACGCGTGTTGTTCACCTTTGCCGGCTGTTGCGGTCGCGGTGCCGACACTTCAACCATCGGCGTGGCGGCGGTGTTGCGGTTGGCGTCCGCCGGCGTAAACCACTTCTGCCAAGTCGTTTCGGCCATCTTCTGATCGGCCTCATACGACGAGTCGTAAGCGATGTCCTGAACCTCGGGCTCTGTCGTCGCGACGCGCGAGTAGGTCGGGTCCGAAATGGATTGCATCGGCGTCATGGGCGTCGCAGACGAACCATCTTCGTCCTGCTTCGACGCGTTGTTCCAATCCGATTCATCCCAGTCGTCCGACCATTGATCGCTCGACTCGTCGTCGCCGTCCCAATCGTCTTGCTCGTTCGCAAACGAGTTCGTCGTCGAAGCGCTCGGTTGCATCGGTGCGATGGTCTTCAAGGGCAGAATAACGCGCGGTTCCGAACTCGAATTGGTCGAGGGCTGCATTGGCGTCATTGCCATCGTCGTGCGCGGCGGTCGGCTGTTCACGACGTTGCGGGGCGGGCCCATGCGGTTCGTCGTCGTTGCACGGTTTGCGACCGGCGTCATCGACGGCACGTCGTTGGTCGTCGCCGCAAACGTGGGTTCGTTCGTTGTAGCGGGCGTGTTTGTTTCGGTCGTTGAATCGTTCGACGCAAACGTTTCCGTCGGTCGCGTGCGCGGCGGTCGACTGTTCACGATCTTCGGCGCTGCCGGTTGCATCGGTTCGTATGACGGTGTCGTCGACTGCGGTGTGGGTTCGACTTGCGCCGTGCGAACGGGGAACGGTTCCGTCGGCATATTCGACGACGGCATGCCGCCCGACTGCGGATTTGAAAGCGTCGCAAGAATCTCTTCATCTGCCGGATGGTGCGGTGCATGTCGTGCCAGCGCCACGGCCTGCGTTGCCTTTTCGCGGACGCCCGGCAGTCGCGGGTTCATCGCCAACGCTTCATTAAAGGCCCAAGCGCTCGCAACGTAATCGCGTTCCTGCATGCGAATCACGCCGAGGTTATAGAACGCCTGATCCTGCGGCACGACCTGCGAGAAGTTCATTAGTGCCTGTTCGGTGCGGCCGGCCTTGGCGTGGCAGATAGCCAAGTTCATGCGTGCGCGATGGAAGTTCGGCGAAATCGCCAGCGCCGCATCGAGCATCTGTTCGGCGTCGTCGAGGCGATCCATGCGCATCAACGTAAAGCCGAGGTTGTTGCGCAGGCTCGCTTCATCGGCGCCCTTTTCGATCGCCATCTGCAGCGTGTCTTGCGCCTTATCGAGGTAGCCCAGCTTGACGTAAAGCACGGCCAATCGGTGATAGGCCAGCGCCATATCGGGCTCGTTCTCGATCACGTGTTCGTATTGCTTGGTGGCACCGGCATAGTTGCCCGTAGCTTCGAGCATGCGGGCCGAGGCCAGGTGCGTCTTCGTGCTAATGCGTGGGCCTTGCGAGATACCGCTCTTGCCGCCCGGCGTACATCCGGAAGGAAGGGCCAACGCACCACCCGCAGCCGCCAAAATTATGAGTGTTTTGCGCATCATGGTTAGGCTCCTCCAACCGCTTAGTTAGATCCTTCGCTGCTCACGCCCGCACCAAGCTTGTAAGCAGAGTTGCGCGGCTCGGGTTGTTGCGCGATCACACGTCCGCCGGCTGCTTCCACGGCGTCCATTCCGCGACCACCGGCCATGCCGAAGGCCACGTCGATCGACTTTTTGCCGACCGTGTAAGTCGATAAGAACTGTCGCGCCGATGCGAGGCGTGCACTGGCGAGGCCACTGTCGCCGAGGCGCGTGTCGTAGTTAATCGTGCCGCCGGTGTCTTGCATGATTTCGGCCAGCCGCGCGAGTTGCGCTTCGCCCGCACCCGATAGGTGCGAGGTGCCCGGCACAAAGTGCATGTCGGCAATCGCGCGCTGAGCGAGCAGGCCGTTGTCTTGGTGATAGGCAAAGAACTCCGCCATTTCGCGACGCGACTCGGCGGCGTCGTAGGGCGGTGTATTCATAGTGGCGGGGTCTTCGGGCTGGTTGCAGCCGATGGCGACAAACGTGACCCAAGCTAGGGTCGCGCCGGTGAAACGCTGGGAACGCATGGTGGTAACTCCGCGGCGAAAAACGAAAGCAGAAACGTGCATTGTCCTTTTACGCGCGGCCTCGATTCGCTTGCGTCTTTCTCGCAGGCTGGCCGCCGCTTGTCACCAAGCCGTGGGGTGCAAGCGCAGAGCGCCGGTGGACCTGTCTTCGGTCTCATGCGGGCTATGCGACTCGCGGGCTTCGGCTCAATGGCAAGTCTAAAATACGTCGAACCGGGAGGGCTGGAGAAATTAGGTGGTTTTGAACAATTATGGACGGTCCGCTAATAGGTGCGCCGGTCATATTGTTGACGACTGACCGTTCTTAGTGTATTTGTGACACTATGAACAATATCGGAATCACGACCCCCGCCACGCTCTATAAACCGTCATTGATGCTGCTGACCGATCTGTATCAGCTAACCATGGCATACGGCTATTGGAAGTGCGGGATGGCCGATCACGAAGCCGTCTTCAGCATGTCGTTTCGACAAAACCCGTTCGATGGTGGATACGGCATCAGTTGCGGCCTTGGTTATCTGACGGGCTACCTCAATGAGTTCCACTTCGATGAGGAAGACCTTTCGTATCTGGCGTCATTGCGCGGGAATGATGATAGGCCACTGTTCGACGACGGCTTCCTGCAATATTTGCGCGAGCTGCGGCTGACGTGCGACGTAGACGCCATTCCCGAAGGGACGGTCGTGTTTCCGCACGAACCGTTGGTACAGGTGACCGGGCCGATCATTCAGGCGCAAATCCTCGAAACGCCCATCCTCAACATCATCAATTATCAAACGCTGGTGGCGACCAAAGCGGCACGGGTATGTGGGGCGGCGCGCGGCGAGCCGGTGATGGAGTTCGGGCTCCGGCGCGCGCAAGGTATCGATGGCGCCTTGGCCGCCAGCCGCGCGGCCTATATCGGTGGCTGTGCTGGTACGTCGAACGTATTGGCGGGTCGACTCTTTGGTATTCCGGTCAAAGGCACTCACGCACATAGTTGGGTGATGAGTTTCACGGAAGAGTTGGAGGCCTTCGAAGCTTACGCCCATGCTATGCCCAACAACTGCGTGTTGCTGGTCGATACCTATGACTCGCTCGACGGGGTGCGCAAGGCGGTGCAGGTTGGCAAACATCTGCGCGAACGCGGTTACCAGATGGCGGGCGTGCGCTTGGATTCTGGTGACCTTGCGTATTTGAGCATCGAAGCACGGCGCATTCTCGACGAAGGCGGGTTACCCGATGCCGTCATCGTCGCCAGTAACGATCTCGACGAACACATCATCGACAGCCTTAAACAGCAAGACGCCAAGATCGGCGTGTGGGGCGTCGGTACCAAGCTTATCACGGGCTACGACCAACCGGCCCTCGGTGGCGTGTACAAAATGACAGCGGTGCGCGCACCGGGCGAAGATTGGCGTTATACGCTGAAGCTTTCCGAGCAGTCGATCAAGATTTCCAACCCCGGCATTTTGCAAGTGCGGCGCTACCATCGCGACGGACTATTCCTTGCCGACGCGATTTACGATGCAGCGACCGACATCGACGACGGCTGCACGATCATCGACCCGCTCGATATGACGCGCCGCAAACACATGTCGGGCGATGTCGCACATACCGACTTGTTAGTGCCCGTGTTTCGAGAGGGAAAACAAGTCTTCGAAGTGCACGCCCTCGAAAACTCGCGCGGTTGGGTGCACAAACAACTCGATGCATTGCACCCGACGATCAAGCGTCTCACCAATCCGCACCAATACCCCGTTGGCCTCGAACAATCGCTGTTTGAGTTGAAGACCGACCTGATTCTAAAGCTGCGCGAGAAGGCAAAATGAGTTTCACGTACGATTATCCCCGACCGGCCGTGACGGTCGATTGCGTCGTCTTCGGATTGCAGGATCAGCGGCTGCGCGTGTTGCTGATTCGGCGTGCACGTCCGCCGTTTGAAGGGCAGTGGGCATTGCCCGGCGGCTTCGTCGATATGGATGAAGATTTGGAAGTCTCGGCGCGGCGCGAATTGCAGGAAGAAACGGGCCTGCGCGATATCTTCCTCGAGCAGCTTTATACCTTTGGCACGCCCGGTCGCGACCCGCGCGGCCGCACGATCTCCGTTGCTTACTATGCGCTCGTCAACACGGCGGACCATCCACCCCGCGCGGATGACGACGCGGCCGAGGCCGAATGGGTGGATGTCGATCGGGCACACAAACTCGCATTCGATCACGATGAGATCTTAGCAACCGCCTTGGCGCGTTTGCGCGGCAAGGTGCGCTATCAACCGATCGGGTTTGAGTTGTTACCGCGCAAGTTCACGCTGTCACAGTTGCAACGGTTGTACGAAGTGATACTCGAACGCAAGCTCGATAAGCGCAACTTTCGGCGACGCATTTTATCGATGGATTTGTTGGTCGAACTCGATGAAAAGCAGCAGGATGTTTCCCACCGCGCCGCCCGGTTGTATCGCTTCGACAAACGCAAGTATCGGCGTTTAGAAGAAAGCGGGTTTGTGTTTGAGTTGTAATCGGAACCACCAACAACGCATCCGTATTGAATCCCAACGAATTCATCAGTGATAAAAAATGTACAACTCCACCAACGCACTCATCCTCGTGGACATCCAAAACGACTTTCTCCCCGGTGGGGCGCTGGCGGTTCCGCATGGCGACGAGGTCATCCCCGTTGCCAACCAATTGATGCCGCACTTTGAACTTGTCGTCGCCACGCAGGATTGGCACCCGCGCGATCATGCGAGCTTTGCCGACAACCATCCGGGTCAACAAATCGGCAGCGTGATTTCTGTGGAGGGTCTCGATCAGATCATGTGGCCCGTGCACTGCGTACAAAACACGCGCGGTGCCGAATTCGCGGACGATCTAAACGTCGACCGAGTTTCCTACATTTTCAAGAAGGGCACCGACCCGCGCTACGACAGTTACAGCGGCTTCTTCGACAACGGTCATCATACGGCGACGGGGTTGGGCGATTTTGTCAAACAGCGGCACGTGCAACGCGTGTTCGTGCTAGGCCTTGCCACCGACTACTGCGTGAAGTTCACCGTCCTCGACGCATTGCAACTTGGTTTTGAGACGGTGTTTATCGACGACGGTTGTCGCGGCGTAAACCTAAATGACGGCGATGTTGCGAACGCAATTGAAACGATGCGTCAACAAGGTGCGGACGTGCGGCAATCGGCACAGGTTTTGCAGGAAACAAAGTAAGCGCGCTGTCGTGCGACCTTACCGTGCCGTTGATGACGCTTGGTCCAGCGGCCACGTGTTTAGCTGTGCCGAATTGTCAGCCCAGTCATGTCAGCGTCTGTCGCGTTGACAGACGCCAAGGCCCGAAAAATCGGGTACGGCCACCGAGTAGAAAGATGGCTAGAATTTCAACCGACCGAACGGAATTCAACGACGTATAAACCGTCGTGGAAATAAGCTAACGGAGGATTCGACAAATGTTGGGTTTCTTTTACTTCGACCCGCTCTACTTCCTGTTTCTGATCCCCGGCATGTTGCTGGCGGGCTGGGCGCAGATGCGCGTCCGCTCCGCGTACGACCGGGGCAAAAGGCAGATGGCCAGTTCAGGTCTTACCGGTGCGCAAACGGCCCAGCGAATACTCGACATGCAGGGGATTCATAACGTGCGCGTTGCCCGCGAGCCGAATTTTCTCGGAGACCACTACGATCCGCGGCACAAAGTCCTAAAGCTAAGCCCCGATGTGTACGACGGTCGTACCATTTCGGCGGTCGGGATTGCCGCTCATGAAGTCGGCCACGCCATTCAGGATGCCCGGCGTTATAGCCCGCTCGTGATTCGCAACGGTATGGTTCCGTTGGCGTCCACTGGCAGTTCCCTGTCTGTCATTTTTATCTTCGCCGGCTTACTGATTTCGTCCTTGCAATTTCTGGCGGTCGTCGGGCTTGCGTTGTTCGCCCTCACGGTGATTTTTCAACTCGTGAACCTGCCGGTCGAATTCGACGCATCGAAACGCGCCCGCGCGGTTCTGGTTGATGGTGGCATCATCGCGCCGCACGAGGATCCGCTGGTGGCCAAAGTCTTGAATGCTGCTGCGTTGACTTACGTCGCCGCAACATTGGTAGCGATCTTGCAACTCGCATATTTTGCGATTCGCGTGATGGGGTCGCGCGAGTAATTCAACTTCACGATACGAAAGATGAAGTCCATCCAAGCTCTCGCGATACTCGTCGCGAGGGCTTTCTTATTTAGAACCTATCCCAAAACCTAAACTGTGGTACCGGCGTCTCGCCGGTTTCTTCCAATTGCTTAATGTTGTAGGCAACTCGAGACAGGCGAGACGCCTGTCCCACATGTTTTGGGATAGCTTCTAGTGTTACCCGCCGGCCTAAGACTCAACGGGATCAAACGTCGTGCCCGCTCCCTCATCATCCAACACATCGTCGATTAAATTACCGTCATCAACAATTTCAATTTCATCGCCGACCATCACTAACTGTTGATGTTTCACATTCATGGGGTGCGGTATCGGCGGCAGGCCGGCTACTTGGCGGGCGCTGTTTTCAGTCGCTAACGCAGCGGGGAACGCCGAATTCACCGAGTAAAACGTCGTGCCATCGGCGAGGCCGACTTCGACCAGTTCGTTCGGGCCGAGCGCCGCGTTCGTATCGGGGTCGGGCCAGGCGACGATCAACCAGCGCGTTGGTGCGGTTTGATTGGGCGGCTGCGTGCTCGGGTAAAAGACGAAGTCGCCCAACCGATAGGCCAATATATCTTTGGGGAGCGCATTGAGATACGCCTGAAACTTCTGCGTGCGCTGCGGTTCCAGAAGGTCATCCGTCGCGCTGGTATCAAAGTTGCCGACGACCAAATCGTAATAAGCCGTTGCCGAGTTGGTCTGGATTAGCTCGCCCAAAAAGACCGTGTTGTCCATTACCAGCTCGACGACGTGCTGCGGATAGCGCTTGTTTCGATTGGCCCAATTCACGTAGTTCGTTGTCAGCGTTTCGGTATCAGGATTGAACGTGCCGAACGCGCCCGGCGCGGCGATCGTCGCCAGCGTGGTCGAGAATATCCAAATGATAAATCCAACCCCGAGACCAAGCGCCGCGATCGGCATCGGCAAAACGGCCAGCACGGCGCGACCCACGCTAATGCGTTGCGTCGCCTTCAACGCCTTGATCGTGCAAACCATCGTCCACGGTCCGCCGACCAACCAGCCCAAGCACGGCACCAGGCTCATCACGTTCGCGCCGGATGCATAATAAAACGCACGCTTGGTTGCGAATGCAGGTTGGTAGGGTTTGCCCGTTAACTTCAGTATGCCATGCGCGCTCAAAGCCCACAGCCACAACACCAACAGCCCAAACGGCAGCGCGATCAGCGCACCCAAGGTTTGGCTCGTCACGATACTAAGAAAAAATGGCATGCCCATGGTAGGGCCTGCACCGGGAGCGCCCGGCCCCGTCGCTGTAACCGCCGTAATGAACCCCAAAAAGATCGCTTGCAGCATCGACTGCGCAACGATCGACAGAATCGCGACCAGCAAAATCGAATACGCCGCGAAGCGCAGCGCATCGCGCGTATCACCGCGCTGTGGGCGCCCCAATCCAATTTCGCTCGGTCGCATCACGGCTATGCCGAGCGTCTTTCGAAACGCTTTAAACCAACCCAATTCGGAACGCTGCGTCCACGGAATCTTGTGTGGCTCCGTGTCTTCGGCCTCGTACCCTTCCGCCGGCCGCATGACGGTCTCATCCATATGGATGTGCACGCCACACTTGGCACAATCGAACTCGATGGGGTAAAGATGGCCGTCGGCGGTCGTGCCGTAGTAATCCTGATCGCAATGCGGACAGCAGAACGCGACCTTGCCTGGCGCGAATTGCATGTCGGTCGGCTTAAAGCCAGTACCGCACTCGGGGCAGGTGCGCGAACGCAGATTGCTGAGACTGTAGCCACACGTGAGACAACGCATAGCTACGTATGTTACGTGATGAGACCAATTGGGCCTATACCAAGCGCGTGGGGTCGTCCGCGGGTGCCCCTGCCCCTCTGGGGCTGGGGAACTACCAACCGTCGGTTATGCTTTCAACCTACGGTGCCGTTCCCACTTCCACTTCCGTCGATAGCGTCGCAGATAGCGAGCCGCCCGCAAACCCGTTCACATCGTTCGTTTCGCGCTCACGAATCACTTCGATCCGCACGTTTGCACCTTGCCCGAAACCGGCCTGCGCGATTTGAGAATCCGTAATGCTCACCATGCCCGTGTCGGTGACCGGCCCGATGTTGAGCACCAACGATTCGCCCAATAGCGACTGCCGCACGACCACGCGCACCGTCAGATCGGCTTCGACGTTGTTCCACGTCACATCAAACCCGCTTAGCGATACCGCCGTGCCGACGGTCGGCGATGTGATTTCAAACGCGCTGGGCTCGTTGATCGTCGTCGTTTCAACGCCGCGCGTCGGTTCCACGACGCGCAAGATATACGCGCTGGCTGCTGGTACGCTTGCCGTGAACAAGCTGCCCGCACGGCTCAATTCGACACCGTTGAGTTGGATCGACTGTTCGTCGGTCAGTTCGACGTTGGCAAAACCAGCGATGATCGATCCGCTGAGGATCGCGTTGGCGTCGGTATCCTCGCGCTCGATCGACAGCGTGGCGATAGCGTCATCCAGCGGCTTACCGGTGTTCACATTGACGTTTACGTTGCACTGTGCAGCCGTGCAAACAAATAGGGCGGTCGTTAGTAGGGCGATCTTCTTCATCAGCATCACGCGACTCCTTCAATCATGGGCGCGAGAGAAAGTGTTCGTTTCAATAGCATTGTACCGTGGCACAAGTTTGCAACCGGTGAAACTCAGGTGCCCCATCCTTTCCGCTAGGAAAGGATAGGGAATCATCACCGAATTTAATCCATCAATTAATCGTCACAGAGAACTCGCGCGACGCCGTCGTCGGTGGGCTGTCGCTATCCGTCACTTCAATCGTGAAGTTAAACGTCCCCGCAACCGACGGCGTTCCGCTGATCACGCCGGTGCGCCGATTGTTCGGCAGCGACAAACCATTGGGCAACACGCCCTCAACAATCGAGAACGAGTACGGCTGCAACCCATCTTCGGCAACCACTTCCGCCGAATACGGAATGCCCGTGATCCCGTTGGGGAGATCGTTGGTCGTAATGCTGACGGCCAACGGCTTCACTTCAAAAAACAAATCGCGCGTAACCGTTTGCATCGGCGCGCCGCTATCGGAAACCGTCGCGCGAATCACGCGACCGTCATCGGGTTGCGTGGGCGTGCCGGAAAACATGCCGGTGTCGTTGTTAAAACCGATACCACCGGGCAGGCCGATCACTTGAAACGTGTACGGCGCAACGCCGCCCGTTGCGGTCAACATTTCGTCGTATTCTTCCGCCTGTCGCGCCGCCGGCAACGATCCGGCCAATTGCAATTCGGGAATAATCGTTAGCGCGAAATCGCGCGTGCCGACGCGCACGGTAAAGCCGCCTTGTCGCGCTTCGATCGTGAAGGCGAACGAGCCCGTTTCAATCGGCGTGCCCGTTAGCATGCCCGTGCTGCTGCTCAGTTGCAGCCCGGTCGGAAGGCGACCCGCGATGAGCGTAAAGTTTGCTCCGCCGTCGGCATCGCTCATGAGCGATGTGCTATAAGCGGCGGCTTCGATACCGTTAGGCAGCGTGGTCGGCAAAATCAACAGCGGCGGCCCTTCGCAAGCGGCAGCAACGCATGCCATCAATGCCGCGCAGATCGCGGACCATCTCTGACGAACAGTCATAGGGGAATCTCCATGCAGGCGAGGCGAACGGCGTGCCGGCTGCGGCGGGCGGGCACGGGCCGTCTGCGAATAGGTATATCGGCGCGGGTCGCGGGCGTCAATGAACAGGCACTTGTAGTGCGACCTATGCGGGTAAAATCAGATTAAACCAACGGCGCCACAGTCAAACGCCTGCAATTTTAGGTGCAAACATTTAAGATAACTTTAGGTCTCAATCCACCGGAGGTTTTTTATGCGTGTTTCGATTATCGCTTTCTTAGTGACCGCCTGTTTCGCCCAT
Organism: Phycisphaerae bacterium; assembly: GCA_030432035.1. GTDB lineage: Bacteria > Planctomycetota > Phycisphaerae > UBA1845 > UTPLA1 > ECT2AJA-110-A. The sequence goes on from JAUIHO010000002.1 coordinate 40,673, forward strand.
GCCGATTTGCCCGGACGACCGCCGGTGTTGGATTTTAAGAAGAAGGTGGATTACGTCGGCTGGCTGAATGCGCGACACTTGTCGGGCATAGATGAAGACCAGAATGCACCCGGCTTGTACTTGCCACTCACCGAAAATGGTGAGCTTGCCTTGCCGGCGATGACACCCATAGCCGAGAAGCAATTCGATCAGCTAGGTTTCGGTGAACTTTGGAGTCCTGACGATTATCCGGCGATGGCGGCTCATGTTGAACGATGTGCGCCTCAAATCGAATTCATGCGCAAGGCAAGCCGTCGCGCGCATATCATAGATATTGTTCCGGGGGATTTGGAGAGCCTTTACTATTACAAACGACCGTCGCTGAGTGCGATTCGAAACACCAATAAGATGCTCATCCTGAGAAGCTGGCAGCGGCAGCCGAATCAGGAGAAGGCGGTAATGGATGCGGTTCGCACGACGCTGAATGTCGCGCGACAAGTTAGCGAAAACGGATATCTAATTGACGGTCTGGTCGGCATAGCAGGTCGGGCGATGGCATACGATTCGGTCAACGCGGCAGTGAAGAGTTTTGTCTTGAAGCCATCCAGTGCGGCCAAGGCATATCGGTTTCTTATCAAGCACGACAAGGCTGAACTCGATTGGATCCTAGCAATCGATGTTGAATGGGTCATGCGATTGAGTATTTTGCAATCCATCTGTCCTAATGGGCAATATAGCGTTGACAAGTGGCATAAAACGCTGCAGGAAATTGCCAACCAGCAATATGAAAAGCAGGCTGTTGTTAGGTTTGACCCGATCGAGGCACGCGATCTGATTGACAAACATAAATTACGCCTCCGCAATATTGTGGTTCAGCCGCTTTCTCAGACCACGTTTCTTGAACTAGATCGTTACGCAAAGAAATACCAGGCGCAGGTGCAGAATAACTCGTTTGTCAATGCCATAGCTCTCAATCTGGCCTTCGCCTATCAAGTTAACTTGTGTCATAAGGGATTCTCCCGCGGTACCCGGACCATGCTGGCCTTGTTGGCGCATCGCGATAAGCATGGTGCATGGCCGCCGCGGCTTGATGCTATTGATGCCAAGTTGGATTTGCCCGATTTGAAAGAGAATTGTATCGATCCGTTTACCAGAGATCTGTTTATTTACAAAGTCGACGGCGACGAGATGACGCTTTATTCGGCCGCGTTGGATCAGAAAGACGATGGCGGTAAGCACGATCCGAAATGGGCGAAGGAAAAGACCAATCACGACTATGTGTTTTGGCCGATTCAGGATGAGCGATGAGGCCGTTGATCGAATAGCGACAATTGTCGGTTTGTGGAGAGCGTGAAGCGTTTTGCGGCGCCTCGCCGCGCGATCTATTGCAAAAAATCAGAAAAATATTCCACCCCTTAATACCGCTCAAAAATCGGACATTCGCCTTTTTATTCGAAAAAACCGACCAACCTGTCCAACCGGCGTTGTGTCTTACCCGCCGCACGCAGCGGGCATGACGCTCGCTTATGAAAGGCAGGTGCAACGATGTTGAAGATGAATAAACGACTCGCCCTGACCCTCGCCGCTACGCTGGCCACCGCCTTCGCGGCGACCACGGCCTACGCCGGTCCCAACCACCGCATTAAGCAACGCTTTGGTAACTACGACGTTGATGTCGATATCCAAGCGCGTATCAATCATCGCGGCCCAGCACTTTTGAAGGTGCGTTACGACGTTGAAGTCGAAGGCCGTCGCGTTGCACGCCAACCGTTGAATCTCGTGCTAACGATCCAAGCACCGCACGTGTTCAACGGTTGCAACCACGCCGCCAACGTTCGCTGCGGCTCAGCCTGTAGTGCCAACATCTATCGCGGCCAACGCGGCGTACGCGGTGCACGCTTCAACAAGGTACCGGCCAATCGCTTTCGACCGCCGGCACCGTATCAGGTCGTGATCCCGCTGGATCGCCCGACGGATATCGATCGCGGTGAGTTGGAATTCGAAAGTTCGATCAACATTCGGTTGCCGCAGCATCTTGCACGTCAGGCGCATAACCTGATCGTCGATGCCAAGGTAATCAACCAACGCAACGGTAACGTGCTCGATACGGATCGCACCACCGTGCAGAAGGCGGGCTTCGGCCAGCCGCGGATCCAACCGCATCGACCGGGCTTCGGCAACCGCGGACCGCGCGGTCGGTTCTAAGAGGCAAATCAACACCACCGAGTGATGGGTAGTTACCATCCTCAATACGGAAGGTCGGGCGCGTGTGGGCTGCGCTCGGCCTTTCCGTTTTTTTATTTACAACGGGCGGAGATTAAATTCTCCATACGCGACGGCTGATCTCGTTTGTTGAAGGCTCATATATTCTCCCCACAGCGCGGACACCGTGGGAATGACGCGCTCGTCATGCGGAACCCACACTCGGGGCAAACGGTCGCATCGACTTCGCGTCGAAGTCGCATTACCAGAAAAGCAACCGCGCCAACTACAACCAAACAGGCGAGTACGTATCCAAGAATCGGATTCATCTACGATTCACCGTCGGGCGGTTCGGTTGCGGGTGTACCGCCATCCGTGCCCGCGATCGGTTCCAAGTGAAAGCGGACCTGCCGCTTGGCGGTTTCTTCGCTAACGCGACAGCCGGCGAAATCGATCGGCAGGAAATATCGCACTTCACGCGTGATCGTCTTGCCGATGCCGGGGTCGTTGATATCGCGTGCGAAGATGTCAACGAACGCCCGAATTTGGTTTGCTTCCAGCGCCGCAACGCGTTCGCGCGGGCCGCTGACGTCTACGTAGATAATGAACTCAGCATCCTCCGCGACGATGCGATAATCTTGCTGCACCCGATCGGGGATCGACCAGCGGATGGTGATCGGCCCCTTGCTTTCTACGGCTTGCAACGTTTCGATTTTGCCGGAAACCGTCACGCTCGGCGGTGTGATTTGAATCGCATTGCCAGACACGAACAACTTCGACAGGCCGCTTAGCGTCGGCTTGCCCTGAAACTCAAACGCAAAGCCCGGCGTCCGTTCGGTGATGTAGTCCGATGCGTTTATTACAGCTTCGAGTTGGCTACGGAATGTCTCGTTAGCCGCCACGAACGACGGCACGCGCGCGCTCACGGTCTTATCGGACAGCGTGCGCGATACTTTCAAGTCGCCGAACTCCACGCGCACCGGAATGTCATCGATCTCAACGTAAGAGTCGATGCGCAGGGTCTCTTCCTCTGGCACAGCCTTAAGAATCGAGCCGGCTATACGCAGGTCGCGCACGTTGCGCAGTAGATCTTCGCGCACGGAAAGTTGATAGGGCTCGGCGCGCGGCGTGCGCGCTTCGTCCATACGAATTTCGAGTGTGTCGCGCGCGGAAAGTTGCGTCTTCAACTCTGTAATTCGGCGACGACGACCGCGAATCGTTACTTTGTATTCGCGCTGCGCCGGCGGTTGCGCCAAGCCGACGTAGACTTCCGGGTTTTGGCTGGTGAAGATGACCGGCACGCTGACCGTCTCGTCGGTCATCACACCTTGGTCGGCGACGAACCAAATCAGCAATGTGATCACCACGACCACCGACGTGCTGCGCACGAAGTGTCGAAAGCGATGCCACTTTGATGGTTGGTTACTCTCGCTAATCTTCGTCGTCCTTTCCGATCTTAGTGAGTTCGGTGCGCAGTGTTTGACGCAGGCTCTCGGGCGTCAAATTGCGCCGCATGTTGCCGTTTTCGACTAGGCTGATGATGCCGGTCTCTTCGCTGATGACTAAAATCAGCGCGTCCGATTCCTGCGATAGCCCGATGGCGGCGCGATGGCGCGAGCCCAACGCGATGCTCACTTCGGATGATTCGGCCAAGGGGAACTGCACCGCAGCTGCGGCGATTCGACCTTGCGCGATAATCACGCCCATGTCGTGCAACGCCGAGCCGGGCCAGAAAATGGTCGTGAGCAACTGCTTGGTCACTTCCGCGTCGAGCCGAACGCCGCTTTCCATCAATGCGCCGAACTCGGTCGATTTCTCAAACGCGATAAGCGCGCCGATCTTGTTCTTTGATAGGTAGCCGGACGCATCGACCACCTGATCGATCACGCGGTCCATCGCCTGCGGCGAGTCGGCAATCCATGTGGCCGCGCCCAATCGAATCAGCGCGCGTCGCAATTCGGGCTGGAAGGCGACCAGTGCCACGAGGAACAATCCGAGCGTAAATGTCGGATATAGCGCCTGGATGCGCTCCATCTGGAATGCGTTGGCAATCCAGTAGAGCACGAGCGTTCCGCCCATCAGCAGCAACACGAAGCCGCGCAACAATCGCGCTCCGCGCGTACCGCGCAAAAATCGCATGATCGCCGTGACGACCGCTCCGATGAGTAGCAACTCCACCAGATCCGGCCATTGGGCGCGTTCCCAGATGTCTAAGATCGCTTGAATCAAAGTTGTTTAATTTCCGCCCGCCAAGTGTTTTGGCCACTTGCACGGCGTTGAAGCCTTCGCTAGGTTGCGATTCTAAGTTTGAAGCGGCGCGACCGCTACGGATGTCGTCGCGATTCGCGGCAACGCGCGGCAAACGATTCACCTTAGTATCCATCGGTTATTCACAACGGGCGGTCGCGTCCGAATTGCCGTACAGCCGACAGAGGTCACCATGTCGAAGCCAGTGGTTTATCTGACACGATTGATTCCCGACGCCGGTTTGGATTTGCTGGTTAAGGCGGGCTTTAGCCTTCGCATCAATCAGAAGGCCCGCGGGTTATCCGCGGAAGAATTGATCGAAGCCGCCGCCGGTGCCGACGCCGTGATTTCCCAGTTAGCGGACCCCATCAACAGTGCCGTCCTCGAAGCGTGGGCGCCCAAGTGCAAGGTCGTCGCCACCTGCGCCGTCGGTTTCGACAACATCGACGTCAAAACTGCCGCCAAACTTGGCATGACGGTCACAAATACGCCGGACGTGTTGACCAACGCAACCGCCGATCTCACATGGGCGCTGCTGCTGGCGACGGCGCGCCGATTGGGCGAGGGCGAACGCCTGGTGCGCGCGGGGGCTTGGCGCGGTTGGGAAATGATGCAGCTCATGGGGGCCGACGTGTTTGGCCAGTCCCTAGGCATCATCGGTGCGGGCCGCATCGGCCAAGCAGTTGCCAAACGTGCTTCCGGCTTTGACATGAAGGTGTGTTACGTAGCGCGGAGCGAAAAGCCCGAAATGACGGCACTTGGAGCCAAGCGCGTCGATCTCGATACGCTGCTTACAACCAGCGATTTTGTCTCGCTGCATACAGCACTAACCCCGGATACGCACCATTTATTGAACGCAAAGGCCTTCGACAAACTCAAGCCGGGAGCGATTTTGATCAACACCGCGCGTGGCTCGGTCGTCGATCAGGTCGAGATGATCGCGGCACTCCGCGACGGTCGGCTGGCTGCCGCCGGGCTCGATGTATTCGACGGCGAGCCCGCTATTCCGAACGAACTGCTGGAAATGGATAACGTGGTCATGCTGCCGCACATCGGTTCGGCGACCGTCCGCACGCGCACGCGAATGGCCGAAATTGCCGCCAATAATGTGATTGCGGTTCTCACCGATAAGCCGCCGCAAACGCCGGTGACGGTAAGTTGATCCGGTAATCGCAGGGCTTCGACGCCTTCGCGCAGCGTTTCACAACACGAGCACGGGTGCAACGCCGTTTGATCGCGCTGAAATGCGTTTTAGCGTTGTTGGCCGACTTTGAAATACGGTATATTGTGGAATTCGATTGGTGGGGCCGTTTGAGCGCGGCCGGGCCCATCGACAGCAAACTGTGATTTGTCGCAAAACCCGCCAAGGCAAGATGCATGCTGCGATTAAAGCTTTACGAAAACGATAACTCCAGCGGCCCAGCCGACCTTGAGGCGGCCTACGTCGTCGGGCAGGATCGCGTGCCGATGCGCGGTGAAGTGCGTGTCGCCGATGGCGAGATGACCATCGAAACGCGCGCTCGCTCCGCCGCTGCGGTGGCTGTGCCTTGGAAGGTGCCGGGCGTCGGAACCGTCGTGCTGGAAACGCCGCGCCTACCGGAACGGCAGGAGCCGTACAACCTGCACGTCGAACTGGCCCGCGGTCAAATGATGCGCATCAGCCAAAAACGCGAAGACTGGGGCTTTTACGACTTTGAAGCGGGGGCCGAACATTACGCCAAGATAAGCGAGGCCCGCGCGCAACTGATCGAAGCCATGACGGCGGGGCCGGGGCCAGCGGCGGCTAAGTTGGCCAACGACGCGATTCGTCGCGGCGTGGTGGCGGGCGACGAACTCAGTCTGTTTCACGCCAACGTCTTTCTCGATCGACGCATCGCGGCGGGCAACCTCGCCAAGCGCCCACTGGGTTGTCGGATTGACCCGGAACAAATGCAAAACGGTTGTGCCGATCGACTCGCACAGGTGTTCGATTACGGCGTGTTGCCGATCGGTCAGTTGGATAACGACCCATCCGGCAAAGCGGCGCGCGACCCGAATATCGAAACCTGGCTCAATCATTTGCGTCAGAAGAAAAAGACGGTTTGGGCAGAAGGGTTACTAACGCTCGACCCGAACGCGATGCCAAGCTGGCTCGCCCGCGCCGCACAGGACTACCCAAAGTTCCGCGACGCCGCCCAATTGCACATTCGCTCGATGCTCAAGGCGTATGGTCCATACGTCCACACGTGGGAAGCCATTCGCGGCGTGCACGCACACAACGATTATCGCTTCACGTTTGAGCAAATCATGGAGCTGACGCGCATCGCGTGTTTGCTGGTAAAGCAAACGTCTCCCAAGAGCACGGTCGTGATCGGCGTCACGCAGCCGTGGGGCGAGTACTACGCCAACGACCCGCGCACGATTCCGCCGATGCTGTTCGCCGAGATGGCGCTAAGCAGCGGCATTCACTTTGACGCGTTTGCCGTTGATTTGCGCTTCGATATCACGAGCGGTAATCCGCAGATGCGCGACCTGATGCAAATCTCAAGCATGCTCGATCGCTTCGGTGCCTTCGGCAAGCCGGTGCATGTGATGTTCGCGGGCGTGCCGTCCGAACAAGCGGGCGACGGCACCAGTTGGCGCGACGGTTGGAGCGAAGCCACGCAAGCGCAATGGTGCAACGACCTGATGCGCATCGCGTTTTCAAAGCCGGCCGTCGAATCGGTTGCATTTCAACGCTTGATCGATCGCGATGTTCCCGACGGTCTATTTAAGAAAGACGGTTCGCCCAAAGCCGCCGTGATGGAAATCATGCGGTTGCGGAAAGAACTGGGTGTTTAGAAGGCGTTAGACGGGGCAATATCTGTTGCTGCATCAATAAGTGATTGGTATTAATTAGAGCGTTTTTCAACTGACCGTGGCGGCAAAAAGCTTACCGCGTTTAGTTTATTGAATCTTAAAGCCCGGTAGGGCTGATAGGTTGACAGCCCCGGATGAAGCGCAGACCGCGTCAGCGGTCGGAGCGTAATCCGGGGTCATCGAGCACGAGAATATTAAGCCCCGGTAAGGGGCGTAGGTACCTTCACCGCTACCGCGGTTTAACACGCGATACAACATGAACCATGGATTGCGCGGCTAGCGCCGCTTCATCCATGGCTCTCGACCTTCGCCCCTACCGGGGCTGAGAAAGGCTATCGCGACGCCAAGCTGGAATGAAAAATGGTCCAAGTCGTTTGGCAGTCCTACCAACTCGCGTAAATGAAGAAGCTCAGTCATTGTTGAGAGGCTATATTGCCTCCAGCACCGTGATACTGATCGTCCTCTTTGTCCCGGAGGGATCAGCGGAAAATAGCCCCCCACATCTTGGGGGGCACGTCATATCTGAATCGGAATTCATCCCGTAGGGATAGAAGGAAATAACGGTCGTCATTCCCATCGTCCTTACAGGACGATTTATTCACTGGCTGGGCATTACAACCACCATTGGAAATGGTGGGCTATTATCCGCCAGTCCCTACCGGGACGAAGAAATCGATAGGGCATACATGAATTGATGCCCGCGGCTACTGCGAGCTTTCTCGTGGTTGAATTGAAACGGTCGTTTTTTAATCGGGCCGCTGGGTTCGCGCGGAGTAATATTCAAAAACTACTCGCCAACCCCATCCGTCGTTGCCGTCGGTTCGCCATTCAATCGTCGCTGTAGGATTTGCAGTATCTCGCGTTCGAGCGCCGTATCGCGCGGTAGGTCGGTCCATACCTGTTTCTGATCGGCTCGAAGCCCCGCGTCCGAATCGATCGGCGTCGAATTCGGGAGGTCTGTGAATTCATCATTCGTGCGCAGCGCGACGTACTCCGATGTATCGAGCCGCTGCACGCGAATTTGGCAATGCGCCACCATCTGCCCTTTGTTTTCCGTCACCCAAATCTTGCCGCTGCGTCGAAACTGATTGTTCGGCTTCAGCGTCTGATCGCCGATGCGCTCGCTACCGCCGCGGCGCGTATAAAGCGATGGACCGGCATCGATCGTGCCCGCATTCGGTCGAGCGCGAACCGAATCAAAATAGTTGCGCAGTGCATCGCTACCTGCCTGAACGACGACCGCCGAATCACCCGCGTTCACCACTTGCGACGTCGCACCGCTACCGCCTAGCGGTTGGGCGGGTGCCGTCAACGGCGTCGCTTCGCTGCAACCGAAGGTGCCCATATGCAAGCATGGCACGGCAAGCAACAAACTCACAGTCCGAGTGAAGCGTCCGATGCGTCGCGCGATGGTGAATCGATTTCGAAGGGCGGCCAACTCGTACATAGCGTTTCCTTGCTGCCGAAGCGTTAGCGACAAACGTGGTTCGTCGGGGATCGGTCGGTTTTCAACGAATCATAGCCGGAGCGTCGAGCCTGACCACCCACGCGGGCTTTTGCGGTAATATGATGACAGATCATGCGCAGCCGTCACGATATTTTTTTCGATCTGATCAGCGGTCGCTCACAAGGCCTCTTTGCGGACATCGCGCGCGGCCTGCTTAGCGGCCTGTCGCTGTTGTATTCCCTCGTCATTCGGTTGCGAAACGTTTACTTCGATGCGGTGCCGGGGGCAGTGCAGCGTCTGCCGTCGCCCGTCATTTCCGTCGGTAACCTCACCGTCGGCGGCACGGGCAAAACGCCGATGACGATCGAAATCACCGACGCCGTGCGCCGGCGCGGTCATCGCGTGGCGATTCTCACGCGCGGGTACGTTGCCAAACATGCGCAACGCGATTCGACAGACGCCTCGCAAAGCGACGAAGCGATGCTATTGGCGCGGCGCTGTCCGCAAGCGCTAGTGGTGGTCAATCCACGCCGGGCACAGGGCGGTCGCACCGCAATCGAATCCGGTTGCGATGTGCTGGTGATGGACGACGGCTTTCAACATCGCCGCCTCGGTCGTGACCTCGATATTGTTTTGGTCGATGCGACGCGCCCGTTCGGCTTCGGCGCGATGCTGCCGCGCGGTCTATTGCGCGAACCGCGCAGCGTGTTGCGGCGCGCCAATCTGTTGATCATGACGCGCAGCGATCAGGTCACCGAGAAAGATCGCAAGCTGTTGCACGGTCGGCTCGAACGCCTGTCGGGCGGCTTGCCCGTCATCGAAGCCGCGCACCGACCGGCGGGATTTGTCGATTTGGCGGGTGCGGCGCTATCGATTGGCGATCCGTCCGACATACGCGCGGTATTGTTTGCCGGGATTGCAAACTTTGACGGGTTTCGTCAGACGGTCGAAGCACTCGGCGTGGAAATCGCCGCTGCCTACGAATATCCGGATCATCACGAATACACCGGCGACGAGCTGGCAGGTTTGCGCGACGTTGCCGACAACCTCGAAGCCAACGCGTTGATTACGACGGAGAAAGACGCGGTGAAGCTGGAGCATCGCTGGCGCGAAGGCGCGTGTCCGCTTTTGGTCATGCGCATGAAGATGCAGTTTGACGAAGCCGGTGCGCTGATCCTCGAACAAAAGATCGACGACCTCTTAAGCCGAATTCCCAGCCGCCAAGCAAGCGACGCCGCCGTATCGCACAGCGCGTGAAATTTATGATTGCTCCCGCCGACCCATCAACAAACGAAACAAAGCCAGCCGCACCGGCGCCGATGCAAGTACCGACCTGGTTGGTCGGTCTGGTGGTGCTCGCCGTCGTTTGGCACGGGGCCATCGGCTTTCTTGCGCCCGATCACGAACTCACGCCGGACGAGGCAGAGTATTTGGCACTGGCCGAATCGTTGGCGGCGGGGGAGGGGTTTGTTCTCCCGACCGGCGACTACGCCAAACGCATGCCGCTGTATCCGTGGCTGTTGTCGCACCTTCGCGGCGAACAGGAATTTAGCGAGTGGCGCTCGACCATCGATCTCGTGCAAAGCGGCATGGCGGCATGGGGCACGATAGCATGGGCGTGCTGCGCCGGTGTATTGGCCGGTCGCCGCGCGGGAATTTTGGCCGGGCTTATCGCCGCGCTGTATGGGCCGTTTGCGTTTCTTCAAACGCAGTACTTAACCGAGACGCTGACGATTGCATTGCTCGCCACGGCGCTGGCGGTTTATCTCGCGTACGCTATCGCCGTTGGTCGACCAAAGAACACGCGCACGATGGCGCTCGTCGGCGTGTCGCTGCTCATCGGTCTCGCCACCCTCGCCCGCGCCAACATGTTGGTCGCGCTAATTCCGTTTGCCATTGACGTCACGTTGCGTCGCCAGAATAACAGTCGCTTCGTCGGCGCGATGGCGTTGCTTCTACCGGCGGGTCTCATGCTGGCGAGTTGGGCTTACCGAAACGAGCAGCAAGTCGGCAAGTACACGCTCTCGACGATCGGCGGGTTAAATTTCTATCTGGGGAACAATCCCGATTACGCCTCGGATGCCGGCGTCGCGTCGGCAGATTACCAACGCTTCGATCGTTTGCGCGCCGATGGTCTGTCCGAAGTCGAAGCCGATCGCGCCCTGTATGCGGAGGCTTGGTCGTTCATCCGGAATCAACCGGGAACGGCATGCGCAAACTTGGGGCGTAAGCTCGTCACGTTTATCACGCCGACGACTCAGCGCTTCGGTCCGGTGTTGCTCGTGTTGGTCACGGCGCTACCGGCATACGTTTTATGGTTGCGACGTAAGCGCGAGGCATACGACGGTAATGTGTCGAAGCACGCGCTCGCAGTAACGCGCGGCGTGTGGGTCGCCGCGGCGATTGCCTTGGTGTGGCTCCTCTATTGGTTGTACGCGCAGCTTAGCGCGCAAGTCGCGGCGGGGGGCGGTGTCGGTATGCCACCGCCGTATATCGCGCCGCACTATCTTCTCCCGCTCGGTGCGCTGGCGCTGGTGTTGTCGCGCTTCGAATTTCAAACGCGCCGGTTGCTTGCTGGGATCGTTCTTGTGCAATTGGCCGTCGCGCTGATCTTCATTCCACTCTCGCGGATTCGCTGGACCGTGGACGGCGTGTTGATCATCGCACTCGCTGTCGGCGTGATTCAAATCTGTGATTACCTGCGCCGACCGACGAGCGAAGCGTGATGGTTCATCGCCGGAAGCGCCCCGCCGGTTATCGCAGCAATCTCACACGCATATGCCAACGAGTACACCGGTTACAAACCGGTGCCACAGCGCAGAAGGAAACGAACGGGGTGCCCAACCCTTTCCAAGGGTGGGGGACAAACGCACCGCCGAACGCTCCACCACGCCGACCCTGCTGACCGATTTCCGATTCCCGCTACAATCCTCCGCATGGCGACTCCCAATGTTCTCGTGTTGCGTGCTCCCGGTATCAACTGCGACGATGAAACCGTCTTCACGTGGCGGCTGGCCGGCGCGCAGGCGAAGGCCGTTCACATCAACGAGCTGATCGAATCGCCGACGCTTCTCGACGGTCAACAGGTACTCACAATTCCCGGCGGCTTCAGCTTTGGCGACGATATCGCCAGCGGCAAGGTGCTCGCCAACCGCATCATCCAGCGCCTCGGTGATCACCTCACGCGCTTCGTCGAACGCGGCGGATGCGTCCTCGGAATTTGCAACGGCTTTCAGGTGTTGGTGCGCACCGAGCTCGTGCCGGGTGCCGATGCGCCGGCGCGGGCGACGCTCGGTTGGAACGAGAGCGGCCGCTACGAAGCGCGCTGGGTGCGCCTCAAAGCGCTCACCGATCGATCGCCATTTTTAGAAGCCGGCGCCGAGTACGAATTCCCCATCGAGCACGCCGAAGGTCGCTTGCTTTTCGAAGACGGTGCGGCCGGTGCCGAACGCCTCAAAGCGGCGGGGCGCGTCGCGTTGGAATACATCGCGCGCGACGGCGGTGACGGCCCTGTGAGTTTCCCCGACAACCCCAATGGCAGCATTAAAAACGCCGCCGGACTGATCGATGCTTCGGGGCGCGTGCTCGGGCTGATGCCACACCCGGAGCGCTACATCGATCCGACGCAATACCGCACGGGCCCGCTTCGCAATACTAAAAACGGCGATTTGCCCGTTGCCGATGGTCTGCGCTTCTTTCAAACCGCCGTCCGTCGCATTGCCGCCGAAGCTTAAATCGGCGATCTCGCCTGCTAATACTGCTACGGCGATCCTTGCCGAACCGGGCGCAAATAGGGGCAAGATTCCTTTCAAAATTGTCGCCGACCGTCGATAGAAGTGGATCATATTTTCGACATTTGCCGCCGCTCTGGTGCATGACGTGAGCGCTATCGGTCGGCCCGCAATACACCCCAGACCCGCAAGGATGCGACCATGTTTTCCCCGACCCGCATGATGGTAAGAGCCGCGATGATCGGCATCTTGTTGATCGTGGTTTCCAACGGCTGCTCGAATCAAAAGCCGGCACCGTTCGAGCCCGAATCGCGCGTGCTGAGCGACAAGCACGAAGCGCCGTTCAACCCGCAAGAGCGCTATCCCGGATGGGCCTTCGACCAGCCCGAATACCTGCAACCCAACACGCCGCTCGATGCCGAAATGCCGAGTCGCGGTGACGACCCCAATCACTTCTTCACCAACAACTGCGTCGTGCTGATCGAACAACCCAGCGGCTACACGCCTGAAGAAATTCCGCGGGTCGCCGTGTATCGCTCCGACGACAACGGCTTCACTTGGAAGCGCGACGGAATGTTCGGGCGCGAGCAACAGTACTACGCGCTGGAGACCTACGCCGATGGTGACTACGGCATTCGCTTCGTCGGTCCGGGTCAGCAACTGGCCGAGCGCACACCTGCCGATCCGCAGCGCGTGTATCACGTCGATACCCAACCGCCGGAACTCGAGATCGAAATCAACCCGGAAAAAACCTGGTATCGCCCCGGCGATCAAATCAAGATCGCATGGGCGGCGCGTGACCCGCATCTCATCGCCAACCCGGTGCGCCTCGGCATGTTGATGGACTTTACCGGCGACGTTCGTAACTTGGTTGAGTTGCAACGCGACTTGGCAGACGAAGGGTCGATGACGTATCGCATCATGCCCGACACGGCCGGACACGAAATCGTCTTCCGCGTCGAAGCGTTGGATCGCGCCGACAACCTCGGCCTTGCTTACTCGCATCATCTGCAAATCGTCGATCAGGATGCCGAACAGATCGTGCAGAAGCGCGCCCGTCGTCCGCACGACGATCGCCTGCCGGCGCGACCGCAACCTGCGCCGCAACCGGCACCCGTTCGATCGAATCCGACGGCCACGATGGAAACCATGACGCCGATCAGCAAGGCGACGCCGACGACGGTCAGCGAACCGAAGACGATCGAAGCGGCGAAGCAGCCCAACACCCCGACTGTGATCAGCGCCGCGTCGATGACGAATGACGAACTCGCCGTCAACGACGGTGACGATTCGGTGCAGTTGATCATGCGCCCCGAGCGCGAGCCGACGCACAAATCGATTGCGATTCGCACTTCAGAAAAGAAAGGCGATCACGCGCCGGCGATGACGGCTGTGACGATCGCGCCACGTAACACGGCGGCGAACGACACGGAAGCAGTCGCTGCCAAAGACGAGCGCAAGGTGGACGAAGCGAAGATCGCCGCCGATGCGGCACGTGGCGAAGAAGTCATCGCGTCGTTCAAGACGGCGTTCAGCAAGATGGCCGACACGGTCGCGACTGCCGCCGAAGAAGCACAAAAGGAACAGGCGTTGGCGCGTGCCGACGAAGAGAAGGAATCGGAAGACGAAAGTACCGCAACGACTGTCGTCGCCACGCGCGACGAATCGGAAGCGGACATGACGGAACAAGACCGCACGTCGGTTAAGGTCGTTCCCGTTGCAGCGCGCAGCGACTACAACGCGTCGGCTTCGCCTTCAACGTCGCGCGGCACGGCGCCGCTCGCGACACCCGATGCGAACACGCTCGTCGCGCCGATGCCCGGCATCGTCGCCAGCGACAGTAACGCGGACGGCTCGTCACATCCGTGGCGGTCGCTCGGCAGCAAGCCCGATAGCGGCAAGGCACCGGTTTGGTCGCTGCCTTCCGACAAGCCATCGCTTCGCGGCCGACCCACCATCCGCGTGGTCGAACAGCCGACGCGCAGCAAGAAGGTTTATGCCGGTACGCCGACGGAAGACGAAACGCCGATCGACTAATCCGCGCCAGCCATCGAAGTGCGATGGCCAGCCTCCGAATTAAACGAAACCTTAAGCCCCGGCCCTGAACCGCCGGGGCTTTTTATTTGCCAAATCGTCGTGGAGCCCGCACAGTCGCCTTCTGCGGTGAATTCCGCACGGCGGCGTGAATCTGGGGCGTCGCTACCGTTTGATTCCCACGGGGGAGGACTGCCGCCAGAAGCCCGGCACCCCGCGAAAATTCGAGCCCAATCCCAATACGAAAGGTTTTTCATGCAGCGCTCTATCGCTCGATTGTGCATCACCGCGATCTTGGTCGCCGTCACGGCCCCGGTTCTCGCGGGCGAAACCTACGACCTCACGCCCAAGTTCGAACAGGGCAAGAAGCAGTACATCGAAGAGTCGTCCAAGGTCTCGCAAAACGTTGCCGAATTGCCGATGGCCAACCGATCCTTCGACACGGTCGAAGGCGTCATCGAAACCATCACCAAAGCCGACACCGATGGCACGACGATGTCGTTGAAGTACGACCGTCAGAGATTAGACCTAACGGTCATGGGCCAGAAGCAGTCTTACGATTCTGACAACGACGCGGCCGGTTCGCCGATGATTAAGCCGATCTTCAAGCCCATGCTCGGAAAAGAGTTCACGCTTAAGCTCGATAAGGATCGCAACCCCGTGTCGGTGACCGGCATCGATGAGATCCGCGCCGATGTCGAGAAGAGCGCAGGCGGCAATCCGATGACGGCGCAGTTGGGTCAGCAAATCGCCGCCAACCTGACGGAAGAAAGCGTAAAGCAGGAGTGGGGCAAGGGCCGCATGATGTTTGTGCCCGACAAGCCGGTGGCTGTGGGCGACACGTGGACGAAGAACGACACGCGTAATGACGGGCCGATCGGCACCATCGAAACCAAGACGACTTACAAGCTTAAAGAAGTCAAAGACATGGACGTGCGCGGCAAAACGCGCAAGACGGCCGTCATCACGTACGAATCGGAAATGAGCCCCGGCAAGGACAACCCCGCCGGTGGTGCGACGCTCAAAAGCGGCACGCGCAAGGGCACGATCCACTTCGATCTGAACACGCGCCGCGTCTTCGCGGGCAAGTATGAAGGCACGCTCGATTTGGAGGCCCAAGGGCCCGGCGGTCAGGTGTTGAACGTGTCGGTCACGATCGACGCCGAGCGCACGTGCATGTCGGTGCAGGAACGCGGCAAGCTGCGCGGCGAAGAAAAGAAGGAAGCCGCCTAAGCGCCCGTTGCGTCGAAACCGTTCACGAACGACGCTGCGCCGGTGTACACTGGCGGCGTCGGGGCGGCGTCGGGGCGGCGTTGCCGTCGAATCCTAGAGATCAACTCCCGGCCGCGCAAGCGGTCGGGCTTTTTTCGTTTTTCAGAATCCGCCAATACCCAACTGAGGGCCTCGCCATGTTCAAGTTACACATCACCACGCTCGCCATCGTCATCGTCGCCGGTGCATCGCTATCCGCCAACGCCGCCGATGTTCAGTGGGGCGGTCCCAAGCAGGACTTTAAATTCAAGGCCAACGGCTTGGCCGAGCGCTGGCCCGAGTCCGGCCCGAAGACGCTTTGGAAGCGCGACATCGGCGAGGGGTATTCCGGCATTCTGGCCGATGGCGACCGGCTCTACACGATGTACCGTTCCGACGGCAAGGAAGTCGTCATTTGTCTAAATGCGAAGAACGGCAAAACAAATTGGGAATACGCTTACGACGCGCCGATCTCCAAGGATCACGCCCACGCGTTTAACGATGGCCCGCGCGGCACGCCCACGATTTATCGCGATCATCTCTATACCGTCGGGTGCTCCGGCATTCTCACCTGCATCGACCCGGCCGACGGCAAGAAGAAGTGGCAACACGACCTGTGGAAGGAGATGGACGGCTCGTTCCTCAACCACGGCTATTCGTCCAGCCCGTTCGGTTACGAAAACACGATCATCGTGCCCGTCGGCGGTGAAGGTCACAGCCTCGTTGCATTCGACCGCAAGACCGGCGACGTGAAATGGCAAAAGCAAGACTTCGCGAATAGCTATTCGACGCCCAAACTCATCAACGTCGACGGTCAGGACCAGTTGCTCTGCTACATGGCGCAAGAGTTGGTGTCGGTAAATCCCAAAGACGGCGCGTTTCTATGGAAGTATGAAATCGGTAACCAGTGGAACCAAAACATCACGCTGCCGGTGTGGGGCAACGACAACATCTTATTCATCTCGACCAACGGCGCGGGCAGTCGCGGGCTGAAGCTCACGCAAAAAGACGGCAAGACCAACGTTGAAGAACTCTGGTCGAGCCGCAAGCCGGGCGTGCACCACAGCAACGCGGTGCGCGTCGGCAACACGGTGTACACCTCGACCGGCGGGCGCGGGCCGGGCGTGTTTTGGGCCGTCGATGTGAAGACGGGCGACGTGAAGTGGCAGGAACGCGGATTCGATAAGGCCACGTTTATCTATGCCGACGGTCGCTTCATCATCCTCGATGAAAACGGCAACCTCGGATTGGCTACGGCCACGCCCGAGTTCTTCCAAATCCACAGCAAGGCCCAAGTGCTCACGCCCGAAGGCAGCAGTAAATCGTGGACGTTACCCGCCATCAGCGGCACGACGCTTTACGTGCGCGACAGCGAAGAGATCAAAGCGCTCGATTTGTCGGCGGCGGGATAGGCTCAATAAACGTCTAAAAGTCAAAACGTCGAAACGTCGAAACGTCGAGCCGTCAAAATCGAGAGGTGACGAACATGTTGCTGTTGCTTGGCGGTGGTCTGCCTTCGAACGGCATGGCGTTTCGTGGTTGATTGCGATACGCACCGATGCATCGATGCGCTGGCGAGGTCCGGCTTTTCGTTGCCCGGTTCAATCGCTATCGTCGATAGACGCTTGTAAGTCGCATATCGACGTTTCAAGGCACTTGAGAAACGCCTCACGCTCGATGCGGAGTTCCACTCCAAAGGAATCAAACTCTTGAAGATCCTTCATCATGGTGACGGCAACTGACGGGAATAAGCAACCCCGGTTGGTCCAGCCGCGCATGACAGTGACGCTATCACCGTCGCGCGTACAGCGCAGCCATGCGCTACACTCGTCGGACAAGTCGTAGGGAACATAAACCGACTGACTCTGGGCCAAATCGCAGAGGTGTTGGTGAGCGATTTGCAATAGCTTTCGCAGCGCGCTTTGGGCCTTTGTCTCGCCCGTTTCAAGGTTTGGAAACCAAGCCGGATCGATCGCAAAGAAGTAGCTGTCGGCATGGCATCGTTCGCCATCAAACGTCAGCATGATGTCGCCGTGCAGTGTGCCGTTCGATTTGAATTGAATCGATACACGCATCGTTGCGCCCGTTTTGAAGCCGCGCATCGTTACTGAAGCTGGCTAACCTTCGCGATACTTCTCACCAATCGTCGGCACCAAATA
>JAUIHO010000197.1 GCA_030432035.1 Phycisphaerae bacterium
CTACGGGATTTACGTCTACGAACTGTACGAAGGCGGGAAGTGTTACGTCCGTGGCAACGACCTGACCGCCGCCAACGGCACCAGCGCTGATGGTATCTACTGGGAATACATCGAAGATGGCGGTGGTTACGGCGAAATCTCGGGTAACACCATCGACATGAATGAGAGCACGAGCTACGGCATCTACTTCTATTACCTGAACTATGGTGCCGACTTGTTCATATTGGACAACAACGTATCGGGGTATCAGGGTACCGGCTTGTATTTCGATGATTACATTGAATACGGCGCCACCTGCACGATCTCCGGCAATACGTTCACTGGTGATCCGGCGACCGGTTCGACTAACGGTATCGACATCTCCGATTACGTCGAATACGGCGGTTGGCTGACGATCAGTGACAACGAAATCAACGAATTCACTGACTACGGCATCTATACGTATTACGCGTATGAAGGCTCGAACATCTTCATCACGGGTAATACGATCAATGCACGGGCCAACTCTGCTAGTGCATACGGCATTTACTCGGAATACGCCGAATACGGTGGTGAGATCAGCATCCTCAACAACACCATCGACATGAACAACAGTTCTTTGTCGGCGATTTACCTGTATTACGTCGGTTACGGCTCAATCGTTCGCGTCAACGGCAATGTGTGTCGCGAATATCAAGAAGCTGGCCTGTTCGTTGACGACTACGTCGAATACGGCAGCGACCTCCGCGTGCGCAACAATCAGTTCAACGCGGCCGCAGGTACGCCGTCCAGCTACGGCGTATTCCTCGACGATTACGTGTACGAAGGTTCCTATTTCGAGTGTACCGGCAACACCATCACCAACTTTGATGATATGGGTATTCGGCTGTACGAAGCCGAGTACGGCAGCAATCTGATCGTCGACAACAACACGGTGACGGGCGTCGAAGCAGGTGCGAATTACGGCATCTACATGGACGACTACATCGAATACGGCTGCTTCTTCAACTCGATCAGCGGTAATACCATCAGCAATATCG
Source organism: Phycisphaerae bacterium (assembly GCA_030432035.1). GTDB lineage: Bacteria > Planctomycetota > Phycisphaerae > UBA1845 > UTPLA1 > ECT2AJA-110-A. The sequence continues at coordinate 1,020 of JAUIHO010000197.1, forward strand.
GCACAGGTGCGGGCAGTGCGGGTATCCGACTCGATGAATTCTATGAAGGTGCTTTCATGGATATGCTCGACAACTCGATCACCGGCAACGGAATGATGGAAGACGCCATTCACATCGCTGATTACATTGAGTACGGATCTGAACTCGACATTCGCCGCACACAGGCCAGCGGCTACACCCGTGCCGGTGTGTACATGGACGGCGACTTGAGCTACGGCGCTTGGCTCATCATTCGCGATAACGTCTTCGAAGGCGGCGACTACGGTTACTTCACCACGACGTATCTCGATGATGGTGCGACGCTACTGGTGCGCAACAACCTGTTCGATGGCTTTACCGAATACGCCATGCAGATGGACGACTACATCGATGCGAGCGGCGTGTACGTCGAGGAAAACAAATTCTTCGGCAACAACGCCAATGCGGGCATCTACGTCGTCGTCGATTGCAACGAGGGCACCGAGTTCCTCGCCACCGACAACTGCTTCGCAGGTATGAACGATGGCGTGATCATCAACGACATCCTTGAGACGGCGACGGTTACGTTCCGCCGCAACGACTTCTCGGGCGTTGATGACGACGCGCTACGCAATACCAATGGCGACGCCGATCATCCCATCGATGCACGGGAAAACTTCCTTGGTGGCGCTACCGTCCTCGGTGAGGTCGATATCTCCAACGAATTGGGCAGCGCTCCCGATCTCGATGGTGATGGCGTGAGTAACTGCGACGACATTTGCCCGAATACGCCTGCCGGTGCAGCCGTCGATGCCGATGGTTGCGAACTCCCGCCGCCTCCGCCGCCGCCCCCGGGTGACGGTCCGGGCGATGGCCCCGGCGATGGTCCGGGTGACGGCCCAGGTGATGGTCCTGGCGGTCAGGAAAACCCGAACATGTGCGGTTGCGGTAACGGAACCGACATGATGATGATGACGCCGTTTATGCTGGTCGGTGCGGCTGGTTGTCGCCGCCGCTATCGCCGACGTCGGTCGGCGTAATCACGAACGCATGGCGAACGCCGATTGAGGTGTTACGCCACGCGGCTTAAAGTATGTCTTAGCCTTTGCGAGGGCGCGTTCTACGGAACGCGCCCTCTTTTTTTTGCGATAGGCGCTATCATCAAATTTAGGTTAGGTAAACAGGCGCAGGCATTGCCCGTTCGCCCGCAAATCGTTGTGATTCTGTCGAAAGAGCGGGCTTGATCTACCTGTACGACGAAAAATCGACGATAAAAAAGACACGCGGTCAACCGCGCACCGATTGCCGATCACCCTCAATTTTGGAACGGAAGAAACGTCACTATGCTCGTCGCTCCAATGCATCGCTCCAACGGTATCCGCGTACGCTTTGCCTCTAGATTCATTCGACTCGCTGCAACATCGGTATGCGCGGTTGCCCTATTGGCGTGTCAGAAGCCACTCGAACGTTATGACTGGAGCGGTTACGACGGGCCCGGCGCGAAGTACGTGCATCGCGAGGAATACGTTCTGCCCTTCTTCGAAGATCCGCTCGAACCCGTAAACCGCCTAACGAACGGGCTCAACACCGGCGCCCATGTATTGGCCATCGATCCGCTTGCTACCGGTTGGCGCTATGCCGTGCCGCAAGAAGCGCGGACGGCCATGATCAACACGTCCAACAATTCCGAAGTCATTCAATACGCTGTGAACAACGCGTTTCAAGGTGATGGTGAAGGCGCTTCGACCTCACTAAAGCGTTTTGGCGTAAACACGACGGTCGGCGCAGTCGGCTTGGAGGATGCGGCTGCCGAGCAAGGACTCGAACCCGACCGAACCGATACCGGAACGACGTTGAATAAAGCGGGGTGGAACAAGAGCGCATTCCTCGTTGAACCATTGGGCGGGCCGAGCACGATTCGAGACTCGGTCGGCGGCCTTGGCGATTTGGCGATGGACCCGTTTCTGTACTTTTTCCCGCCGGCAATTGCCGCGAAAGGTTTCGTGCGTGGCAACGAACGGGCGGGCGATCTAACGCGATTCGTTACGTCCAACCGCGATTCGTATGAACTGTCGCGACGCTTGTATATGGCCCGCGCGACGGTGCTTGAAGATGCGCCGACAGAACCCGCTGCGGATAATAGCGCCACCCAAACGTTGGAATATCTCAACTACGCACCGAGCGATCCGTTCTTTGAGTACCGTGCATCAACCGGCGAAGCATATATCAAGATGACACGCGAGAAGTTACCCTATTGCGCCTGGATTCAGGAAGAAAAAGCGCCGGTCGCTTTCGTGTTACCGGGTTATGGCGGACATCGCCGCAACTTGCAGAACATTGCATTAGCGGAAACGTTGTTCAATGCTGGCTACTCAGTCGCGACGATCAGCAGCGCGGCCAACTTTGAATTCATGGAAAACGCGGGGTCGTCGCCTTTCCCGGGTTTTGGCCCACAAGACGCGCGCGACGTACACGCGTCGGTCGACGCCGTTTGGCGCGACCTGCGCGTGGAACACGGCAACAAGGTGCTCGAACGGATTCTCGTGGGTACGTCCTTTGGCGCGTATCACACGTTGTACATTGCCGCTCAAGACAACGTCGATCGCGGCGGTCACAAATTGATCGACTTCGATGCGTATCTGGCAATTTGCCCACCTATTCAGTTGAGCCACGCAGCCGAACAAATTGACAACTACTACAACGCGTTTTTGGAGTTTCCGCCGGAAGAACGCGACCCGCGCGCGATTGCGGCACTCAAGAAAGCTGTGCGATTGGTGTTTAGCAGTTTTGGTCCGCCGCCGCCGTTTGGTGATGCGGAGGCGCGCTTTTTGGTCGGGCTTAACTTTCGGTTGGCATTGCACGACGTGATTTGGGAATGCCGCGAAACGCGCGAGATACCGTTTCTTCAGACGGAATGGAATTTGTTAACGATGGCAAGCGCGAGCCAGGAAGTGCTCGACTATTCGCTGATGGAATACGCCTACTTGCTGATGCTGCCTTACCTGCGCGACGAGGCCAAATTGGTTGAGCGTGAAAATGACATGTTTTATCAAGCCAACCTGCAGCGCCATGGCGGTCGTTTTTCCAGAATGGAAAACGTTGGCATCCTCACTAACGTGAATGACTTCCTGCTGACGGACACCGACTTAGCTTGGATCGACCGCACCTTCCCGGCGGAGCGCCGTATCATCAACGAACGCGGCGGGCATTTGGGGTGTTTGGCGGATGCGGATGTACGGGAAGCTGCGGTTGGGCTGTTGCGGTCGTTGCAGAAAGGCTCTGACGTGATCGCGCAGAAATAGTATACCGTGCTTGATACGGTCGGCTGGCTGTCGTTTACGCCGCCCGACCTTCAGACGTTTCCTATCAGAATGACCTTTTCTTCTGAAACAAAGGCAATTCTCCCTTTAATCGCAGTCTTCAATTCTGACGCCCCAAAATTGCGACATATTACCTCCGCAGCTCTTGTTGCTGACTGCACGTCATTGCTGCCCTCCCACTTCTCGCCCAAGCTTCGATTACCGCACGCAACTTGCTAAAATGAGTTCATGACTCAGACGCGAACTCTCATCCCAATGATCGCTATTCCGTTCATATTATCCTGCATGCCCGCCATGGCCGGTAGCGGTTTCGACGTCCTCGTCTTCAGCAAAACCAGCGGCTTTCGGCACGGTTCCATCTCCGACGGCATCGCGCTGATCCAAACGCTCGGCATGGATAACGGCTTTACCGTTTCATTAACCGAAGACGCGAATGACTTCACGCTTGCCAACCTGTCGCAATACGAGGTCGTCATCTGGCTCAGCACCACCGGCGACGTATAAAACAATACACAACAAGCCGCGTTCGAAGCCTACATCCAACAAGGCGGCGCGTGGGTCGGCATTCATGCTGCGACCGATTGCGAATACAACTGGCCGTGGTACGGTCAACTCATCGGCGGTGATGCATGGTTTATTTCGCACCCGTCGATCCAGGATGCCACACTCGACGTCGATGACGCAACGCACATTAGCACCGAAGATTTGCCCGCGTCGTTTACGTTTCGCGACGAATGGTACAACTTTCAGAACAACCCCCGCCCCGCCGTTAATGTATTGCTGACCATTGACGAAACGTCGTACAACCCGGGCGGCAACGCCATGGGGGCCGACCATCCGATGTCGTGGTATCACGAATACGATGGCGGTCGCGCCTGGTACACGGCGCTTGGCCATCGCACGGAAACGTTCGAAGACCCGCTGTTTCAATCTCACCTGCTCGGCGGCATTCTCTGGGCGGCAAACGCGGATGGGTGTAACTGCTTGGCCGATGTCAATGGTGATGCGTCGCGCGACGCGCTCGACATCGGTGGCTTTATGACGTGCCTCCTCGGCGTCGCAACCGATTGCACCTGTGCGGATACCGACGAAAGCGGCGGCGTCGATCTGGCGGACATTACGGTGTTCGTCGATACGCTGCTTTCGAGTTCGCCCGACGATTGCACGGCATAGCTCAACGAAAAAAAGGCGCGGCGTGAATATGAAATCCACACCGCGCCAGTACCAAACTCACATCTAGGACCGATGCTTCAACCTACTCCGCGCGTTCGAGCCTCACGATCTCCCCTGAATTCGGGCGATTGCGAAAGTTATCCTGCAAGAGGTAGATCGCCTCACCATCAACGACGATGCCCTGCGGATCGCTCGTAAAGCTGAACGGCAAACTGAACGACTCAACCACCTTCATAGTGTCAGGATTCACGCGATACACGTGGTAGGGAAATCCACCGAGGATGAATAGATCGGTACCACTAAACGCCATCGCTTCAAACGGGAGCTCGAATTCGAACGCTTCGACCAACACGTCGGGCTCTGTTTCGGCGTTGACTTTGAGAATCTGATTACGATTAAGATCAAAATCTCGACCGGCCAAGTAGAGTAGCTTGTTTTGATCGTCAAACGCGGCAGTTTCGATATCGAAATCCGCAAGGCCCAGTTCGGTACCCGTCACTTCATCAACTGAAACTGAAGCCTGCGTGATGCGTTCGATGATCGTGTCACTGGCGCAGTTACAGTGATTCCACAGGTCATCGCCCTGACTGGTGATTGGGTATTGATGGACGCCCGTTTGAATCGCAAGCGGTGTTAGCATGGTGCCGCCCGTTTTGTTAACCCGCACAAGTTCTCGACTGACGTTATCGTTGGCGTACATGAATATGTCATTCACGAGCAAAAGGTCGGTCGGAAAATCCGGCTCGGGAAAGTCGGTCATGACATCCACGATCGCCAGTTGTTGACATCGACTTTCCAGTGGAACTTCGGCAACGCGTTCGAAGGCCGACTCGATTTCGCCATTCTCTGTCATCTCTAGTGTGTCGTTGTCCGGCATATCGTATATGGCAAGACTCGCACCTTGGAATCCGGCGGAGGCGAACCCGTTGAAGCCAAAATCCATCAACATCGAACGCTCCGCCAACTCCGAATACAGTCCGCTGAAACACATCAGGGCCTGTGTTTGCTCATTGCGAATCGTGACATCCAACGTTCCATCCGCCCCCATCGTGAGGTATTCAACCCTGCCGCCAGCGAATTCAGACGCCAACGCAAAATCGCCTGAGACGCGCTTCCACATGCCGACAACCTTGAAGGGTTCCGGTGTCGGGTCGCCATCCGGCGGGGTCGGCGTATTCGGGTCGCCGGGCTGCTCGGTACCGGGCGTCGGCACCGGCATCGGCACGTTTTGCTCTTCGCACGTCATGCCGGTCGCGGCGAATATGCTGCATGCCGTCGCGATCATCATGGCCAGTTGTGTGGGTTTGGTGGGCATCATCAATCTCCTTTGCTTTGCGCCGCCGAGGCGGTCAGTCTTCGTTTTCGATCTGCGTGCCATATCACGCGTATGGCTGCGGGGATATTTGCGATATGGGGTGGCTCACCTACACGCTTTTTTTTAGAGATTTTTCGGCCTATACTCGCAATCGCCGAACAGGGAGCGTTTGTGGACGAGACCACTGTCAAATCGAAGATCGCGGCTGCCGTCGCAGGTGATACCGAAGCGCTAACGGCGCTGCTGCATCATTTCGGGCCTGACGTCGAGCGCTCGCTACAAATCAACCCCGTCTGGCAGCCTGTTCTGGAAACATCGGACGTGATGCAGGTCACCTATTTGGAAGCGTTTTTACGCATCAGCCGCTTTGACCCGGATCGGTCCGATTCGTTCGTCGCGTGGCTACGCCGCATCGCGCATAACAACCTGCGCGATGCGATCCGCGGGCTCGAGCGCCAGAAGCAACCGCAGCCGCGCAACCGTATCCGCCCCGCCAATCATCAGGATTCGATGGTCGGCCTCTATGAAATGCTGGAAGCCGAATCGGGCACGCCCAGCCGACAAGTACGCCGCGACGAGGCCTGCCAAGTGTTGGAATCCGCGATTCGACTGTTGCCCGATCGTTATGGTGAAGTCGTGCGGCGATACGACCTGGAGGCCCAAACGATTCAGGAGGTCGCCGAAGCGATGGGACGCTCCGCGGGGGCGATCCATATGCTGCGTGCACGGGCCCATGAGCGGCTGCGGCAACAAATGGGCTCGTCGTCCGATTATTTGGATACGCGCGAGTGAATGCTGGCCGCGGATGTCGCACATCTTGATAGCGGCGATGGAAGGTGCCCTCCCCCTTAACCCCTTCCTTAAGTGGTTGGGTTCAGGGAAGGATTCGTTCCTTAGCGTATTTCGATTTGCTGCCGGCAAAGACGGCGGCGAGCGTCGATTGTTCGCCAGCTACTTGAATTGGACCAAACGCTGTGACGACATCCGAAATTCGCAGCCAGTCGCTCATCATTGAAACGCCGATACACGACGCCCCAATACGGAAACGAGTGCAATGACATCCTCCGCCCCATCCGATGGTCATGCATCCTGGATTGCTGCCGCCCGCGCCGAAGCTGAAGATTTGCGGCAACGTTCGACGTTCGGCGGGATGCCACTCGTCGGGCGCGGTCCGGCACACGAAGCGGTATTGCGACAAACGTTACAAGACGCTCTGCCCGGTTACGAGTTGACCGACGCCGTATTTCGCGGTGGCCAAGGCGTGGTATTCAAGGCCGTGCAGAAGAGCACGAATCGCGACGTTGCAATCAAAGTTTTGCGCGAGCACCCCGCCGAACTGCGACATGGAACGGCCCGTTTCGATCGCGAAGTGCAAATCCTCAGCCAACTCAAGCATCCGAACATCGTCGGCATAGTCGACAGCGGCGCGACGGGTGGGCATCGTTATTACATCATGGATTTCATCGACGGCCTCAGCCTCGATGATTATCTCATCGCCCATACGCTCTCGACGCGAGCGAAGCTGGATTTATTCGTCGAGATATGCAACGCCGTTAACGTCGCACACTTGCGTGGCGTGATTCATCGCGATCTGAAGCCCAGCAACATTCGCATCGATCGTGCCGGTCGGCCGCACATTCTCGACTTTGGTTTGGCCAAGACCAACGAACACGACGAATTTGCCACCGTGCATACGATGACGGGGCAATTCGTCGGGTCATTGCCCTGGGCGAGCCCGGAACAGGTCGACAGCATCGACGGTGGCGTCGACGTTCGTACCGACGTGTATGCATTGGGCGTGATGTTGTTCTGCGCGATGACTGGCGAGTTTCCGTATCCTGTCGATACCGGCTTTCGCACAACGATCGAACATATTTGCAACACGCAACCGTCACGGCCGAGCCAGTTGGCCAACACTGGCGACGATGAAATCGATCAGATCGTCTTAAAGGCGTTGCGCAAGGATCGCGACGAGCGCTATCAAACGGCGGGCAACTTTGCGCGGGATATCCGGCGTTATCTCGATGGTGAAGCCATCGAAGCCAAGCGCGATAGCAGCTGGTATCTATTGCGGAAAGCCGCGCGGCGCCATCGCATCGCGGCGGGCGTAGCTGCTGGTTTCGTTATGCTATTAGCAGCACTCGTGATGGTCTTGGGCTATTCCAACCGTCAAATTCGCTTAGCACGCGACGACGCAGAACAGCAAGCCCAAGCCGCTCAAAAAGCCCGAGCGACTGCCCAAGATCGCGCAACCGAAGCGGAAGCGGCGCGCGACGAAGCCCAACGCCTGGCGCGTATCGCCACTGCCGTAACCGACTTCCTCAACGACGACTTACTCGCGGCCGTTGCGCCCGACGATATGGGCAAAGACGTAACCATGCGCGAAGTCGTCGATCGCGCGGCCGAGCGACTGACGCAACGCCCGCCGGCAGAAGCTGAAGTCGACGGTCACATTCATTTCACGCTCGGCAACACGTACCTGCAACTCGGCGAATTGGATCAAGCACTCAAGCATTTAACCAATGCCCAACGGCTGTTCACCGAAGCGTATGGTGAGGATCACGACAATACGCTATCGGTTATGAACGATGTGGCGTGGGTGCACGAAGCGCGCGGCGAGTTATCCGAATCGGTCGAAATATATGAGAACGTTCTCGCGTTGCGGCGGGCTCATTTCAGCGAAGATCATATCGAAACCGTCACCGTGAAGTGCAATTTGGGTTGGACCTATGCGCGCATCGGGGAATTGGATAAGGCCGAAGCACTCATGACTGAATGTGTGGAGGCGCGCCGACAAGCTCAGGGGGACGATGACCGACGTACGCTGACGGCG
>JAUIHO010000198.1 GCA_030432035.1 Phycisphaerae bacterium
CGCCGTCGCAATAGCTAAGGTGTAGGGTGGTGAGGTTGCCCAAACCGCTCGACGCCGCCAGCGCCCGCAATCCCTCGGCGTCCACGCCGCCGCAACCGCTTAGGATAAGAGTGGCAAGGTTGCCCAGACCGCTCGACGACGCCAGCACCCGCAATCCCTCGGCATCCACGTCGTCGCATCGGCTTAGGTTGAGGGTGGCGAGGTTGCCCAGACCGTTCGACGACGCCAGCACCCGCAATCCCTCGGCATCCACGCCGCCGCAATAGCTAAGGTGTAGGGTGGCGAGGTTGCCCAGACCGTTCGACGACGCCAGTGCCCGCAATCCCTCGGCATCCACGCCGCTGCAACGGCTTAGGTCGAGGGTGGCGAGGTTTGGGAACTGGCCAACGTTCCCCAAATTAGAAACGTTAGAACCGGCCAAATTGAGGCGTTTGCAATCCGCCGGTAGATCGGGGATCTCCGTGATCTGGTTCCGAATTGAGCTAGGAAACCAATCTGCAAAGTAGAACCCGAAGTGTCGAAAAGCGGCCGGGTCGGTTGTCAACCGATCGAACACCGCCGGAATTTCCAACGGATTCATGCCGCTGGCCAACTCACCGATCAGGCTCCAATCCCAGGCGTGCTTGGCGTAAACCCTCATCTCTGCTTGCGCTTGTTCGCTGCGAATTTGGCGCAAGGTTCGAACAAAGACGCGTCGCTGCTGTTTAGATTGTTTCGCCTTCCATTTCAGCCTCGGGACGATGTCATCACCCAATGCGGCGAAGGCGTCGGCGTCGGAAAGCGTTAGATTTTTGAACATCTCGCTTTCGATCTTGCGGATTCGGTCGATATGTTCTTCCGACATGAAGCGCTTGGCCGCCTTCATACGCACTGCCAGCAAATTGCGCATATGGGTGTCGATGGCTGCCTGGCTTTTGCGATCCTTGCGGGAGTGTGGTTTCTTCTTGCTGGCCTTGGGGGCAGGCAAAATCGCGTCGATGAGTCGCCCCAGAAACTCAGTGGCATACGGCAATGCCGCGATATACACGCACACGTTGCGGCAGTCGGATCGGTCGAGATTCTTTGTTAAGAACTTTAAGTCCTTCTTCTCCCAGAATGGACCGGCCGCTAGAAACTCCTTGAATGAATTGTGTACAAATTCGGTGCCGCCCGCAGCAGACTTCGCCCGCGTGCGCCGCGGCCGGCTCAAGAGGCCGCTACGCTCCAGCAGCCCGTCCAATACGTCGGTGGCGTCCGACTTATTCAGTTCCAGACCCGGCAGTCGCGCTATGACAATCGCTTTGGCATCTTTATAAGGCAGCAGCGCAGCGTCTGCCCGAATCATCCCTTCGGCAATCAAGGCCAGTAGGTCGTGCCGCTGTTCGTAATCCAAACTTGAAAACGCGGGATAAATCTCCGCCGCCCCGTCGCGTTGCATCGACTCAAAGTCACGCTGATAAACAATGATTTCGCACAGGCGGGTAAGCAACTGATATTGCGATTGAAACGACTCGATGGGGTACTTTCTTGAAAGCACACAGGTCATGGCGCAAATTAGCGGTGACAGCGCCATTTGTGCGACGACCGGGCGCTTGCTCAGCCCGTCCTTCAGCTTCGCGGCGGCGGCCGACTGATCGGCCTCTGCCTTCGTAGCGCCCTTGCCTTCCATCGCACGCTGCACGACATTGTGCCATTTGTCGATCAGGCGATCGCGATCGGTGATGGACATTGGCGCAATGCGCGCCTCTTGAAAGGGGTAATCGGTGATAAAGGCAGGATCTTGCACCAACGGCCGCGTGGTAACGATGAAGATGTTGCCCGATTGCCTATGTGCTTTTAGCAGCCGATCGATCTTATTGTAGATCGCGGCACGATCGCGTCTGGGTACTTCATCGAGGCCGTCAATCATGATCAGGCCGGCGCCAGCAGCAAGAATATCGTCGACCCAATCCGGTGGTTGTTGCCCGATGAAGTCGGTAAAATAATCGGTGAAGCCCTCTAGCTTTGGAAATTCCCCGTCTTTACACCGCCGCAGCGGGATCAAGAACGGCACCTTAAAGAGCCACGGTTTGTTGGTGTCAACGAGGGTATCACGGTGTTCATCGGGTATTAGGACTGTCCCCGCAAATGGGTAAACGGTGCAACCAGGCTCCTGCTCCCAATCCGCCCATTGGTGTTTTTTTGCGTCGCGGTACCTTAACCACGCCGCCTTCTCCTGGCCTGGCGCACCGTGGGTTAGCATGAATGAAGCGTCGTCGCCGCTAAGATGGTCGTAAAGTCGCTGGAGACCGGTGAAACAGCCGTCGACGTTGTCTAGGTAGCGTAGGTAATTTTTCGCAGCCTGAATGGCCGTCCATTTCAAAACCGTACTTTTGCCACAACCCGCATCCCCTCGGATAACCAGTAGATTTTGTTGCCGAAACGCAAGATCATCCAAGACCGTCTCGAACGGCGTTGGCATCGATTCTGAATCGCCGTGTTCGGACGTGAGATTCAAAGAGACGTAAGTGTCGATGAGCTCTTGTTTGCGATATGGCGAGCCGGGTTCTTCACCGACGCCGAATAACTCGACGCAATCGAGCGTGTCGACGACGGTTTCGAAATAGGAACGTTCGAATCGCAATCTGCGGATTTGCTTGTTGCGCGCGAAGTCGCGAATCCCCGATGTCTTGGCTGCATTGTCGGGGAGACTGGCAGCCATTGCGATCAAGAGCTGTTTCGTTTCTCGTTGATGCTGGGCGAGAATTGCCTCAACCCGCGTCGAGAGGGTATCGACGGACGCGCCAGTCTCGCTGACTTCATTCGCAATCTCCAATACGACGTCCAATTTGTCTTCGATATTGTCGAGTTGATAGCTGACATCAAAATCACGGACGACGTCGACGGCCTCGCGCGCCTCCATCGCTTTCTTGAGGGCGTGCAGTGCATCTTCCAATGTTTTTTGCGCTTTTGCTTGAGCAGCCTCGTCTTGTCGTTTGTCCCAATACTTCAATCCGAGAAAAGACGCAAAGAGGAGGGCCCCAGCGACCGGATTCGCCACCACGGTGGCACCCGAAACGCCCGCAGCCGTTGCTTGGGCGGCTAAATCCTTGATGTTGTCGGAGGTGTTCATTGCCGAGAAGAGACTCGACAACAATTCGGCGGCTGCATCTGCCGTGACTTTTTGAAGCGCTCTTGACGATTTCTTGCCCATTAGACTTTTCCTACGACAGGTGACTTGACCGAAAACGACTGGGCAGCCCTGGGCGTTTGCCAAGAATCAGCGGGGGGTCGCCAAGGGGGCGGCCAGCCCCCTGGCACCAGTTCCGTCAACCGCGACCGATTATGAAGGCAATCAACCGATCACCAAATCACAATATCGCCCAATCACCGAATCCCCAGCCTCACGCCTCAAGCCCGAGTCCCCCCGATTTCACAAATCACACTTCACCATTTCACAAATTACCCGCATCGGCCCGCTTGCCGAAAACCGGACAGACCTGTGTATATTACCATAATTTAGTAAATGTCGCGTCTTGCCTCTCCGAAAACCCCTTCACACGCAATTTTGCATAATGTTGTCGTGCGGCCGGTGTTCGCGCGCGATTGTTCTTTTGTTTTCCATATTTGCCGGAGGAAACCCACCATGGCCGATTACATTCCCGCTGCCGATGCCGAGTTCAATGCGTGGCAGACCAACTTCCTCGATTATGCCAGCACCAACGCCGCCGAGTTGGGGCTTGATGCCGCCGATTTGACGCCCCTCGAAACGGCGCAGGCCGAATGGGAGGCCGACTTCCCGGCGCATGTGACGGCCGTGGCGAACGCCGAAAGCGCGCGGGCCGCTAAAGATGAAGCGCGCGGCGGCTATGTCGCTTTGGTGCGGGCGCTGGTGCGTCGTTTGCAGGCCAGCGATATCGTCACCGATGCCCAACGCGCGGCGCTCGGCATCACCGTGCCGGGCATGAACCCCACGCCCGCCGGTCCGCCCGAGACGCGTCCGTTGGTGAGCATCGAATGTTCGCAGCGCTTGCGGCATGTGGTCGGCTTTGTCGATGAGTCGACGCCGACGCGCCGGGCCAAGCCCGCCGGTGTGTTGGGTGCCGAGATTTGGGTGAAGGTCGGCGGCGAGGCCCCGACCGACCCGAGCGAGTTGCGCTTTTTGGGCCTGTCGACGCGGTCGCCCTTTACCGCCGACTATCCCGGGACCGATGGCGGGCAGATCGCGTATTACTGGCTGCGCTGGGCGAACAGCCGCGGCGAAAAAGGCCCGTGGAGCGAAACGGCGAGCGCGACGATTGGGGCGTAGGGAGATTTGTGAAGTGGTGATTTGTGAAGTGTGAAGTCTTGGGTCGTGAGGGTGGCTTGGGGCGTGAGGCTTGGGGCTTGGGGGTTGGTTGTTTTGGATCGGCGGCGTTGTTTGAACGTTGAAACGTCAAAACGTCGAAAAGTCAAAACGTGCGGGCGGGTGGACGGTGGTTCGCTCGCCCGGCTTTGTTTATGGCCGGGGGCTTTTGCGAGTTGGCGACTTGCGATTGGTGAAACGGCGTTCGCTTCGGGAGTTGGGAATTTGTGATGTGGTGATGTGCGATTTGTGATGTCTCGGAGTGGCGAGACTTCGCCGTATGGATGCTCGCTTCGCATCGTTGGCGCTCGCGCTTAAAGCCTTTGTGCGCATTGTGGCGTGATTGGTGGCCTTACGGTCGAGCGATCGTCAGACGTGTGGATTGAGGGACCGGCGAGTTGGCATCGGTTGTGTTCGCAACAACAGCAAGTAAATGCTTGAGTCCGGAACGGGAGCTTTAAACGAAAGTGCAGCGTAGGTTTCTCTGGATGACACAGTCACAGGCGTCAGCCCACTTCACAAATCGCAAATCACCACATCACAAATAAGCGAGCCGCACCGCCACCGAGTAAGATTGAACCGATGCCGCGATACAAATTAACCAAGAAAGACGCCCTATCCGAATCGGCTCGCGCCGCCGCATTGCCCATCGCGTTTGACGATATCGATCTCGACTTGCTGGTGGAGTTGCTACTGCCGCAGTCTGAGTTACGCAGCCGCACCCAGTTGCGCCTGCGACTGGAAGACGACATGGCCGCCGCGTTGGAAAAGGCCATGCGCGGTGAGCGGGCGGCGTTTATGGATATCTATGAGTATGTGCCCGGCGAACGGCAGCCCGGCGGCGTCTATTCCGTCACGCGCGAGCCGGGGCCGCTGATGCGCGAGATCGGGGAGACGCACTGCTTTGTGCCGGTGGAACAAGATGATGTTGTGCCGCAGCCGGTGTTGCTGCGCGACCTAACGACCGGGGCGGTGAACGAATTGCTCACCCCCGGCGGCGTCGCAGTGCTGCGCGGGTTTGATATCGCGTGGGACGCGGCGGCCGAAGATGAGGGTGTGTTCTTGGTGGATGTGTTCGATGGGACGGCGTTTCGATTGGAGGAAAAGAGCGACGAAGCCAATGATGATACGGCGATAGGCGGCGATGTTGGTTTAGATCAAAACGGCTGCAGTAAGCTTAGCGGTGGTGGTAAAAGAGAAGAGGCGATGAAAGACGGGCAGATCGAAGTGACGCTTCGTATACCGTCGGGGTTACCGGCAGGGGCGTTTCGATTAGAGGTTCGCAATCGGGTGGCGCGTGCGCCGTTGCAAGTGGGTCGGTTGGCGGTTGAGGTTCGCGTTGCGGGGTAGATATTCGTCGCGCGGCAAGGGTGGTACGCACAGCGTACCCTACGGGAGATCTGCTTCTTGACGTCGCGATGACGAGTGTGCGTGTCGCGGTAGTTGGTCGCGGGTTGTTCCCGTCTCGACGCACGGGCAGCAAGCTGGCCCGTGGCCCCCGCGCCTACGCCGGTTGCGGCTGCAAATCACGACGTCGCCAAATCATCCGATCCGGCAGAAATTGAGAATTTCGAATTTAGAAATTGATTGCCTATCGGATATCGCGGGCGGTTCGACGGCGCTTTCTCACTTCCAAATTCCCAATTCTAAATTCTCTTTTTTTGCCCGCCAGTTTTGGCGTTTTGACGTTTATTACCCTCACGCCCCAAGTCTTAAGCCCCAAGACTCACGACCCACGACCCAAGTCTCGCGCCTCACGTCTCCCCCACTTCACAAATCTCAAATCACCACTTCGCAAATGCCTTCATTTCCCCACACAAAACCGCGAGAAGATCCGTCCTAACATCTCTTCCGTTTGATCCATCCCCACCAACTGCCCCAGCGCTTCGGCGGCGGTGCGCATCTCCAGCGCGACCAAGTCGGCGTCTTCTAAGGATTCGTCGCAACGAGCGGCCATGTTGGCGGCGCGGGTGATTGATGTCAGCGCGTTGTCGAGCGCTTGGCGATGTTCGGCCATTAAGGCGATGGCATGTTGCGCGCCGTGGTCGTCGGTGGCGGTTAGGACGTCGGCGATGGCGGATCGAATCGCTTGGATACCGTCGCCGGCTTTGGCGCTGGCGGTGATGAATCGCGCGATGTGCACATCCGGTGACGCCAATTGTAAGCCGGATATATTCGCTGCTAATGATTCGACATCGGTCGCGCCCGCTCTGTCCGGAGGCGCTGCAGTTCCGCCCTCTCCTTTGGTGTTGGTTGCATCGTCGGCACCGATCGCATCCGCGTCGTCGGACTGTGTCGTCGTGTTTATCCTATCAATCGAATTGCGTGGGGTCGCGGCGTTTGTCGCACCAACAACATCCATCTTATTGCCCACCACAATCGTCGGTGCGGTCAGGCGTTGTAACGTTGCTGCGGCGGCATCCAGATCGAGCGTTGCAAGATCGACGACCAACACGCGCAGGGCTGCGTCGGCCGCTTCGCGTTCGGCGATCACCTGCGCCGAAGCATCGATGGCATCGCGCGCGACGCCCCATCCGGCGACATCGACCAAACGACAGGCGCCGCGCGGAAGGTCGAGCCGGGCCGTGAGTGAATCGCGCGTGGTGCCTGCGACCGGCGTCGCCATCGCGCGGTCGTTACCGAGCAGCGCGTTGAATAAGCTCGACTTGCCCGCGTTGGGCTGACCGACCAACACCACGCGCGGCAACGATTCCCACCGTTCGGCCTGCACACCGGCGGCGCGAGTGGATTCGAGCGACTGCGTCACGTCGGAGAGGCGCTTGCTCAATTCGTCGGCAGTGATGAACTGGATGGGTTCGTCGGCAAAGTCCATCGCACCTTCGACGAGCGAAATCAAATCGGCAAGTTGTTCGCGCGCGATGGTCGCAACTTGGCTGAGCGCGCCGTGCAGCAAACGCTCGGCGGCGCGGAGTTGACCGTCGCTGTTGGCGGCAATAAGTCCGGCTACGCCGTGGACCTGCGCAATATCGAGCCGCCCCGCCAAAAACGCGCTGGCCGTGAACTCGCCGGGCCCCGCTT
This sequence comes from Phycisphaerae bacterium, assembly GCA_030432035.1. Classification (GTDB taxonomy): domain Bacteria; phylum Planctomycetota; class Phycisphaerae; order UBA1845; family UTPLA1; genus ECT2AJA-110-A. Next base: position 7,343 of record JAUIHO010000198.1, read on the forward strand.
GCCGCGCGCCGAGAGTTAAACAGCGTTCAACCAGCCAACCCAGCAACGTCGGCGCGCCGAGGAGGTGGAACTCGACGGATGGTTCGCCGGTGTAGCTCTTGTGCGCGGGGTAGTAGGCGGCGGTGCAGGTTATCGTGTATGGATCGAGGTGTAGCGTGCCCCGTCGCCAGCAGGGGTTGGTGGGTGGTTCGGCAATCCGCGTTTTGTTGGCAGTGGGTTTGGCTTCTGGCTTTGGTAGTTGAACATCATCGTCATTCTTTGGCGTATGGTCGGACGGCAACCCTCCCCTAACCCCTCCCTGGGAGGGCGGGGGAGCAGAGGACGCGCGGTCTAACGCACCATCTCGCACGTCTTGATCGTCCCGCGTATTTCGTGGGTTCGACACCCTTTGTTGGTTCGACCCTTTTTCGTTTGGCGCACCTTTGTTTGACGCATGTATTTTTAGTGGATTAGTTTGATTAACTGTCTTGGAATGATCATGGTCGGATTCTTCTTCATCGTTGTTCGCTAGCAAAAACACTTCCGCCGCAATCGAAAACGCATCCGGCCCTGACAATCTAACGATGCCGCGTTGGGCGGCACCTGGTGGCGAGCCGATGGCTACGATCGTGTCGTCGGTGTTCACGATGCTGATGGCGAATTGGCGACGGGTTCGGCTTCTAACCAGCGCGGTGCCGCCGCCGGGTTGAGTTCGGGCAGGCCGTGGGGCTGCGAGTGCCCTGCGGTGTCAACCGTGCAAAACAAAAAGCGACCGCGACCGACCAAGCGCGGCGCATCTTTTGGCTGTACCGTCGTGATCCGCACCTGTATGCCGATAGTCGATTCACCGACGTAGTCGACCGCCGCCTGATAGCGCAGCATCTCCCCAACTTGCACGGCCGAGCGCATCGAGAAATTCCGAATCGACATGAAGACCAACGCCTGTGGTTCGGCGAAGCAACTTTCGGCACCGATATACGCCGCCTGCACGGCCCACTCGACGCAGCGACCGGCATACAGCGTGCGGTGGTGATTCAGGTCGGCACCTGTGACGAGGTGGGTGGTTTCGCTGAGCGAGTAAGGTGATTCGGCGGCGGGCATGGGCACGGACTCGGGGGCTGACGGCTAGTTGGGTTGTCGCGAACACACCTATTAAATCGAAAGATCCCGAGGCCGCAAACCATCGCCCGATTGGCGCGTAAAATGTTGATTTGACAGGCGTTAGGGGCATATCAGCGAGGACTGAATCGTGATGCACCGTCCTTCGACCGCTGCATGCAATCGGTGAGTTAGCCCAGATGGATGCCTGTACCCAAGCCATGTAAGCAGCCCCGTCCGTCGCGGCGCCCACTCACGTAATTGCTCCCTTACAACCGCCGCGTTGCGAAGGATTGCACACGGTGAGCGAAAATTTCCCGCGACCACAAAACGACGCCGCTGGCCACATCCGCCAACGCGCGATTCAACACGACATAACGCCGCATTTAGGTGGCTCGTTTATCGGCACGCCACTTGCACGATTGCTACGCGTTGCGACAGAGAAGCAACCACCGCCTGCACGCCTGTCGCTTCGATGATCGTCAGTGCAAGTCAGGAGTCAGCCATGCCAGTTCTCGACACGAACCCAGCAGACAAAACCTCTCTCGGCCGCGGCATCAACCTCTTGCAAAACCCGCGCACCAACAAAGATCTGGCATTCACGCTCGAAGAGCGCGAGAAACTCGGGCTGACCGGCCTGCTGCCGGCGGCGGTGCGCACCATTGATGAGCAAATCTCACTCGAGATCGAACACCTGCGCTCGAAGAAGGACGACCTCGAACGGTTCATCGGTCTCATCGCGCTGCAGGACCGCAACGAGGTGTTGTATTACCGACTGTTGATCGAGCATCTCGAAGAACTCATGCCGATCGTTTACACGCCGGTCGTCGGTCAGGCGTGCCAACGGTACAGCCACATCTTCCGTCGCCCGCGCGGCGTGTGGATTACGCCCAAAGACATCGACCGCATTCCGCACGTGCTGCGTCAGGTCGAAAACCCCGAGCGTATTCGACTGATCGTCGTCACGGACAACGAACGCATCCTCGGTCTTGGCGATCAGGGGGCGGGCGGCATGGGGATACCGGTTGGCAAGATCACGCTCTATTGCGCCGGAGCAGGCATCGCACCCGAAACGTGCCTGCCCATCAGCCTCGACATCGGCACGGACAACGCCGATCTACTGAGCGACCCGTACTACATGGGGTATCGCAGCAACCGTTTGGACGG
>JAUIHO010000199.1 GCA_030432035.1 Phycisphaerae bacterium
GTATTCAACAGCGCGCCGCAGCGCCCGAGGCATTCGAGATACCAACGCCACCTAAACGCAACGAAAAAGCCGCTAACGATTGGGCCGATGCTGCCACTGCTGTGGATAGGCAACGCGACGCCCAAGCCGAACGCCAGCAGAAGGGAACGCCGACACTAAATCGCTCAACTCTCGAATTTATCCGTGAAGGAGCGCCCGAGGGTGAACGTAACAACCGTCTGTTCATCGCCGCAGCGAACCTAGCAGAATTTGGCTGTTCGCCAGAGTTGGCTGAGGAACTGCTGATGGAGGCCGCGCTTGATAGTGGGCTGCCGCCATCGGAGGCGCGACGGACGATTCAAAATGGCCTGAATCACGAAGGGGGCAACGTATGAACGCGAAGTATCTAGCCGCGACCGACGCCTTCGACGATTGGCGCGATGACGTTCTAAGCGGCACGCCGCCTACTCTCTATCCGGTCGGCACCGATGCAATGCAGCGTATCGAGATAGGGCCGGGCATCGTTACGCTCGTTGGCGGGCCACCAGGCACCGGCAAGACGGCGCTGGTGATGCAATGGGTAGCCGATGCTTTGCGACTGACGCCGGAGCTGCGGGCCGTCGTTTGCAATGTCGAAATGTCGCCGGGCGTGTTGATGGACCGGCAGCTTGCACGCCTCAGCGGTGTTGACCTAACGGCGATTCGACACCGGCAGCTCGGGGCGGCGCATGCCGAACGCATCGACGCCGGGCTGCTCACACTCGAATCATTTGCGGACCGGCTGGCATTCTGTAAAGCGCCGTTTGACTTGGCGAACGCTGCCGCGACCGTTGATGACTTCGGCGCTGGACTGCTCATTCTCGATTACATCCAACGCATTGCGCCGCCGGGCACACATGACGCGCAGCGCTCGTCGGTCAACGCGACGATGAATTACATCCGCCAGTTTGCCGATGCGGGCGTTGCCGTGATAGTCGTCGCGGCTGTCGGTCGCACAAAAGACTCGAAAGGCCGCAGCTCATATGCGGGCGACGGGTTGAATCTGGCGAGCTTTCGGGAATCGAGCGAATTGGAATTCGGCGCGGATGATGCGTTCATTCTGGTGCGCGACGATGAGGATGACGGCGACCTAGTACGGTTGCGACACTTCAAAAGTCGGCACGGCGAGACGCGGGATATTCCGCTCAATTTCGACCGACCGCTTCAGCGCTTTACGGTGCGCGATGATGACGACGGCACCATATCGAAGTCGAAAGCCGCCGATGCAAAAAGAGCAAAGTCCGCACTCGCCGCGCTTTGGAATCGAACACCGACCGCCGCCGATGATGCCGAGGGCGATGACCGATGACGCGCATCCTGAAAGTCGGCGAAGAACCCGAGGCGCTCGCATCGTCGAGCCGCGACAAGGGGGCGAAGGGGAAGGCCGATCCGACCGGCAAGCCGAAGCGACGACGGGCTACGGCGGACCGCTTCGGGACGTTGAATGCGTTCGTTGATTTATCGCTGCGGGATTTGCGTCGGCCTGATATTGCCGTCTGGCTGATTCTGTATCGCGATACGCGTAATGGCACGGCACGCACCGGACAATCAGATATTGCTCGCCGTGCGGGCATATCAGAGCGGACGGTGCGCCGCTCTATCGGGCGACTGAAAGCGGCGGGGCTGTTGCGGATCATTCGACGGGGCGGGCCGACAGCGGGGCCGTCAATCTACGCGGTCGGCAGCTCGACGGAGTAGATGCTAACGGACAGAGCTGTGTCCGCTGATAGCGGTCAGAACGGGGCGCATACTACGGACAGAGCTGTGTCCTACATCCCAGAAGGGACCATAAGGCGTCGCCGCACTTTAGCGGCGGGCGACGCTCAGAAAAGACTTGCAACGAGAACTGACAATCTGTAAGGTAGATTACATGGCACGGAGAAAGACCGGCACGATGACCGACTTGTTACGGGCGGCACTGCTCGATTGCGAATCGTGGAACGCCGTCGAAAAGGCGACGGGCGTTAAGCGCCAATCGCTAGCGAAGTTTGCACGGGGCGAGCAGTCGATGCACCTATCCGCCGCTGAAAAGCTGGCGGTTTATTTCAATATTCAAGCGGTGCAATTAAGAAGTAAATCAAAACACAAATAGTCAAGGATTGGTAATGCCTGAATATTGGATAATTGGAAAGAGCCTACGGACTGGAAAGACCTTACAACCAAAGCGGTACATTGCATCGAGCGAAGCCGATGCAATTGCGAGCGCGAAAGATGACGGAAGGACCGCAGATAGTATTCGAGTTAGAAGCGTCGTTTCATTTAATGATGAAGTTGCCGGAGTCAGTCACAAAAACAGCGACAATTCGAGCCGCCAGAAGCTAATCAGGGAGACAAAAAGGCATGAGCCTGTATTGCTGATTCGGGAGACTGCGAATAAGCATGACGCGAATGCAATAGCCGTTTGTCGTAGGTCAGACGGACGGCAGCTTGGCTATCTTCCCGCTCAGCGAGCTAAGCAGATAGTCAACGTGCTGCTTTGTGACCAAGGCGCTCGTTACGCTGCTATTTGTTCATCCGTCGGCCAGATGGAACGGTCTGAACTTTTGGGATTGGAATTGTTGGTTGTCGTTGCGATCCCGGGCACGACAGACGATGAAATTCAGAAACATTTGGGCTCGAAAGAGTTTATGGAATCTAATGGTTCAAAGGCCATTAGATTAGCCAACTTTCAACGACTTGACGCAACCGACAAGGTGACTCAATCGCTAAAGCGTCAGGGAAATAAATCAGAGCCGAAGAAAAAAGAAGCGTCTGGATGCCTTATTGCAGTAGTTGCAATCCTTGCTTCGGCGACCGCAATCTTCGCGGCAATTCAGTGAATCGGAGTTATCGCAATGGGCGCAGTTTTCCAAAAAGATATATACAAGCCGATTCCCGACGGCGCTGAGCTGTTCACCAAACGCGGCAAGCGCTTCGCACGTTGGATCGGCGGGCGCGGCAACCGCTCGAAAAAACAGACCGCCGAAGTACGCGAAACCAAAAGCGGCGAGCTGCGCATCGTCATTCAGTCGAAGTATTACGCGAAGTATCGCGACGGTGAGAACATCATCCGCACGGTCGCGACCGGCTGTAAAGATGAAACCGCAGCGCGATCGGTGTTGGCCGACTTGGAACGCCAAGCCGAGCGCGTTCGCTCGAAGGTTATCACCGCCGCTGAGGCGGCAATCTCGAAGTCGGCGGATACGCCGCTCAGCTCACACTTCGACGCCTATCTAACATCGTTGGAAGCCAACGGTCGGGCGTTGCGGCATCGGCAGAATGTTCGCACCGCGCTGGACCGTATCGCGGCAGATTGCGGCTTTAAGACGCTCGCCGATATTGGCCGCGATGCGTTTGAGTCGTGGCTGGTGCAGCGCGAAGCGAAAGATATGTCAGCGCGGACGCGGAATCTGCACCGCTCGGCAATCGTGGCGTTTTGTAATTGGTGCATGAAGTCGAAGCGGCTTACATCGAATCCGGTCGCGGCCATTGAAAAGGCGAACGAGGATGCAGACCGACGCCACCAGCGGCGCGCACTGACCGCCGATGAGCTGTCGCGGTTGTTTTATGCGGCGCGATTGCGACCGCTCGCCGAGTTGGGCCGTGAGACGGCGAAGGTAAAGCCCCATCCGGACAAGCCGAAGAAACGGGCGAATTGGCGCTGGGTTGAATTGAATCCGACCAACATCGACGCCGCTTTATCGAAGGCGCGCAAGCGGCTGGCGGAATCGCCCGAGCGTATTGCTGAGCTGGAAGCGACCGGCACCGAACGGGCGCTGATATACAAGACGCTGGCGCTGACCGGCTTGCGATTGGGCGAACTGGCTTCGATTACCGTCGCGCAGCTCTATCTCGACGGACCGCGACCGCATATCCGACTGAGCGCTGCCGATGCCAAGTCGCGCAAGACGGCTGATATTCCGCTGCGGAGCGACTTAGCCGCCGACTTGGTTGGTTGGATCGGCTCGAAGCTGGAGCGGCTTAGGGACGAATCTCGACGCCGTATCGACGAAGATGGGGCGGTGACGCTGCCGCTAAAGCTGCCAGCGGCGACGCCATTATTCGAGATACCTTCCGGGCTGTCGCGGATATTCAATCGCGACTTGGACGCAGCGGGCGTTTCCAAGACCGACGAGCGCGGTTACGTCGTCGATGCTCATGCGTTGCGGCATACCTATTGCACGATGTTGGGTCAGAGCGGCGCACCGCTGCGCACTCGTCAGAAGTTGATGCGGCATAGCAAGTCGGAGCTGACCGAAAACGTGTACGACGATTTGAAGCTCGTCGATGAGACAGCAGCGGTCGAAGCGTTGCCGTCGTTTCCGCTTCGATCATCACCGAACGATGAGGCGCAGCGGGCAACGGGCACGACTGGCGACGTCGAGCAGCATGAAACCGACCGCGATAAATTTGCACCTATGTTTGCACCAACTAACGGCAATCAGGGCGTATCGAAGTCGAACCCTGACAAACCGACCGACGACCGCACCGATGATGCGGCTGTTGTAAATGGTAGAGTTGGCAAAGGTTTAGGGGATGCTGACAAGGGAAGTCAAAAAGCGGGCGAACGGACTCGAACCGTCAACGTTCAGCTTGGAAGGCTGATGCTCTACCATTGAGCTACGCCCGCGATTGGTGCGGAAAGCGACTATTCGCCGCTGACCCAACCGACTTAATGATAGCTTCGACGGCTTTTTTTACAAGATTGACGTTCGTGTGGCTAGAATTTGGGAAAGTTTTTTTCGGGGGAGTAGCGGTGCATTGCCGGTGAAAAATGTGGGTCCGCATAGTTGGGGCAGTTACGTTCAATATGATGAAAATCAGTCGATATTGATGCCGGATTTTGGCAGCGGGAACGTGAATTCATCCCTCAGGCGGGTGCACGACGCTTCGGGCGAATCGTATTGACGTCGCCGCGATCTGTCGGCGAACCAGCGAGCTAAATTGTCGTCAATCTGCGATCTCGCCAGATCGCCGTTAACTCGCGGCGGCAAGAATTTCACTTAAACCTGCGGACGAATCTGGTTACCGGCAACTCGCGAATTCACGAACCAGAGATTGACCTGCGAGAACATGGAATTGCCGGATTATTTGGAAGAAGAAGATTGCTACCATTCTGCGGACGTATCAGATCACCCTAAGACGTCAAATGCAGGTCGGTGCCAACAACCTGCCGACACAAGACATCGCCGTCAGCCTGCCGACGCGTCGGCGCGATCGCTATCCGTATTCGTCGAATCGTCATCGACCTCACCACTATCTGCAAACGGATCGTCGAAGCGCAACACGTTCTGCACCTTGTCGGTCGGTAGCTCTTCGACGGAACGCAGTTGGCGTTCCATGGCGCGGGTGCGGACTTCGGCCTTGTCCACGGTGTTGCTTGCTTCGTGTAGTTTTTTCTTCACGCGCGTCAACACATCGCCGAACTTTCCAAACTCGGTCTTCACTGCGCCGAGCACGTTCCACACTTCGGTCGAGCGTTCCTGAATCGCCATGGTACGGAAACCCAGTTGGAACGAGTTGAGAATCGCGGCGAGGGTCGTCGGCCCGGCCAGTACCACGCGATGTTCGCGTTGGCAAAACTCAACGAGGTTGGTGCGGCGAATCGCTTCGGCGTACAGGCCTTCGCTCGGCAAGAACATAATGCCGAAGTCCGTCGTGTGCGGCGGTGCCAAATACTTTTTCTGAATTTCGGCGGCGCATGCTTTGATGCCGTTCTCGAGTTCTTTGCCGGCCGAGAGCACGGCCGTTTGATCCGCATCTTCTTGTGCCTGCAGCAAACGTTGATAGGCCTCGACCGGAAACTTGGAATCGATCGGCAGGTAAACGGATTCGCCTCCGTTGTCGCCGGGCAGGCATACTGCGTATTCAACGTGTTCGGACGACGTCGGCTTGACCTTTACGTTACGCTCGAACTGCGTTGGCGAAAGAATGTGTTCGAGGATCGCGCCGAGTTGCACTTCTCCCCATGTGCCGCGCGACTTCACGTTGGTCATCACGCGTTTCAAATCGCCGACGCCGTTGGCCAGATTCTTCATTTCGCCGAGGCCCTTGTGCACCGTCTCGAGACGCTCGCTGACTTGCTTGAACGATTCGCCCAAGCGTTTTTCGAGCGTACCTTGCAACTTTTCGTCGACCGTGTTGCGCATGGCCTCCAGCTTCGTGTTGTTGTCTTCGCGCAGCGTGTCGAGGCGCTTCTCGACTGTCGTGCGGAGGGTTTCTCCGCGCTTGTCGCTGGCTTCGATCAGTTCGGACACCCGCCGCGACATCGTCAACAGGGTTTCGTTTTGCGTCTTGAACGAGTCGTTTAACTGTTCCCGCAACTGCGTCGTGAACTCGCGCAGCGATTTGGACGACTCGGCGCGGGTGGCTTCGGCGTTTTTCGTGTTGTCTCCGCGGAGCTGCTCGAGTGTGTTCTCGATGGTCTGACGCAGTTCATCGATCTTCTTGACGTTGGCGGCCTTTTCTTCGGCGATTTGCTTGCCAAAATCTTCGAGGCGCGACTTCTGGTCCGTGGTGCCGTTTTTTAAGACTTCGGTCGTGTTCGTGCCCAGCTTGGAAATCAGGTCGGTCACTTCTTCGCGCAGTTGCTTGGCCGTGGCGTCGTGTTCGCGTCGTGACTGGCCGAGGTCTTCGCGCACGGCACGCTCGAATTTTTCGAGTTCTTTTTCGACCGACTCCAACCGATGCAGTGCGGTCGTATCTCCGCCGCCACGCCGCACGAACAGCAAGCCGAGCACGGCAAGCGTGAGCACAGCATTTATGATGACAAACGCTTCGATCATGTGACCTTCCTCTGGGCTGCTCCCGAAGATTCGTGAAAGCACGTTATCTTACGTCCCCGAAAAACCGAACGCGAACGGCGGCAGCGAATCGTGCGATTCATCAACGCCAGGGCCTGTGATATCAGGCGGGTCGCGATAGAATCGCCAGCGCCGTCCGACGGGTAAGCGACCGTGCAATCGGGGTGATTGCTATCGTCCCAAAGTGTGCGATCGAGGTTCGCGATTCGCTTCAAGTTCGGCGGCACTGGCTGTATGCTGCGGCAAATAGGTCACACACCATCGACGATGGGAAACCGATATGAAGATTTTGGTAGTTGGTAGCGGCGGTCGCGAGCACGCCTTGTGTTGGAAGCTCGCTCAATCCGCTCATAACCCTGAGATATTCTGTGCGCCGGGTAACGCCGGCACCGGCCAGGTCGGGCGCAACGTGCACTTGGTCGCGGAGGATATCGACGGCCTGCTTAAGTTCGCACAGGAAGAGTCGATCGATCTCACGATCGTCGGCCCCGAAGATCCGCTCTGCGCCGGTATCGTCGATCGATTCGAAGCTGCCGGTCTTAAGATATTCGGCCCGACGGCGGCGGCGGCGCGCATCGAAGGGGACAAGGCCTACGCCAAGAAGCTGATGCGCGACGCGGGTGTGCCGACGGCCGAGGCGCGCATCTTCGAGCCGACCTCCGTCGAACGCGCGCAACGGCGCGAGGCGGGGCGCGACGACAACGATGTCAAGCCGGAATACGAAACCGCCTACACGATGGCACGCACGTATGTGACGTCGCGCGAAGAGGGCGTCGTGATCAAGGCGGCGGGCTTGGCCAAGGGCAAGGGCGTGTTCGTGCATAGCGACCCGGCCGACGGCTTGCGAACGCTCGAGAAGATCATGGTCGAAAACGAACTCGGTGATGCCGGTTCGACGGTCGTGATTGAAGAACTGCTCGTCGGTCGCGAAGTGAGCCTGTTGGCGCTGGTCGACGGCAGCACGATCTATATTTTGGAATCAGCTGCCGACCATAAGCGGCTGGGTGATGAAGATACCGGTCCGAACACGGGTGGCATGGGTGCTTACACGCCGTCGGAGAATTTGACCGAAGCCGAGTTGGAGATGATCGAGCGCGACGTGTTTGTGCCGGTTATCGACGCGATGCGGCGTAACGGTATTACCTATCGCGGCGTGTTGTATGCCGGGCTGATGATGACGCCGGGTGGGCCGAAGGTGTTGGAATTCAACTGTCGTTTCGGCGATCCGGAAGCGCAACCAATTCTGATGCGCTTACAAAGCGATTTGGTCGATGTGATATTGGCGACGATCGAAGGACGGCTCGCGGATGTCGTACTGCAGTGGGATCAGCGCAACGCGCTATGTGTGGTAATGGCGTCGGGCGGTTATCCGGGTGCGTATGAAAAGGGCAAGACGATCACCGGCCTGGAAGAGGCGTCGCAGGTTGCGAACACGATGGTGTTTCATGCGGGCACGCGGCAGTTGGGCGGGCGCATCGAAACGAACGGCGGACGCGTGTTGGGCGTAACGGCACTGGGCGACGGGTTGCAAGCGGCGCGCACGTCAGCATATGAGGCGGTGCGCAAGATTCAGTTCGACGGCGCGCAGTTTCGCGGCGATATCGGGATGCGCGTTTCAGGTCGGTAGAGTGAATGACGGGTGCGAATAGCGTGATCGAAAGTTTCACCAACAAAAAAATCGTGGTGATGGGCCTGGGCCGGTTTGGCGGGGGCATCGGCGTCACGCGCTGGTTGGTGCAGCAAGGCGCACGCGTCACGGTCACAGACCTTGCCGATGAAACCGCATTGGCGGAGAGTGTGGAGCGCATCGCGGACTTGCCTGTCGAGTTGTGTTTGGGCGGTCACGACGATGCGTTGCTCGACGATTGCAAGCTGCTGGTGAAGAGCCCGGCGGTGGATCGTCGCAACTCCGCCTTCTTCAATGTGGCGGTGCAACGCGGCGTGCCGTGGTCGAGCGAGATGAATTTGTTTCTCGAACGCTGCCCGGCAAAGATCGTCGGGATTACCGGTTCGGCGGGTAAGAGCACGACGACAGGCATGGTCGCGGAGATTTTGGAGGCGGCGTCCACGACCGACGGTTGGTCGCATGGGCGCGTGTATGTCGGCGGGAATATCGGCGCGTCGCTGCTGCAAAAGCTCGACGATATGAACGCCGATGATGTGGTCGTTTTAGAGCTATCCAGCTTTCAGTTGGAAGACGCGCAGCGGCTGAACTTTCGACCGCACGTCGGGTTGATCACGAATATTCGAGAGAATCATCTGGATCGGCATGGCGATATGGCTGCGTATGCCGATGCGAAGGCGCAGTTGTTTCGCTGCATGACGGGCGATGATGCGTTGTTGTTGCCGAGCGAATTTGATGAAGGGCAAATGCCGCAATTGGCCGACTGCCGCGCGGCACGTTGGTGGTTTGGCGTCGATGACAACGGTTGTATCTGCGTGACGGATGCGAATGGTGAGGGTATCGCTACTGAGGTAACGCTGCCAATTCCCGGGCGACACAATCTGATGAATGCCGCCGGTGCGTTTGCGATCGCGTCGCAACTGGGCGTTGGCAAAGACGTCATCATTGAAGCGTTGCAACAGTTCATGGGCCTGCCGCATCGTTTGGCGCTTGTCGCGGACATCGACGGCGTCCTGCCCGGGCTTGGTGGCGAG
>JAUIHO010000200.1 GCA_030432035.1 Phycisphaerae bacterium
GTTCGGCCCCATCGACTTCGATACGTCGGGTGCCAATACGTCGAACATCATCGGCGTCGCGCACTCGATCGATTACGTCGTGGCCGGGTTGGTGTTCTCTTGGCAGGAAGCCTCGGACGCGACCGACAACTTCGGCACGCTGTTGCTGGGGGCTGCCGCCGAGGGTGGCACGCTCGACCCGGACGGCATTCACCTTTACACCACGTTGACCGCCTCATCCACGGCGTTGCACAAAGTGGTGTACGTCAAAGGCACGGCCATGACGGGCGATGAAGCCGCGACCCGTCGCACGAGTAAGTCGTTCCCCGGCTTGCCGGTCATCCAGAACGGCGAATCGATTTGGTTGGGCTCGACCAAGCATGGTGCCGGTCATAATGACGGCATTGTCTCGGGCGCGGTCATCTTGTACCCGACCAACGACATAGGAGTGCGAGCCTCCTAATGTTCGAAGCGGGTTCTAACAATGATTCGGTGGTTCGTGACCAACTGCTACGCCGTTGGTGCTACGAAGAAAACGGACGCCGTGCGTTGATACCAGTGGATCGTCGGCCCGTGGGTGTTATCCCATCCACGGGCTTCGATCCATCCATTCGGTATCCGGACGTGTGCCGTGACCTGCGAGAAATCTCGCGCGACTATCGACTCATTTACGACCCATACACCAAGAACGAAAACGACCCCGAGTATTGCGGCCTGCACGTTTACACCATCCACGAGGGTTGCCTTGTGTTGGAGAAATCGTGTCAGGTCAACATCGGATGCAACGACCCCGATTGCCAAGTGTGCTTCAAAGAGGATGAACGCTGGCCTAACGGCAAGCCGTGCGCCCCGCGAAATGCGTGGCATGGACGCGGAATCGTCGCTTGGCTCAAAGCCCATGATAAGGCCCGCATGGGGTACACCCGCGATGCGGGCGCGAAGTGGATACGGCAAACGACGGTCGAAGCGAACACCCAGCGACAAGAAACCATTGAGAAGGATAGCCGCCAACTGGCACGCGATTGGTGGGATGAAGCCACCACGATGCTGAGTCGGCACGGCCACAAACTGAGGTATCGAGGATGCAAGGCGCACCTAAACCGGAAACCATCGTCTATTTCAAATCCGGCTGCGTAGGCGGTCGCGTTGCGGCCCACCTGATGCAACGGCGCGGACACTTCGCAAAGTTTCGCTATGTGGCCGTATCCAACGGACAACCGGGCGTGACTGCCGAAGGCGGCGAACGGGTGTACGTCATCGGCGATGCCGTCAGCGACGAATACATTCAGAAGCTAAAAGACCGCAAGAACGTCGGCTGCGCCGTGTTTCCGAAACAGGCAACGAAATCAATCGCCGAGCAGGTGTGGACGTGGATGAAAAACGCTGGCTTCCTCGGCGACCGCGAAACCATGCCGGGCATCGTCAATTACGCATCCACCGCCGAACGCGAGAGTTTCACGCTTCCGGGTTCGAAGGAGGTCGCTAAGGCAATCAAGCGCCTACCCGCCACCGACCTTGAATCGTGGCCGCATCTGGCGGGCATGGGCGGCCACAACCTGGTCCCGTGGGCCGAGCAATTCAACGCCGAATTCAACGCCAAACGCCAAGAACTCGACGCCGAAGAAGCGGCGGCCAAAAAGAAAGCCGAATCCAACGCGAAGAAGCAATCGGAGGGTCAGCCGATTCGCAAGCCCAGTGGCGAAGGCAAGAAGCGCGGCAAAGACCCTTTGAACAAGGATGACGCGTCGACGGTGAAGGTGGACCCTGAAGTCGTAGCGGGCAATGGGAGAGCACCCAGTAAGTAACCAACAGGAGATTCAGATGGCAGTTACACCAGCCCTTATTGAATACCCGCGATATGAATGCCACAAAGTGGTTTGGGCGCTCAAGATCGCCGCAATGGAAATCCATGAGGACAAGTCTGCAACGATTTCCCCTGCTGAAAAGCAGTACGGACCATTTACGACGCAGCCGGGTTGGGCTGATCGCTATGTCAGCGCACGCCACGGCGACGACCCCGGCTATTACGTCTCTTATGAAGACGGATATGCATCGTGGTCTCCGACAGAAGTGTTTGAGAAGGGGTACACCAGACTTGAACGCGGTGCGCCAAGGAATATGCCCACGAAAGCCAAGACGAGTGAATTGAATTTCGGCCAAGCCATCGAAGAACTCAAAGCGGGTCGTCGTGTTTGGCGTGAAGGATGGAACGGTAAGCGGCAATACCTTGAGCTCCAACGACCCGACGAAACCTCGAAGATGACACATCCATACATCTATATCGTGCCGACGCAAGGCGGTTGCGTGCCTTGGCTGGCATCGCAGACCGACATGCTTTGCGAAGACTGGTGCAGTGATCGGGTGTTTTAGTAGGACGGTGATGTTGCATGAATCGCGGGAACATGCGCACAGTATTGCGAGACCGCATCGGCGATCTCAATTCGGTGAACTGGACCGACCCGGAGTTGGACCAGCAACTGAATCTGTCTGCGCAGTACGTTTCCAACAAGATTGGCCGCATCGAAAACACCCGCCGCAACCGTAAGACCCTGAGCATCAGCGCCGACGGCACCACGACCGAATTCCCCCTGTACGGCGTGGACGATCTATCCGCGTTGTTGTGGATCACCGAAGAGCCGGACAGCAACAACTACACCGTTTACGAAACGCGCTGGGTCGATGAAGTTGAGATACCGGAACTCAAGCGCCGCTATCCGTATGGCGTTGATGACGACAATCGCATTCTCTACACGATCACCCACGAGCCGAACACGGTATGGGTGGTCACGGCTGCCAGCACGTCTTTCACCATCACGTTTGGCGGCGTCACCAGTGGGGCGATCGACAACTCGGGCAACGCCATCACGGCAGCCAATGTGCTGGCCGCCCTCGAAGCGATGTCAAACGTCACGGCGGGCGACTTCACGGTCACCGGCGATACGGGCGGACCGTGGACCATCACAGCGGCTGGCAATCTCAAGAACCTTGGCGTACCCACGCCGACCGTTTCAGCAGGCACGATCACGTACTACGACTTCAAGTTGAAGCTGTTGAAGCAGATTACCAAAGACTTCACGGCGGAATATTTGATAACTACGCCCGAGATACCGACCGGCAGCGAGTACGACGGCTACACCTACGCCATCATCCCGTACCAGCATCACGAACTGGTGATTCAACACAGCGTTTTCGTGTTGATCGGCCACAAAGATAGTTCGACGGCCAACTTCGCGACCGCATGGATGCGTGAATTGCAGCAGACGGCCACCGAAGAACTGTCGCGCCGACCGCAGCCCATCGAAATACCGGAAAGGGTGTACTAATGCCGTCCACCCTTGCTAAACCGTACTTCAACGGACCCTATCGGGGGATCAACGACCTCATCTCGCCGCGCCAGTTGCGGGAAGGGGATTTTGTTGATGCGCTGAACGTGGTGAACGACGGCGGGTCGATGCGCCCGAGGCCGGGGTATGTGGACAAAACGTCGATGCAACTGCTGGCCGCGCCGACGTTGTTCGTACGCGAAGCCATCACGAATGGATACAACGGCATCGCCGCAGGTAATGGATACGTCTTTTATTCATACGACGAGGCGGCAGTACGTCGGCGCGATTCGAGCAACGCAGACAACGAAACCACCATTTACGGTAGCCTGACCGACCCGCGCGGGCTCGCGTATGACGCCGACAACGACAACCTCTATCTCGCCCTGCACGACGGTAACTTCAAGATCGAGAAGATCGCCGCAGCCAGCACAGGATCGCCATCGACCAGCACGCTATTGACCGGCGCGACGACGGATTTCACGGACGTCGCGATTGATGTTACGAACGATCGCATCTACGCGACCAAAACCACCGCCGCATCATCTTTGTGGATGGCGACCCTCAGCACGGGAGCAGGACTAGCCCAAGTGGCGAGCAATTCCGGTTCGTCGTGGGTGGCCGTATGTGTCGATCCTACGGGCGGCAAGGTTTATTTCGCCGACCGAGACGTCGGCGGCGCATCATCTATTTGGCGTATGGACCTTGACGGCACCAATGAAGAAGAATGGATCACATCCGGTGTTGGAAACATTCGTGGCATTACGGTAGATAGCGCGGACGGTCGAATTTACTGGACGGACGATAACGCCAAGGCCATCAAGTCGATCAAAACAGACGGTACCGAGCAGATCACCTACTTTTCCGGTTCGTACGGGAACATCACACAAATAAACTTCGATGCTGATACGCGGATGCTGTACTTCATTGGTATCGAAACCGGCACCGATGAGATATATCAGATTCCCGCAATCAGTTCCGTCGCCCGCGTCACATCACTATTCTCGCTTGAGCGCAGCCTTGTAGGTGTTAGCGGGTTCGCTGACGACTGGGTAATCGCGCAAGTATTCAACGAGAGTGCCAGCCGTGTCGAGTTTGTGTCGTGGTTCCCGGCGACTGGCGAAGCGTTCGGCATGCCAACCGGATACGTTGCGCCAATATCTACCGATCCCGCTGTAATTTGCACCAATAACCGCGATACCGGCCCAGCCGCCGCAGCAGGCTTCCAATCCAAATACGGCGTCGCCGATTTCGCGTACACCGGCACCGCATTGAATACCGCCAAAGGTGGCGTTCTGATCGCCAACGGGGAGGGCAATGGATACTTCGCCAACTATGTGATGGGCAATCATAAGATTCGATTGACGTTCGATACCGTCAGTTCGGATTGCACACTGACCGTCAACGGACAGACGACCGGCACACTATCGCAAGGAACTGCCGAGAAGACGTTCCGCCGTCAACTGTTGAGTGAATTGCTGGGCACTGTCGATCAGGTCATCGTTGACAAGACCGGCAGTGGGGCGGGCGAATACTTCGACATTGAATTCATCGGCAACCTGTCAGGTCAGGCGGTCACAGTTACGAAGACATCCGGCACTGGGACGACGACACTGGCGACCACCCAAACGGGCGGCACCGAAACGGGACATAAAATCTACCTGTTACCATGTGGATTGCCGCGTCCCGATGTGAAGTACGAGGGAAGCAGCGCGACCCATCATATCAGCTTCGATAACGTCACGACCGGTAGCCCGAGCGGAAACCTGACGGGTATCTACGAATACTGCGCCACGTTCCGCAGCAGTATTCTCGGCATCGAATCGCCGCGCAGTCGCATCAGCCCGCTAAAGCGCGTCACAGTCGGCGGATCGAGCCAGAAGATTCTGTTCAACATCTACAACGCGATCCCCGACACGATCTACCACAAAGGCAGCACGAGCGGCATCCCGTTCCTGTTGTGCGACCGACTGCGTGTGTATCGCCGCCGACTGGGCAACGATTACAGCAGCGGAACGACGCCGGACGGGCAAGGTCAGGTCGATTCGGATTTTCGTTTCGTCGGTGAGTACGACTTACAGAACCAGTTCGAGGAAACGCTGACCTACGCGATCGGCGAAGACGACGGCACGGCGGCAACCAGCACGATTGCACCGCGTTACGACTATCCGCCCGAAGGGGCGCAGTATGTTGAGGTACACGGAAGCCGCGCCCATTGGGTTCCCAATGAAGCAGGCATTCAGCGGGCGTTTTACAGTGAAGTGCCAGACCCGGCGACGGGTGAATTTCGCGGCCAGTGCGTGCGGCAATCATCGTTCGCCACCCTAGAAAACACGCGAGCCAGCGATCACCACGTCACCAGCCTGAAAAGTTTCGGGCCATACCTGTTGCTGCACACCGAGCATGACGCATTCTTGGTCAACACTGACCTACTGGAATTCGGAACATACCAAGCGCGACGCCTGCCCGGTGCGGGCGGCTGCGCTGGCAAGCATTGCGTGGTCGAGACCGAAGCACTCCCCGAACTGAGCGGCAGTCTTGTGTGGCCCAACGGACGCGGCGACATCTATCGGTTCAACGGTTCGTCGGTCGAGTTGCTGTCGCAGGGGATTACCGACCTCGTTCGTCAAGTGGTCCGCAAGACGTGGCAGAACATCGACAACCTCGAAACCGGCCAAGACAACTTCTACTTCGCGTCAGCGGCGCTCGATCCCGAAAAGCGGCGCATCATATTTAGCTTGTTCCTCGATGAGAATGCGGCCAGCAATAGCCCATTCCAGTTGGTGTACCACCTCGATACCGGCGCATGGACGCGCTGGGATATTCCGATGTGGGGTATCAACGTCATCCGCGAACTGGCCAGCGGTGTCGGCCAAGGGAAAACACTCACTGTATTCAGCGATTCGTCCGCTGACCTGTTCACACTGGAAGACGGCAAGGGCGACGACGGATCGGCCTTCTCGTGGAGTATGACCGGCCCGGTCGAAGACCTAGGCACGTTGCGGGGCAAAAACATCCCGCGCGCGACCTATGCATTCGAGAAGATCGAATACGGCGCGACGGCGGCGGCGGTCACGTTCCAACACCGATTCCAAACCGAACGCAAAGAGACCGACGTCGCGCATTCTTCGAAGACGTTGAACGCGGCGGGCCTCATTGAAATGCGGCTGGACGGCAACAACGTGCGAACCGTGCAAGCGACCATCAGCGGCACGCAGGCGGACGATCAGGATCATCCGGTTTTGGTCGGGCGTGAGATCGAAGTCGAAATGGCGGGGGCGTTGTAATGCCAACGTACGGCTCTAACCAAGTCCCCATCGATCCGCAATTCATGGACGCAGACCTTGGCGCATTGCAGAACCGCGCGGGCGACAGCGGCTTTATGGGCCGGTTCTTGAAAGAGAAATTCGTCGCCATCGCCAACGCACTGAAGTCCGTGTTGAGTGTGGCCACACTGGCGGCGGTCAATTATCAGCCCGGCGACATCAAGCTATCGCTACGGCAGTACGACCGCACGGGCGACATCAACCAGATGCCCGGCTTCGTGCCGTGGATCCCCGATCTCGAATTACGCAAGGCCGACTACCCGAACCTTTACGCGGCCATCGGGTCGGCATCGACGCAGGACGAGCCGACCGTCGAGACGTTCAAGCTCCCGGCGCACAACAACGGCTATATCCGCTTGGCATCGGAAGATGAAGGCACCGGCAACCGGTTACAGGAATTCGCCACCGGCGCGAGCACGCCGGTAGATGGCATCCGCATCTTTGCATGGATCAAAACGTAGGAGCGCGATCATGGCCCCATCATTCTTACCAGCATTGTTTGCCACCGGCCAGCAAGGCCGAGGCATTAGTGCGAACCTGTTGAATAGCGCGCTCAATCGCCAGCAGCGGGGGACGCAGTTTCGGCGGCAGTTGCGCGAACAGCGTCGCGCCGAAGAGCGGCAACGCCAAGCACAGAAAGAAGCCCAACAAGACGCATTCACGAATCAGTTGATTACGGCTGGCATCTCGACCGCCGCAGGTGCCGGCGCGGGCGCGGCCTTGGGCGCGGGCGCAAGCGGTGCAGCGGCAACGACGGGACTCGACGCTGCCAGCAAAGGTGTTGTCGATGCGACGGCCCCCGCCTTGGCCGAAGGTGCGACCAGTGGCTTAGAAGTGATTCCGGACGTGGCGACCGGCGCGGACACCAATGTTGCCCCGACCGTTGCCGCGAATGTTCCGACACCGCTACCAGTAGGCGGTTTCGATAGCCCGTCGCTAATCACCCAGACCAATAACGCCTTACTATCCACACCCACCGACTATTCGTCGGCGAGCACCAACCTACCGGCTGCGAACTTGAACCCCGGCCTTACTGGCATCACGCCGCAAGGCAAATCATCTTTACCGAACGGTTCGCCGCGGCTAGCGGGCGGTCCCGAGTTTTCGACACCCGGCAATCCGGGCGCGTCGATTGTGGCGGGCAATTCCATCGTCGCGCCACAACCGACGACACCACGTATCGAACGCCCTGTCACGCTTGGACCCGGACCGTTGCGCGGACCCAACGCGGGGACCGGTGCATTGCTTGGCGCTTTAGGCGGACTGACCGGCCAGAACTATCTCGGCACCTATCTGTCGAGCACGGCATTAAATCCATTGCGGAATGCGCAGTTTGGGTTGGACCTCGCTCGGAATGAAACGTTACGCGGACTCGATACTGCGCGCATCGCGACCGAGCGTGCACGGCAAGGCGACATCGAAGCGGATACCGCACGGACACGGTATTTGACGCCGATTGAGGGATATAGCGAACTAGGTGCCGGCGCTAAGAATTTTGCCGACGCCAACCAGACTAACGCTTTGACGGCCCCGAAGGCGTTCAAAGAACGCACAGCAGGGTTTGCCAATCAACAACGTGGATTCAAGTCTCAGGGTGACAATCGTAGGGCCGAAGAATTACAGCCCGGCGCACTCACCAATCAGCGCCTTGAAGGAAATCGCCTTACTTCTTCGGCCGATTTGAACGCCGCCCGCACCAACGAAGTTCAGACCCGCAACAACATTCGGGAAGATGAGGCGGCGCGCGGGCAACCCCTACAAGGGCAAGAGTACGGCGATTTACTGGAGTCTGTTGAATCGCGCGTGAAGCGTAATCCAGATCAAGTCAACGCCATCTTTGATGACTTCCTTCGCACCAACGGTAAACGCCTTTCGTTGACGCAGATCGAAAATCTGATGAACGAATGGAACGAGTATTACGGCTATGTACCAGCGGATCGCCGAGGACAGGGCAATTCAGGACTTCCGCCTTGGGTACAACAAAGGGGTTAATGGTGGATTATCCACTGTTAAATAACGAAAAGAAGAAACGCCAACCTGAGTCTGAAAGCAGGTCGTTGTTGTCTGCGCGCGGATTCAGTCGCGGATTTGATACTGACGACAGCACGGTTGAGTCGGAGACTGTTGATAATTCGGAATCGGTTAGCGAAAGTCGGTCGCTACTGAGTAGCCGGGGATTTCAACGAGGATTTGATGCGCCAGCGATTGAGCCCCCTCCAGCTATCAATACCGACGACGGCCCTAGCCTCCTATCCCGCGCCGGCACCACCCTCGGCGGTCTCACCCGCGACGCCCTCAGCTTCACACCCTTAACGCCAGAAGCCCAAGGGATACCCAGTGAAAACGAGTTGCAGGGTGGTATCGAGACGGCGAAGGCGATTCAATTGACGCCGCCGACGCGGACGGTTGCGCCATCAAACCTTGAAGACGATCAAGGCAGACTCACGCCGTTTCGGTTCGATGGGTTCTCGACTTCGACATTGTTACCCCCACCGCAATTCAAAGACACACCCGAGCGTATCACGATACCTGGCAGTCGCGATGGCGATCAGCCGCTGCTCGGACCGCGCACAGACGCCGAAGGGTACGTCGATCCGACCGGGCGTATACAGAGTGAAAAAAAACCACCCCTCTGGCTTCAAAACGTCCGGCAGTCATTGCCACCCATCGACGATGAATCGGAGTTTGGGCAGCGGGCATTGGTGGATAAAGCGCGACGGCTGGCCGAAACGGCGAGCACGCCGACCGATGCGTTCATCAAATCGC